>CAZIOB010000107.1:0-18412 GCA_964540755.1 uncultured Prolixibacteraceae bacterium | reverse complement strand
ATAAATGAAAAATTATTGAGGCAAGTCTTAACATAAATCTGATATTGAATGCTAAAGAAAATTATTCTTGTTATTGAGTTTACAATACTTTTTTTTGGGGTGCCGTTGTTTATTTTTTTCGACAGCAATATCATTCATCCTAGTTCACTGGTGTTGCCGGTAATAATCGGGCTTATCCTGTATTTCAGGAAACAGAAGGATTTTCATTTAAGGGATCTTATCAGGCTGGATATTTCAAAGCAAATGTGGATTAGGCAGATAGTTGTATTAATAATTATTGCTTTATTCCTTACCGGATTCGTACTGGTATTTGAACCGGAGAACCTGTTTAATCTTCCAAAAGGAAATACACTGATATGGGGTGTGCTGATGATATTTTATCCTGTCTTTTCGGCATTCGGACAAGAGATTATATTCAGAAAATTTCTTTTTATGAGGTACAGGTCTCTTTTCCGGAACCGCTGGTTATTGATCTTTGCCAGTGGTGTTGCTTTCAGTTTTGTGCATATTGTCTATTTTAGCGTAATTTCACTAATTTTCACTTTTATTGCAGGTGTTTACCTGGCATGGGTTTACAGCAGGACTGAAAGAGTGCTTTTTAATTCAATATTGCATGGAGTGCTTGGCGATCTGGTATTTACTCTCGGACTGGGACAGCATTTCTGGGTGGATATGATGAAGTGGCTTTAAAGATAAAACGGCATTTTACCAGCTTGATCCTTCAGAGCTTTGTCAAAGGATGTTTTATTATATAAAAAATGGTTTAATACCCTGATCTTTAGGTTGGAAATTTATAGGATTGCACAGTTAACTTCATTTGATACTTCATGGTTCTTCCCCTTAGTGGTTCATTATAAAAGTTCAGGGATCAAAGTCATATCTGCGGGACTTTTGTAGTATGCCAAAATATTTTTTATTGTAATTTGAGCCATGCGGTTATTTGATTCCCTGGTGTTTGACCCGCAATGGGGGGTTAGTACAACATTTTGCAGTTTCCTTAGATCTTTTTTCATGTTAACTGGCTTATAAGGTTCCCGCTCGTAAACATCCAGTCCTGCTGCAGAGATCTTTCCGCTTGTTAGTGAATCAAATAGATCATTTTCATTAACGAGTGCTCCTCTGGCTGTATTAATTAAAACAACTCTATCTTTCATCATTGACATTCTTTCCTTGTTTATGAATCCTGCAGTTTCTTTCGTCGATGCCATATGGAGACTGACAATATCTGCATCTTTGATAATTACTTTAAAATTATTGGAGAAGATATCAACGGGTTCTTCATTATCAATTTTCCTTATGTCATATGCCGTGACTTTCATTGTGAATCCATATTTTGCAATTTGTGCAACTGTCCGGCCTATTGCCCCGAATCCCAGAATAGCAATGGTTTTACCTGCCAATTCTAATCCCGGTGCCCCTTTCCATTTTCCTGACATCATTGAATTGTGAAGCTCAGGTATTTTTCTGACAACAGCAAAAAGGAGGGCAAAGGTGTGTTCAGCTACCGATTCTGTGAGCGTTCCGGGAGTGTAAGCTACTTTAATTTTCCTTTTCCGGCAGATATCAACAGGAACCGCATCGTATCCGATACCATATCTTATGATAGCTGATCCCTTTCTAATTTTTTCAAATAATTCCCGTGAATAGGCTTCAGATCCTATTACGAAACATTTTATACCCTTTTCATGATGATGAAGCATGGTTTTTTCATCAAGAGGATCAGTAATAAAAAATTCAATACCATTCTCACGGGTAGCATTTTCAAAAATCGTTTTGCTTCTTTCAAAAAGATCTTTTTGCAGTATTACCTTCATTTTTATTCTTTTATATTTCTAACCACCTTTTGTAAATCTTTTTTTGATAAATGTTACAAAATAAAAATTTTTATTTATAAAATCTTTATCTTTTTCATAACTAATTGTAAAACAGTTTAATAAATTTAATAAATTTGTCTAAATAGGACGCGAAGCGCCTTTTTAGACCGGCCTCATAACTAATTGAGAAAAAATTTAATAATTTATCCCTAAAAGGTGCGAAATGCCATTTTTGACTATACCCATATGTCTGAATGCAAATCAGAAGCAGGTAATGGAAACTGATTTACATCAACGATGAAAATTCTTTTGATTTATCAAAGAGAAACAAAGTATCGATACCACAGGCAATGAATTTATATCCCTGATCGATTAATGCTTTGATATTTTCTTTTGTGGGACGCACTTCATGAAAACCCATGGTGACATTATGTTCTTTTGCTTTTGAGTATATATGATTTAATAATTCTTTGAATTTTGGATCTTCAAATTTTCCGGGAATGCCCATTGAACCTGACAAATCGTAAGGTCCTATTAAAACAGCGTCAATTTCTTCAGTGGAAAAAATCTGGTCTAAATCTTTTACTGCCTCTAGATGTTCAATCATTATGGCAATAAAAATATTGTTATTTGAATATTTAAAGTATTCATCTGCGTTTTCGCCGTATCCTGTGCAGCGTGACAAGGCAAAGGAGCGGTTACCTGAAGGCGGGTATTTGATGTAAGAAATAGCCCTTTTTACTTCTTCATGAGATTTTATCATTGGTACAATTATACCTTTAGCACCTATATCAAGATATTTTTTGATTTCTACTTCATCATTAAAGCTTATTCTGACAAAAGGTTCGGCTCCATGGAGTTCAATTGCACGGATGATATCACTTGCCGTTTCTTTTGAAACAGCCGAATGTTCGGCATCAATGCATACCCAGTCAAAACCGGCCTGTGCCAATATTTCTGCTGAAGTAGAAGAGTTTGTCATTACCCATCCACCAAGAGAGTGTTTCCCTTTGTTTATTTTTTCTATAACTTTATTTGTAGATCTCATTTTTCAATATCTAATATTTTTTTATTCTTTTATAAATATTTGGTGCCCATTTATCCCTGAAGAGGTCAGGTAAAGTATCAACTGCCAGTTCTTCAAATGCTTCTTTATTTACTTCTATAAATTCAACGCCGGAAGCAATAAGTTTTTTCCTAAATTCGGCATCATATTTTTTCACAAGGTTGTTTTGATAGTCTGCTGCTTCGTTTACTGCTTCAGTGAGAAGATTTTGTTCCTGTTCCGTGAATTTCTCATAAAAATAGTCACCTATCGAGGCTACATAGAAACTAATTAAGTGCTTTGTTTCCATTATATATTTTTGTGTTTCATAGAGATGACTTGTATATATTACTTCAAGCGGATTTTCCTGTCCGTCTACTACTCCCTGCTTCAATGCCATAAACATATCCGAATAGGCGAGGGGAGTGGGATTAGCACCAAAAGTCCACCATGATTTTATATAAATAGGCAATTCGGGAACCCTGAGCTTCAGTCCCTGCAGGTCTTCCGGTTCTTTAATAATAGTATTTGTTGTAGTAAGATAACGCGGTCCCCTGTGAAGGAAAGCAAGAAAATGTATCTTTCTTTGCTTGTACATTGCTGCTTCTATTTCTTTGCCTATCTCTCCATGCATTACTCTCTCCATATGTTCATAGCTGCGAAAAACAAATGGAGCTTCAATCACCCCGAATTGAGGGGCGTTCCATCCGATTATGGACGGCCCTGCTATTATCATGTCGATACTCCTGAGTCGGAGTCCCTCAACCAGAATCCTGTCGTTTCCCAGTATGCCGTTGGGATATAATTTTACCCTGATTTTACCATTCGATTTATGTTTTACCAATTCACTGAATTTTTCCGCTGCTTTGTGCGATGTTCCTCCGGGTGCCATAACGTATGCCAAACGAAGCTCTTTATATTCCTTATCGCGGGAACATGAAAAAAATATAAGAATCGATATAATAATAAATATTGTTTTAAGATTCATGAAATGTATTATTTAATTGTTTTAATGTACTATATACAACAGCTATATTTTGTGGCGGTGTTCCGGGCATAAAATTATTTGACGGTGCTGCAACATATTTTTTGTATCTGTTTAAGGTACGGACTGTTTCAATTACGTGTGATCTGGCCTCTTCGGTATTACCGTAAGGTAGTATTGACTGGGTATCCAGGGCACCATGAAAACAGATATCCTTTCCATATTTTTCAGCAAGCAATTCCGGGTTCATATCTTTTGCCGTAATCTGTACCGGATCGATAATATCCACACCCAGATTTATGAAGTCCTGTATCAGCGGTTCGATTGAACCGCAGGAGTGTACCATAACTTTATAATTATAACTGTGTGCCAAGTCAATGAGCTTTTTATAGTTTTCAAAGTAGATTTCATACCAGTCCTCTTTGCTGATTAACAACCCCGACTGTGAACCGAAATCATTTCCCATAAAAAAAATATCCATTTTATCCCTGACAGTATTAAAATAGCGTATATTCATCTCCAGATAAAAATCTGTCATTTTATTAACCAGATTTTTAATAAGATCTTTATCCATAGCAAAATTAAGAAGGTAATTTTCATATCCCATCAACCGGAAACTGTCTCCATGAATAGCTGACCATAACCCACCTATAATTATTTTATCACTAAAAAGCTCATATTCTTCTGCAAGTTTACTAAAATCAAACCACTTCGGTTTAGGTAACTCTAATCTGAGAATATCTTTTATTGTAACCATACTTTTCTGAAGCGGTCCTTTTATAGTTTCATCTACTCCGAATTTATCATCATGAACCATTCTCTTCCAACTTATTCCCAGAGGACAACTTCTTTCATTTTTGTTGATATTTAGTGTTGGTCCTTTGTAAAGAGAGAGGCAACTCTCGTTTTGACTAATATCCCGACAAGAGAGATAGTAAAAGTCACATCTGAGTTTTTCCAGAAGATTCTTTTCGTTATCAACCGAAAAATAATCATAAAGTGATTCCGTAACCTCTTTATTTGCAAGATAATCAACTAGCACAGTTTTATTTATATATCTGTTTTTTATATTTATCATATCATCTTGGAACTTATTCCATTTATTAATTCGCTCCGATTAGTATATCTTATCATTAAATTTCAAAATCAATTAATAATTTAACTTATAGTGTCTCTCAAAATATTAATCAGCCAAAGTGCAATATCCGGAAATATAACGCAAAGAACTATCACTATTAATATCACTATATAGAACGGCCAAATATTTCGGATGATATCCTTTATTTCAACATTACCGGCACCTGAAATGACAAAAAGCAGGATTCCGACAGGTGGTGTTATTAGTCCAAGCATTATTGCCAACTGAAAAATCACTCCGAAATGTACTACATCTATACCCAAGGTGGCCAGCACGGGAAGCAGCAATGGAGTTAATATTATCATTATACTTCCTCCTTCCATGAAGGTACCTAAGATGGCGATAACGGTAATGATAAAAACCATAAAAATCCATTTTTGGTCAGCTACTGACAAAATAGTGTTGACAAAAACCTGAGGCTCTAACTCCCGGGAAATAATCCAGCCGAATGCGGAAGCACACGCTATGATAAACATTATTCGTGCTGTCTGTTTTGCCGTATTAGATAAGATGGTCGGTAAATGTACCAATTTTATATCTTTATGAACGAAGATCCCGATAATTAATCCGTATGCAACGGCAATAACCCCGGCTTCTGTTGCCGTTACGGCACCCGACATAATACCTCCTATAATAATTACAGGCATCATCAGTGACCAGAATGCTCCTTTAAAGCTTGCAACTAATTCTTTGCTGTTTCTTTTTTCACCTGCCGGAAATTTTTTGATTTTTGAAATAACATAACAAATTATCATCATCCCCAGTCCGAGTATAATACCCGGTATAATTCCCGCTATAAATAATTTGCCAATCGAAGCATTGGATACCGAGGCATAAATAATGAAGCCGACACTGGGAGGAATTACAGGGCCGACCGTTGCTGCCGCTGCATTAACTGCACCTGAAAAACCTTTTGAATAACCTTTATCTTCCATTGACCTTATCATAACAGATCCGACTGCAGCTCCGCTGGCTATGGCTGCACCAGATACAGCTGCCATTATCATATTTGTAACAACTACTACGAAAGATAAACCTCCTCTTATATTGCCAATTAGAGCCATGGCAAAGCGGACCAGTCTCCGGGTGATCCCGCCTGCATTCATCAATTCTCCGGCAAGCAGGAAAAAGGGAAGCGCAAGTAGAACAATGGAATCCGCTCCTGCAGAAATTTGTTGTGCAACTACCATTGGAGATATTTCAGTAAAAAAAACAATGTATATCAGTGAGCTGATACCTAAGGCATAAGCAATCCTGACACCCAGAACCAGCAATATTAGCATTGATATAATTAAAAAAAGCATATTACGATCGTGATTTAAATTCTTTTATTTCCCTTCTGAGTCGTGCCAATCCATATATAAAAGTAAAGCCGGCAGAAACCGGCAATGCAGCATAAAAGACTATATTTAAAGGTAATCCCATGGCCGGACTTAAAGTACCGGAAACGTTTATTACCCAGAGAAAACCAATAACTGTAATAATACCGCCAAAAACAGTTACCAGTATTGTATTCAATATTTCCATTAATACTTTATATTTATCCGGCAACCTGTTCATTAATAAATCTACTTTTAAATGTATTCTGTCCCTGAAACATATAGCTGCACCCAAGAATGTTATCCATATAAAAATGAATTTTGCAAGCTCCTCGCTCCATGTAAGTGAATTATTAAATACATATCTAAAGAGAACCTGTAAAAACATTATCAATGAAAGTACTGCCAACAGAAATGAAACAGAATTATTTGCAAATTTTTTCATTGGTTTTATATTTACCGGTTTTCAAATGAGATACTTATCGTTTTTAAATGATTTATTCCATATACTCCGATCCAGAGAAAAGTATTATATCATTTAAACTTATAATTATTTGATAAAAAATATATAAACGTTTTAGCAAAAATAAATATTTTTTTTGATTTACAATGAGTAATGTGATTATTAAGTATTGATTTGCAGCGTATTTCAAAAATAATGAACTGACTATTAAGAAAATGGGACAATTTCATTTTTATTTTTTTAACATTATTTATAGATTCGAATCATTAACATTTATAAATCTTTAATAAATTTAATATGCTGTTTGCCAGCATATTAATACGTTTCAAAATGATTTATGTAATATAATTATTTATAAATGCTAAATAGATTTAGCAATGTAAAATACTGTTAATCAGTAAATTATTTCATTTGATGTTTTATAACATATATATTTATATTGGATATAAGATTTTAAGTATCTATTTTAGCGAAATAATTGTATAAAATGACTGTTACAATCAAGGACATTGCAAATATAGTTGGAGTTTCGGTTTCAACTGTTTCTCTTGTTTTAAACGGTAAGGCATCTGAGAACCGTATAAGTGAGGAAATGGAGAAAAATATATTGGCTACCGCAAAAGAACTTGATTATAAACCGAACATTCTTGCGCGCGGATTAAGGAGGGGCAAGACTAATTCAATTGGTTTTATAATATCCGATCTTTCAAATACATTATTCATTAAACTGGCAAGAAATGTTGAACAAAAAGCATTAAAATATGGATATAAATTATTTTTCGCAGGAACAGATGAAAAAGATGAGAGATGTAATGAAGTTATTGATACATTTTTAAACTTAAAAGTAGACGGATTGATAATAGCTGCTACTTCCGGCATTGAAGATAAGATAAGACAGTTGTCTCTTAAACGTGTGCCATTTGTTTTAATTGATAGATATTTTCCTGATGTTGATACTAACTATGTGATAATGAACAATTGGCAGTCGTCATATGATGCAGTGTCCTATTTAGTAAGAAAAGGAAAGAAGCGGATTGCAACCTTTTCTTATCAAACTTCATTTTTTCATATGGAAGAACGGTTAAATGGTTATAAAGCGGCCCTGAAAGATAACGGAATCAGATTTGATGATAAAATTGTACCTGAAGTGCCTTTCCTTGCATTGGATTATGAAATTATAAAAAAACATATTGAATACTTGGTCAGGGAACAGAAAATCGATTCCCTCTATTTCCAAACTACTCGGACAGCATTGCCGGGAATACAAACTCTTTATGAAATGAATGCTGAAAAACAAATTTTAGTGATTTGTTTTGATGATAATCCTTTTTATAAATTATTACATCCGCCCATATCTTCCTTATCACAACCTATTGAGGAATTGGGAGCCGAAAGTGTCAGAATTTTAATTGATGAAATTAATAATAAAAGAATAGATAAAATAAAAAGTAAAACTGTTTATTCAGCAAAATTTATTGAGAGAAAAGACATTTAGTTTTTTTCTTAATGCTAAAACGTTTTTGCATTACACTTTAAACTAAAATTTTAAATTATGAAACAAAAAATTGAAATTACAAACAAATTTTTGTTGCTACTAGCTTTTTGGGTTGGAAGATTGGGGACCAGGTGGCGCTAATGTTAAAAACAGTAAAAAAAATCCATATTTGGTTAAATAATAAGTATTTATGATTAATGAAAAGATATTTGGAATTTTAAATATATAGATGTGATTTCGCTTAGCAAATAAGGATTTTTGAGATAAATTTTAAATGATAATAAAATGAAAAAATTAAGAATATTCATAAAAATTTTTTCTGCAAATGGTAGGATAAAAATTTTCATATTTACATGTGTATTATTATGTACTTGTTTTTTGATTATTAGTACAAATATTTATTCCCAACAAAAAGACTGGCGGAATATTGAAAATGCAATAAGTGTTATACCTGATGAAGAGTATTGTGATCAACCTTATTCCGTTGTTAATCATAAGGGTGAATGGGTGGTTGTCATGACAACGGGAGCAGGACACGAGGGACAACCGGGTCAGCATGTTGTGTCAACGATCAGTAAAGACAAGGGAAAAACATGGAGTCCGCTTGTTGATGTTGAACCGGCAACTGGACCTGAAGCTTCCTGGGCTAATCCGCTAATTGTTCCATCGGGAAGAATTTATGTCTTTTATACATACAATTCGGAAAATATGCGGGAGGTTTTGAATTCCAGCGGACAACCTATTAAAAGGGTTGATACTTTCGGTAAGATGATGATGAAATATTCGGATGACGGGGGTTATAGCTGGTCTGAGAAACGCTATGAAGTGCCTATAAGGAATTTTGAAATAGACAGGAATAATATTTATGGCGGCAAAATACAATTTTGGTGGAGTATTGCCATACCTATAATTCATAAAGGAGGTGTTTATTTGCCTTTGTCAAAAGTGGGTAACTTTGGGAATGGTTTTATGGAATCCGGTTCCGGAGCTATTTTATACAGTCCTAATATCTTGACTGAAAATGATCCTGAAAAGATAAAATGGGAGACGCTGCCAGAGGGTGATAAAGGATTATTACCTCCTGAAGGAAAGGTAGCAGATGAGCACAATATTGTGTCTATGAACGATGGAAGTTTATATTGTGTATATCGTACCAACAGGGGGCATAATGTGCATACTTATAGTCGCGATAACGGACATACCTGGTCCACACCCGAATGGGCAACGTATACTCCAGGGGGCAAGACCATGAAGCAGCCACGGTGTTTAAATAAAATTTATAAATTCAAAAACGGAAAATATGCAATGTTCTTCCATAATAATGGTGCCCGGCATTATGCTAGTCATCCTTTGGGAAACAGGAATCCTACCTGGCTTGCCGGAGGTATAGAAAAAGACGGATATATTTACTGGAGCCAGCCCGAAGTATTCCTTTATGATATGGATTATTCTCATGGTATTTCATATCCTGACTGGATTGAGGATGGGGGTAATTATTATTTTACAGAGACTCAAAAAACCATTGCCCGTATACATCAGATACCTGATGAATACCTTCAAATGCTTTGGAGCCAGGGCGAAAATCCTGTTAATACTACAAAAGGACTGGTATTGGAACTTACCGGAGAATTGTGTGAAAAGGGAAAAATATTCAACATGCCGTATCTTGGAAACTTATCAAAGGGAGAAGGATTTTCGATAGAACTCAAAATTCAGGTTTCCAAACTTAAAAATGATCAGGTTTTATTGGATACACGCCGGGAAAAAACAACCGGCTATGGGACTGATGCAAAATTTGCCGGAAACGGACTGGTAATAAGCATTTTGGATTCAGGTACCCTGGAATTTATAATGGATGATGGCAGAACTCCTTTGATCTGGTCTTCTGGTAAGGGTATCATTAAACCCAATGAATCAAATCATATTGTAATAAATGTAGATGCAAAACCAAAAGTGCTGACTTTTATAATTAACGGGGATTTGTGGGATGGGGGTGAGCGTCCTTTTGGTTATGCCCGGTTTAATCCTTATATGTATGATGTTAACGGAAAACGAGAAGTTAGCTTTTTAAATGATTTTAAAGGAAGGATTGAAATCTTCAGGGTATATGACAGGTTTTTATATACCTCTGAAGCTCTAAATAATTATTTGGTGTCTACGAAGGAAAAGGCCATGAAATGGTATTAATTAAAAAAAATGAGAACGGTACTAGGTAGTTTAATATTATGTGTATTGATGTCCGGTTGCATACCGGCAAAAAATAGTGAATCACAGAAGCCAAACATTATTTTTATTTTGGCTGATGATCTGGGTTACGGTGACCTTCAATGTTACGGAAATCCTTATTTAGAGACTCCGGCAATTAATAAATTGGCCAATAGCGGGATTCGTTTTACAAATTATTACAGTCCCTCGCCCCTTTGTGCGCCGGCAAGGGCTGCTATATTAACAGGAATGTATAATTACCGCACTGGCGCCATTGATGTATCATCAAACAGGGCAATTGACAGGATAGCCTTATCTTTTGATACTATGGGAGATTTTTTCAAAAAAGAAGGATACGTTACTGGTATGGTCGGCAAGTGGCATAATGGACTTTACGATTTACAGTATCATCCTAATAAGAGAGGATTCGATCATTATTTTGGATTTTTAAATGGTATCCAGGATTACTGGGACTGGAATTTTGATCTTAATGGGAAAAATGTTCCTGCCGACGGGCGATATTTAACAGATGTTATTACAGAGGGATCGATAGAATTTATTGAAAATAACAGAAATAATCCCTTTTTCTTGTTTATATCTCATCACGCGCCCCATATTCCTTATCAAGCACCTGACAGTCTTATTCAGAAATATCTTAATAGGGGCAAGGGGAAATTAAATGATAAAGTGGCTACCCTGTATGCAATGATCGAATCTATGGATACCGGGGTAAAAATGGTTATTGATAAGCTTGAAGAACTGGGATTAAACAATAGTACAATTATTGTTTTTACCAGTGATAATGGTGCAAGGAATATAGGCGATGATTATCGTTTCCAGGGAGGACTTTCAGGTACTAAAAGTATCGTTCTTGAAGAAGGGATCAGAGTTCCCGCAATAGTTTCATGACCCGGTGAAGTTCCACAAAATGAAATTATTACCATCCCTGTTCATGGCTGCGACTGGCTACCGACACTTTTGAGCCTTGCCGGTAGTAGCATAGAGATCATTGAACAGTCAGACGGAGAGAATATTTCCCAAATAATAACCGAAGCGAATTATGATAAAGATGAGATGGTTGACAGGTCAATATATTTTCAGAAAAACAGATACTATCCGGTTGCTCATTCTGATGCTGCTGTTATTAAAGGAAAGTGGAAATTATATTGGCCGGGGATACCGGAAACTATGAAAAAAGAAAGTATAGATGGTCCTCCTGTTTGGAAAGGAGCTACCGAGCCGCATTGGGAGATGCCGTGTGATACCGTAATACCTTTATGGGAAGAAGCTCAACCATTATCGCCGCAACTTTTTAATCTCATAAAAGATCCTTCAGAAAGATATGATCTTTCAGCAAAATATCCGGAAATAGTTGCAGAGCTTACAAAATCATGGGATAACTGGTTTAATGATGTAATGACAGATTATGAAGAGTCGTGGAAAGAGATAAAAGTTTTAGAAAAGAAAAGATGGAAGGAATAAGGTGATTAAATATAATGAAGAAAATCAAATGATTCAGATTGATAATCACGATAATAAAAGTGTAAATATAATGAAATTAAAAAAAGTTAAGTATGGGCAGATTAATATTTTTATTATAGCTATCTGCCTGATTGTAAGTTTGAATATCCTTTTTGTGTATAATCTTTTTGGAAAGGGTGACGATTGGCGAAATGCCAAAAACGGGGCTTCTATATATACTAACGGTTATTGCGACCAGCCTTATGTAGTAGTGTTGGATAATGGTAAATGGCTGTGTGTATTTACAACTAATAAAGGACATGAAGGAAGTGATGGACAGCATATCGTAAGCTGCATAAGTGAAGACCACGGTAAAACATGGTCGGATGTTGTCAGGATTGAAGAGCCGGGAAAAGAGTCTGCCTCATGGGCAATGCCATATCTTACTGATTATGGGAGAGTCTATGTTTTTTACGATTATAACGGTGATAAAATTCATAGTCTGGGCGATAGAAAAAATATAAGGGAAGATATGTTGGGATGGTATTGTTATAAGTATTCGGATGATGAGGGTAAGACCTGGTCGGACAGGTACAGACTTGATGTACGCACTACCAATGTTGATTTGGTTAATGACTGGGCAGGAAAAGTACAGATTATGTGGGGTATTGGCAAACCAGTGGATGTAGATACCGGAATGATGTTCGCTTTTACGAAAATTGGTAAATATATACTTGATGATAGTGAGGGGTGGTTTTTCAGGTGTGATAATATAAATTCAGAAAAAGATGTTTCAAAATTGAATTGGATTAATTTGCCGTTATCTGAAGACGGACTGAAAAATGAAGCATTAGGACCAATAAATTCCGAGCAGAATATTTTCCAGATGAATAATGGTTCAGTCTATTGTATGCATCGAACGGTATCAGGCCATCCGGCTGAATCTTATTCATATGACGGAGGCAGATCATGGACACTTCCGGTGCCGCCACGATACTCAAATGGTATAAAACTGAAAAATCCAAGGGCCTGTCCGAGGATATGGAAATGCAAAAACGGGAAATACCTTTTTTGGTATCATAATAACGGAGGTAAAGATTTTAGGTCGCGAAATCCCGCATGGATAAGTGGTGGAATAGAAAGAGACGGTAGGATCATCTGGAGTCAGCCTGAAATATTATTATATGAGGAGGAGCCTGAAATCAGAATGAGCTATCCCGACCTGATTGAACAGGATGGTAAATACTGGGTAACTGAAACAAATAAAGAGGATGCACGCTGCCATGCCGTACCAGATGGATTTTTTGATATTATTTGGTCACAATTCGGTAGAAAGGCTATAGCTCAGGAGAATCTGGTAGCAGAATGGGATCATAATGATGTGCAACCAAATAATGTGCTTACCATATCTAAGGATAAAACGTGCCAATATGAAAAAGGATTTACATTCGATTTTAGAATTAAACTGGCAGACATAAATCAGGGACAGATATTGTTCAGGTCACAAGTAGCGGACGATAAACTGATTACTATTCAAACAGCTGAATTTGGTTCTGTTGAGATAGTAATCAATGATGATGGTAATATTGAGAGATGGAATTCAGACCCGGGACTAATAAATGCTTATGGTGAACACTGTGTCGCAGTGACAGTTGACAATGGTCCGAAAATAATACAGTTTGTAGTCGACGAAACAGTATGCAACGGAAGAAACTTTAGACAGTATGGATGGTCACGCTATGAAGCTGATCTCCAAAAAATCTCTTTTAATGACATAGAATTGGGTGATCCGGTAAGCGGTCAGATCAGGCCAAAAGGACTTGTTACTGGTCTGAGATTATATAACAGGCCGTTGATGAATACTGAAATAATTGGTAATCATCGTTATGAGAGAAAGGATAGTAAAAGAAATGAATAATAAGTTATATAAAAGTATAAATGAAAGGGTAAAACAGTTTAAATCGTTTTATAAAAAAGAAAACGAGAGACCTCTTTTTGGATTTTTTTATGGGAGCGAATATCCTGTGCTCAGATATCCTGCCGGCAGGTCTATCCCGGAAAGAATTAATCTTATCCCGGATCATTTCAATGTTGACAGTTATCTGGATGACTTTGATTATTTATTCGAAAAACATGAAGAGTGTGGAGGGGATTTTATATGGAGTGCGAGTATATATTGGGGGATACCATGGTTAGAAGCAGCATTGGGTTGTCCTATAATTTTAAGTGATTATTACTCGGGCTCTATTCATGCAGAATCTATACCGCTATTTAAAGGTATTAAGGATATCCATGAATTTTCAATGGATAATATTTGGGTACAAAAGGCTGTTGAATTCATAGAAAAGGGAGCAGTAAGAAGTAATGGACGGTATCCTTTTGGCACAACGCGGATGAGGGGAATTTCAGATCTTCTTTCAGCCCTTTACGGGGGAGAGAATTTTGTATTTGCTATGTTTGAGAAACCTGATGAGATAAAGGCTGTTGCCGAAAAACTTACAGATTTCTGGATAAGGTTCGGTAAATTGCAAATTGATCGTATTCCTGAATTTAATGGGGGTATTGGCTCTTTTTATTATAATGTTTGGGCCCCTAAAGGAACAATCTGGCACCAGGAAGATGCTGCGGCGCTTTTATCTCCTGATATGTATGATTCTTTTATAAGACCGTGGGATGAAAAGATAGTTAATGCATTTGACGGGTGTATCATGCACCAGCATTCCAATGGCTATTTCCCATATGAACAATATCTGGAGATGAATTTTACAGCCCTTGAGTTACATATTGACAGCGGTGGACCGTCGGCTGAATCCCTGGAGCCTGTTTATAGAAAAATAATGGCGAAAAAGCCATTGATTATTTGGGGTGAGATAAGTGAAAAGGACCTTAATTGGCTGTTTGAAAATCTTATCCCGGAGGGACTAGCAATTATAACAGTAGTTGATGGCCTTGATGATGCCGCATATTTGTGGGGAAAATATATTGAAAAGTGAATTAATTATTGTAAACAAGTATTCCTATGAATAATTTTTTAAAACATTCTTTTCGTCTATTTATGTTATCTCTTTTTAGTTTATTTTCTTTTGATACTTTTTCACAAGGAGATGACTGGAGGAATATAGATAATGCACTGAGTATCATTCCTGATGAAAATTATGCCGATCAGCCTTATGTGGTTGTCGCCAAAAACGGCGACTGGGTATGTGTGATGACAACAGGCCCGGGAACTGAAAGCCAGAAAGGTCAGCATATGGTTGCTTCTATCAGTTCAGATAAGGGAGAGAGTTGGTCACCTTTGATAAATATTGAAGAATCTGATGCTCCTCCTTCATCATGGGGCATACCCTATGTTACCCCATACGGAAGGATTTATGTTTTTTATACTTTCAATGGTGATAAGATTGATAGCTATCCGGATGGTAAGCCGCTACGTCATAATACCGAATTGGGATGGTACTGTTTTAAGTATTCGGATGACAACGGCCGTAATTGGTCGGACCGTCACAGAATACCCATGAGAAAAACAACTCTCGACTATATAAATCCATGGAATGGTGAGGTACAGCTTTTCTGGGGTATCTCCAAACCCTTTTCACATGAGAATTCTATGTTTTTCTCCTTTACAAAGATGGGAATTCATCCGCAGGATATGGGTGAAGGATTTTTATATAGATCGGATAATATCAATTACGAAAAAGATGTCTCCAAACTTAATTGGGAACTTTTACCGGAAGGTAATATAGGTATCAGTTACACGCCTCTTGGAGTGACTCAGGAGGAACATAATGTTGTGCCTCTGAATAATGGTGATTTATATTGTTCTTACAGGACAAGTGAAGGGTACCCGGCAAATGCTTACAGTAATGATAATGGAAAAACATGGAGCACTCCGGAATATATTCAATATGCCGATGGAAGGGTGGTAAAGAATCCAAGAGCTTGTCCCCGTGTTTTTAAAACATTTGAAGGTAAATATCTTTTATGGCATCACAATAACAATATAAAAGGATATAAAGGGCACCGCAATCCTGTTTGGATATCTGGCGGGATTGAAAAAGACGGTAAAATATATTGGTCACAGCCTGAAGTTTTACTATATGGCCCTCCGGAACTAAGGGGTATGAGTTATCCTGATATGATAGAAGAAAATGGGAAGTTTTGGATAACAGAAACTCAGAAAACAGTGGCCAGAGTGCATGAGATAGACAGGAACTTACTGGAAGAGTTATGGAAACAGGGAACAAAAGGACAAGTAACAAGGAAAGGCTTTTTACTTGAAAAAAATAATATTTCCGGACAGTCCGACCTGAATTTCCCGGAATTTCCATCTTTACAAGATAATTCGTTTTCAATTGAGCTATTAGCAAATATTAATGAATTAAGAATCGGACAGATATTGTTAGACAATACTGATTCTCAGGGTAATGGCTTAAAGATTGAAATGACGCCCGAAAGGACGTTCGAGTTGATTTTAAATGACGGTGATATAAGTGATTCTCTTGATACTGATCCGGGAATGATAACAACAGGTGAAAATCACATTGTGTTTATCGTCGATGGCCGTGCAAATCTGCTGACTTCAGTTGTGAACGGCAAGCTGTGTGACGGAGGAAGATATAGATTGCAAGGCTGGTCATGGTTCGATAAAGGGATCAGTAATGTGAATGGCAGCAGGCAACTGAGGGTAGCGCCTGATATCGACGGGTATATAAAAATATTACGGATATATGACAGGTACCTGACAACCTCGGAAGCAATCGGGAATTACCTTGCTTGTTGCGGGCAGAAAGGCGATCAGGTAAAGAAATATGAAATCAAGCATCTCTTCAGTCGTGATGAATTGATAAAATATGGCTATCCTTTTGGAAAATACGGGGAGGATATCCCGCTGGGCGATCCCGATATAGAGTGGAAGAGGAGTGATCCTGATATTACTGTCTTTTTACCAACAGGATCTGGTATTTATAATGGTGACAATGAGCATTTTCTTGTTTTTAAAGCTCCGAAGAGCGATGAATTGATTGCTTTATGGACACAAAGTTCTGTTGAGGGAAAAGGGAACAATCACCTAGTATTAGCCCGCAGCAAAGATGCCGAAAACTGGTCACCTCCGAAGTACCTTGCAGGAGCCAGGTATGGGAAAGGGGGATTGCAGGCAAGCTGGGGATTTCCTGTAGTTTCGTCAAAAGGCAGGATCTATGTTTTTTATACAAAAGAGACAGAGATATATGATAATAATCGCCAGGGAAGCGGTACAATGGGATGCATCTATTCAGATGATAACGGATATAACTGGACAGAACCACAGGAGATTGACATGCCGCGATCAAAATATGATAATCCTGATAAGAAATATCCCAAAAACTGGATCGTATGGCAGAAACCAATAAAAGATAGTAAGGAGAAATGGTTTGCAGGATACACTCTAACAACTTCAAATTCTGTAATGAAGAGTGAGAAGAACTGGGTTAACTCTGACAGTCGATGCTATTTCATGCGTTTTATAAATATTGATGATAATTCTGAACCGGCAGATATTGAAATAGAATGGTACCCGGAGAATGACCAAGGACTGGAAGTAGAAAATTCAGTCTATCCGCATATGTCAGTTGCCCAGGAGCCTGCCGTTGTTTTGCTACCCGATGGAAGATTATTTACTGTAATGAGAAATATGTCGGGTTATATATACTATTCTGTATCGGCAGACAATGGCAAAACATGGAATGAGCCGCAAATGTTAAGGTATCGGGATAGCGGTGAAGGTATAAAACATCCAATGTCTCCTTGTCCGTTATACAAACTAAGCAATGGGAAGTTTATTCTTATCTTTCATAATAATGAGGGGAAAAGGCTCGGCTATGACCAATCTGATAAAAATTGGAAAATAAATGTTGCGAATATTATTCGTAATCCCACATATTATGCTGTTGGCCAATTTATGAAAAATGCCAAACAACCAATATGGTTCGATCGGCCTGTTGAAATACTTAACACCAATGATATTGCCGTTCCACCCAAAATGACTGCCGAGATCGGTACATATCCCAGTATTACTGAGTTTCACGGTAAAACGATATTGTGGTATCCCGACAGAAAGAGATTTTTACTTGGTAAATATATTGATTTATGAGAAGTTAAAAAAAGATATTGATGTACAGAAGATTACTATGTTCATGATTTTTGTATAGTCAGGAAATACCGGGATAACTATATTTTTTTGCTTAAAGTTTAAAAGGCAACAAATATATTTTCTGAGTTATATGTATAATTCGGAAAATATGCGGGAGGTTTTGAATTCCGGCGGACAACCAATTAAAAGGGTTGATACTTTCGGCAAGATGATGATGAAATTTTCAGGGTATATGATAGATCTCTGTATACCTCCGAAGCTATTAATAATTATAGATATTGAGCTGTCAAAAAGCTCTTTATAACGATATAATGTATCTTTGTTATAGCCTAAATTATTCTATTATAAGTGGTTTTG
>CAZIOB010000106.1:0-29975 GCA_964540755.1 uncultured Prolixibacteraceae bacterium | reverse complement strand
AGATATAGCAATACTTGATATTGAGCGATAAAATCACAAATAGCGATACATTTTGACTGGCAGTCAAGAGGTCACCGGTTCGATTCCGGTATGCTCCACAGATTTTAAAACATTAACCTGTCTACTTCCTCTTCAAGCATAGGATTTCCATAGGTTATATTATGACCTTCTTCAAAATCGTACAGGGTTAACATTCTCAGATTATAATATGCTATCCAATAGCTGCGTATGCTTCTTATATAATCGCGCTTTGCCTGTTCGCGTTCCTGGAGGGCAATATTAAGATCAGTAATGCTGAGCTCACCATTCTGAAATTTTCTTAGAGCGATCATATATCCGTTCTCAGCCACCTTATCCGCTTCTTCTGCTGTATTAAGCTGGTCCTCCAGTAAGCTGAACTGTTCTATCTGGACAATAACCTCACGGTCGAACTGTTCCATATCTTTATTTACATCGTAAATTGTAAGTTCCCTTTCTGATTCTGCAAGTTTTACAGTGGAAGCAGACCTTCCCCAGTCAAGGATGGGTATGCTCAGGAATATACGCAGCATCCTGTCTTTTTCAGGTTTTTTGTAAACATCCAGGAAATCTTCTGCACTGTTGGAAAGTCCGAAGCTGCCCCTTAGAGTAGTGTTGAGCCCTGTGCTCTTTTTTGCCTCTGCCAGGTCCCTGTCTGCACTTATCAGCCTTCTCTGGTAGTAAGTTGTTTCTTTACGGTTTTCTTTTGCTTTGGCAAGCGCCAGTTCAGGGTCTATTTTAAAAAGTTTAATATTCAGTGGTATTTCTAAGTCTATTATGGCAGATTGCTCTAAACCCACGTATCTTTTTAATTCAAAATCAGCATTTTTAAGTTCCATTGTTGCCTGGTTCAATGCTTTCTGGGCATTCAAAACCGAAAGTTCAATCCGGGAGTAATCATTTTCCGATATTTGTCCCAGTTCCTTTTTTGTCTGTGAGATCTTTAGGTTATCCTGGCTGTTTTTCAGGTTGCTTTTTGCAAGATTATAATCGGTTTGCACCATTAAATAATCAAAGAACCGGTAGGTTGTCCGTAAAGCAATTTCCTCAATATCTTCAACGAAACGTTTCTGGGCTTCATCATATATCATTGGTTCTGTTTTACGGTACCATTTCATCCAGTTATATGCAAAAAGGGGCTGGGTAAAACCTATAACAAAAGGACTTCCGGAAAAACCGATCTCATTTTTATTAAGGTTTTGAATGCCATGGGCTGATGTGCTGGCATATATATAGGTGCCGAGCTGGGGAATAGACTGGCTCAGTGAAAGATTGGCAGATGCAGCCAGGTTAGATACCTGTTTAAATTCAATACTTCCGTCGGGCTGTGTAATTGGCTGGGTAGTATTGGTATAATTGGGCAGGTCGCCTGCCAGTGTTAACTGGGGCCTGAATCGCGTTTTAAAATTTCTGTATCGCCAGTAATAGTTAACATTCTGATTTTGAATGTATTTAGAGGAAGGGGATTGCATGAGTGCCATATCTATTACTTCATCTAAATTCAGATTATATCTTAAAGTATCATTTTGTGAGAATACCGGGTTTATGAATAATAAATAACCCGACAGAATTAGTAAAGTTACCTTTCTCATTTTATGCGGGTTTAATATTCGATATCAATTTCATCAAGATGTTTTAATGCATTTATTCCTTCAGTTATTACAACATCCCCCTGGTTTAATCCCGAAAGAATTTCACAATATTCATTTCCGATAATACCCAGGGTTACTTCTTGTTTTTCGGCTTTATTTCCCCTGATCACAAATAAATTTATGTTTTTGTTATCTTCAAAATCCGGTTGCTTTTTGATTCGCAGGGTATTTTCTTTTAAGTTATTGATTATTTGAAGTTGAACCTGTTGATTTGCAATGAGTTTTGGATGACTGCTTTCCTTCAGGTGAACGTTAAACTGTATTTTGCTGTTTTCTACCAAAGGAGTGATATTCCCTACAGTGCCTTCAAGCTGTTCCTCATCTATATTTACAAGTACTTTATTACCGGTCTTCAGCTGTTTGGCATGCTGCTCTTCAACAGAGCCGCTTACTTTGAATGACGTTAAATCGGACATCCTTACCAAAAGATTATCCCGGCTCACTTTTCCTCCTTCATGTCCTGAAACTGAAAGAATAATACCTGATGAAGGCGCCCTTATGGTCATTTTAGCGAGAAGTTTTTCTTTTTCTTCAAGTTCTTTTTGCTGCATATTGATTTGAAGCAGTAATCCTTCTTCTTCAGCTTCAAGCTGCTTCAGACGTATTGAATTTTTATCTACCATGGTTTCAAGGTCTTTTTTTGCCAGGGTTATTTCCTGCTCGGTCTGAGCTATTCTTGCAGGAGATATACCTCCTACTTCCAGAAGTTTTTTTTGATCCGCCAGCTGTGACTGAAGAGAAGTGATCTTTAGTTTCTTTACTTCTTCATTATATTCGAGATCAAGGCGTGTGCTTTGAGCATTCAAACGGGTACGCTCCAGATTATTGCATCTGACTTCCAACTGGTCTTTTAGGTTTTCTATCTGGTCTATAACTTCCTCTTTATTTAACTGAAGAATAATTTCTCCTTTTTGCACGCGTGTGCCCGGTTCGGCAAGAACAGACTGAATGATTCCTGCGGCAGGACTTAAAACCAGTACTTCATTTTCCGATTCAACAATGCCTGTTGCATTAATAGCGGAAATTACCTGTCCCCTGTCAATTACATCTGTTGAATAGTTCCCGATTTTCAAAGTATCAGGGACAAACAGCTGAAAAAAATAGGCAATGGCTGCAACCGAGACCAGAGCAAGTGCAACGATGAAAAAAACCAGAACATGTTTTTTTATTACCATAGTATAATTTCCTTAAATGGCAGCAATTATATTGTGTTTTGTATTATCTTATCTTTTTACTTTTTTAATCTATAATTTAATGCTACCTGATTTTGGATCAGCAAAATTAAAAAATTCTTGTATTTGTTTATAAAACTAATGTGAACTTTTTAATCAAAAATCGGGCCGTAATTGATATATTTTATTTTATAATGTTCTTAATTAATATAATATCTTTGTTCCTAAAAAGAAGATGTCAACTAAAGTTGTTCATTATAATAGTATAGGTTCAGTAACTTTTTTTCGGAATCGAAGGTCTAAAAGGTTGAAAATAAGTGTAAAGCCTGATAAATCAGTTTTAGTGTCTTTTCCATATCCTGCTAAGGAAAAGGATGTAATGAACTTTTTTGCAAAGAATGAGAAGTGGATAATCAGACAGCAGCAACGGCTGGCCGTGAAGGAGAATATTTATAATGACGGGTCGGTTTTGAAAACAAAATTACATACTATTCATTTCGCTTTGGGTGGCAAGCGTGATATAGAGAAAAACGGAAAAACGATAAAAATAACTCTTGAAGATTTCATTTCAGGCGAATGCCGGCAAATAATCAATAATGTCTTAACCCGTGTGTATGGTTTTGAAGCCAGGCGCATACTTCCCCAAAGGTTAAATGAGCTTGCCGGGAAGCATAATTTTGTTTATAAGGGGGTAACTGTGAGAAATAATAAATGCAGGTGGGGCAGTTGTTCTTCAAAGAATAATATCAGCCTGAATATACAGATGATGAAATTGCCTGATGAGTTGATTGATTACATTCTATTGCATGAGCTGGTTCACACAGAAGTTAAAAATCATGGCCCGGGATTTTGGGATAAGCTGGATCAGGTTACAAATAATCGTGCAAAAGAATTGGCAAAGGAGGTAAATAAATATTCAACATATATACTTTAAAATGAACTGGAATTCATTGCTTTCAGCTAAAAGGCTTGGGATGGAGGAGTGGAAGTCTGCGACAGGGACAGGTGACAGAACACAGTTTCAACGAGATTATGATCGTATTATTTTTTCTTCGCCTTTTCGAAGAATGCAGAATAAAACACAGGTTTTTTCTTTGCCGGAGCATATTTTTGTACATAACAGGCTAACTCACAGTCTGGAAGTGGCCAGTGTGGGAAGGTCGCTCGGCAACCTGCTGGCTGAACAGATTTCCGACAAATTAACGGAGACAGATTATATATCTGAAATTGGCACCATAGTTTCAACTGCTTGTCTTGCCCATGATCTCGGGAACCCTCCTTTTGGCCATTCAGGCGAGGCAGCTATTGCCGAATTTTTCAAAAAAGGGGCTGGCAGAGAATTTAAAAGTCATCTTTCTGAAGGAGAATGGAATGATTTTGCCCGGTTTGACGGAAATGCCAATGCTTTTCGCCTGCTGACACATCAGTTCAGGGGGAAGAGGCCCGGAGGATTTGCCCTTACATATCCAAGTTTAGCCAGTATAGTTAAATATCCTTATGAATCTGTGCTTGCGGCCGGACAGAAATTTGGATTTTTCCAGAGTGAGAAGAAACAGTATGAAATGATAGCATCAGAGCTACAGATAACACGTATATCCGAAAAACCTGCTTCCTGGCAAAGATATCCTTTGGTTTATCTTGTTGAAGCTGCTGATGATATATGTTATCAGATAATGGATCTTGAAGATGCGTGTAAACTGGGTATTCTTAGCTATAAGGAAGTAAAAAGCCTTTATATGGGTTTTTATGATGAGGTTGAGGATAAAAAAACGATAGAATTGATTAATGATACTTTAAAAAAAGTTACTGATAAAAATGAACAGGTTAGTTTCCTGCGGGCAGGTGTAATCAATAAATTGGTCTGCGAAAGCATTTTTGCATTCAAAGAAAATTACCATGACATATTAAATGGCTGTTTTTCAGGCACTCTGATAGGATCTGTCAGAAAAAGACAGCTCTCTGCAATTAAAAGAGTCAGGGATATCTCGTTTGATAAGATATATTCACACAGGACTGTAGTAGAGATTGAGATTGCGGGATTCAGGATAATAGGTACCCTGCTGGAGGAGTTTACAGGAGCATTAATTGAACCCGGGGACAGATATAATAAAAAAATACTTTCTCTTTTACCTGATCAGTATAAAGTAAAAAGCAATAATTTATACCATAATATTCAATCTGCCGTAGATTTTATATCGGGCATGACCGATATATATGCCCTTGATCTGTACCGAAAAATAAAAGGTATAAGTTTACCTGAAGTAGTATAAAGTTCTCATTTATTTAACGGAAATTTTTTCGACCTTTGCATAAAAGAAATTTACCATGAAAAGGATTAACAGGAGAGATGCCGGGAACAGGTCCGGATCAGGAAGACGGGAAAGTAATGTGAAATCCTCCGGTGGGAGAAAATTTCCCGGGAAAAAGTCATTGGATAAAAAACCCTCAGCGACAATACACAGGGAAAAAGCTTTACCGCGAAGTAAACCGGAAGTTCAGAACAGGGTTGAAGAAATCAGGCTTAACAGGTATATTGCAAATGCAGGTGTCTGTTCAAGACGGGAAGCCGATAAATATATAGCTGCCGGGCTCATAACCGTAAACAATAAGGTTGTAACCGGGATGGGCGTTAAGGTCAGGATGTCAGATGATATAAGACTGAACGGTAAAAGGCTGAATGCTGAAAAAAAGGTTTATCTGTTGTTAAATAAGCCAAAGGGTTATGTAACGACCACTGATGATCCAAAGGCAGGGCCGACAGTTATGGAACTATTGGGAAATGCTTGTTCTGAACGTATTTACCCGGTCGGACGGCTTGATAAAAATACAACAGGAGTCTTACTTTTTACCAATGACGGGGAACTTTCCGACCGTTTAACGCACCCCAGCCATAATGTTAAAAAAATATACCATGTTACCCTTGATAAACCACTGACAAAAAAAGATCTTGTCCTGATAGCCGATGGCATTGACCTGGAGGACGGCCCTGTTGCTGCCGATGCAATAGGTTATGCAGATCCGGAAAATAAAGCGGACCTGGGACTGGAAATTCATTCCGGAAGAAATCGTATTGTACGCCGTATCTTTGAGAGTCTGGGATACCGGGTAAGAAAACTCGACAGGGTATATTTTGCCGGCCTGACCAAGAAAAATCTTCCCCGCGGCAAATGGAGAATGCTTTCTAAAAAAGAGGTCAGTTTTATAAAGATGCGATAGGAGCATTATTACTTTTGAAAATAATTCATTTGAATCGTATATGCTACTTATGAAGTTTAATTTTTAAATCGTATTGGATAATGACACTGATTAAATCAATTTCAGGCATCAGGGGAACTATTGGAGGAAAGCCTGATGAAGGACTTAGCCCTGTTAATATTGTGAAATTTACTGCATCTTTTGCCTCGTGGATTAAATTAAATTTGAAAAAGCAAAGTTATAAAGTTGTAGTGGGAAGAGATGCCCGCATTTCGGGGGAGATGGTCAGTTCATTAGTTATCAATACATTGGTAAGCATGGGGATTAATGTAGTGAATATCGGACTTGCAACTACTCCTGCAACGGAAATTGCCGTAGCCGCGGAAAAAGCAGACGGAGGTATTATCCTCACTGCCAGTCACAATCCCAAAGAGTGGAATGCACTTAAATTGTTAAACAGCAAAGGAGAGTTTCTGAATGATGAGGAAGGCCGTAAAGTAATAGGGCTTGCCGATGCAGAAGATTTCATTTTTGCCGGTGTTGATGAATTAGGAACCGTCGAGGAAAAAGATTATACAGCAATTCATATACAGAAGGTACTGGAACTGGAGCTTGTAGATCCGGCTGCTGTTAAAGCAGCGGGTTTTACTGTCGCCATAGATGCCGTTAATTCTGTAGGGGGAATAGCTATGCCGGAATTGTTGAAGGCCCTTGGCGTGAAAAAAATTAATGAAATTAATTGTAAGCCTGACGGCCATTTTGCACATATTCCCGAACCAATACCTGAGAATCTGGTTGAAACTTCTGAAATTATAAAGAACAGTGATGTTGATGTTGGTTTTGTTGTTGATCCGGATGTTGACAGACTGGCTATTATCAATGAGGATGGTTCAATGTTCAATGAAGAGTTTACCCTGGTTGCCGTAGCCGATTACGTTTTAAGCAAAACACCGGGAAACACGGTCTCCAATCTTTCTTCGAGCCGCGCACTGCGTGATATAACAGAAAAATATGGTCAGGTATATACTCCTTCGGCAGTCGGGGAAGTAAACGTAATTGCAAAAATGAAAGAGACTGACGCTGTGATAGGCGGGGAAGGCAATGGCGGGGTTATTTATCCGCCATGCCATTATGGCCGCGATGCTCTTGTTGGTGCCGCGCTGTTCCTGACTTATCTGGCTAAAAAGGGGATGAAATGCTCTGAACTGAGAAAAACATTCCCTGAATATTTTATTACAAAGAAAAAAATAGAGTTGAATCCGGAACTCGATGTGGATGACATTCTGAGAAAGGTGAAAAATTACTATATAAATGAAAAAACAGATGAAACCGATGGTTTGAAAATAGATTTTGACAAGTCATGGGTACACCTTCGCAAGTCTAATACGGAACCTGTTATCCGCATTTATGCCGAGGCCGGCTCGGAAGAATCAGCTAACAAACTTGCATCTCAAATTATTTCCCTTATCCAAACATTAACGCACACTATATAACTTCGTGATGATCTCACTTTAGAAAATCAGGCTACAAATTATCAAAATAACTTATTCTAATATAAAATACATCTTTAGATTTGATTTAGCCAAATGATTAAGCTTAAAATGTATAGTTTTACATAAATAAACAGGAATTTATGAGCTTTCCGCATTTATGATGCGAAATATGAATCCTGATTGGGATGACTTGTAATCCTGCTGAGAATAGTTTAATAAATACTCATTGATATGATAGTATATAAGTTCGGAGGGGCATCTGTTAAGGATTCTGAGGCTGTCCGTACGGTCAGCAAGATATTATCGGGACAAAAAGAAAATCTTGTCGTTGTAATCTCTGCTATGGGAAAAACTACCAATCTGCTGGAAACTCTTGTCAGGGCTTTTTTTGACAAGGATGAAAAAAAATGGGAGATATTCAGGAAGTTTAAAGACTATCATCAGGAAATTATTGACAATCTGTTTTTTAAGGATAATACACCTGATAATGTAACTCTCTTTTTTAATGCACTG
Organism: uncultured Prolixibacteraceae bacterium; assembly: GCA_964540755.1. GTDB lineage: Bacteria > Bacteroidota > Bacteroidia > Bacteroidales > Prolixibacteraceae > JAAYJR01. The sequence goes on along the minus strand of CAZIOB010000106.1, from coordinate 21,932 downwards.
GAAGAACGGCTTGAAGAATCTCCTTCGCTGGATTATGACTATGAGTACGACCAGATTGTGAGTTTCGGTGAGATGGTATCAACAAGGATAGTGAGCGATTATCTGAATTCAGCGGGATTAAAAAATAGCTGGATTGATATAAGGACATGTTTACGTACTGATGATCTGTTTCGTGATGCGTCGGTTGACTGGGCGCTGACAGATAAACTGGTCAGACAGGTTTTTGATTTTCAGGATACCAATCTCTATATTACACAGGGATTTATTGGTTCTACACGGTCTAACCTGACAACAACACTCGGTAGGGAAGGGTCAGACTTCACAGCTGCTATTCTGGGGAACCTTCTGGATGCTGAAAGCGTATCTTTCTGGAAAGATGTTCCCGGGATACTAACCGGAGACCCTAAGAAGATGGATAAGACTGCTATAATTGAGTGCCTGTCGTACCGGGAAGCTGTGGAGATGACTCATTCAGGGGCTAAGGTAATACATCCCAAAACCATGCAACCATTGCATAATAAAGGCATTCCCCTGTATGTTAAATCTTTTTATTCCCCCGGGGATGCAGGGACAGTCATCCATATGATAGATCACAAGATAAAACTTCCGCCCATTTTCATTTATAAGGAGAACCAGCTTTTAATTACATTCTCCCCAAAAGATTTTTCTTTGATAAGCCTCGAAGATATTTCCAGGGTGATAAATTTTTTTCTTGGCAGGCATATAAAAATCACTATGATGCAGCAATCTGCTATAGACCTGAGTGTAACACTGGATGCGGCAGAAATTAATGCTGAGAGCCTGCTGAAAGGACTGGAACAATACTACTCAATTCACTATAATTCAGGACTGACGCTGATAACTGTCAGACATTACACATCGGATATACTGGAACAGGTAAGCAGGGATAAGGATATTTATCTGGAACAACACAGCAGGCTTACAGCCCGGCTTCTCGTCAGGGAAGCGGACTGAATTTATTCAACGAAATAATCACGCGATGCAATTCTTTTTATATCAGTCATTTCAACTTTGGTGATTTTTAGACTTGCTGTCTCTTCAATATGTTTGCCCCCATAGTTGTATTTTTTGTGCATAAACAGCAGATCAGGCTTAAGCTCGGAATAAGTAACAAGGAAATCATATTCCACTCCGGTATAGTGGGTAGTATCAGAACTTCCCACGGCCAATGATTTCCCCTGTCTGTTATGTTTTGTTGATTTTGCAGTACCCTCTATTTTTTTTACTGAATAATCGTCTTTCAGAATAGTTATTTGTCCCTCAAAAGAGGTGGCATAGAAATCATCTGATCCGGAAAGAGTGGGATCAGGCTGGGAAAAAGATATTATCCATGCAGAATCTCCGTTAATAAGGGATTCTTCTTCCATTGAAAGTTTAAAGGTCCGGATTATTGAAGGATCCAGAACAGAAGTGGCTGCACGGACCCAGTCCAGCGCCAGAAGCTCGTCAAAATTTATTATCCCTGAAGAAAACCTGTAATCCGGTTCAGGCTTGGTAATTTCATATTTCCTCATTTGAAAGGCATTGAGTCTGGAAGGGTCGGCATAACCGGTTTCATCGAATATAACCACCTTCGCGCTTTCATAAGTTCTGAGAGTATCATCTGTAATTTTTTCATTTTCATAATTTGCGATCAGATTGAATGGGCCACCTATGTAATTATATGGAATATTCCCGGAAGCCATTCTCAATATGCGCATCAATACTTTCGACCTTGCTTCAATATTTATATCCTTAATAGTATAGGACTGTGGTTTTAATTTGATTATTATATAATTGCGGTTTAAAAGTGAAGTGACAGGAAAGCTTTTTCGCTCAAATCCTACGGCTGAAAAATTTATTCTTTTTGAAATCATCTCCCCGGGGATTTTAAGTTCGAAAGATCCTTCCTCATCACTGGCAGTTCCGAAAAAAGTGTCTTCAATACTAATATTGGTATATGCCACAGCCTCGTTTGTAATCTCGTTTACAACCTTACCCTCTATTTTATTCAGAGCATTATTGTCGTTTTGTGCACCGGCCGAAAGTGCTGTTAATATGATAATATATAGAATATGTAATCTCATCTGCTTAAAGTTTTATAATTAAAATGAGATAAAAATTTTAAATTAAAACCCTATTTGTTTTATCTGAATAAAAATATTGATTTTTTAAAAGTATCATATTGAACTCGCATATATTCTGATCCTATTCCCGTGTGATATTAAAAGCATGCTCGTTTCATTTTACTGATATTTGCTTTAAAAGTAACAATTTTATACAATTCATTTCTTTTATAACGTTATATTATTTTATTATTATCAGTTATCGTTATATTTGTTACACAAATCAGAGTGCACAGCATGAAAAATCAAAAATATATTTCCTTAATAATAATGATAATCTTATTTCTTGGTTCGTGCGTTTCGAAAAAGAAGTTCACAGAGATGCAGGAAGGGAGAGTGAGAGCTGAACAGAAAGTCCTTGAACTTACAGGGGAAAATAATGACAAAGCTACCAGGATCGAAGCATTGATTGCCGATTTTGAGATTATGAAGAATGAGCTTATGGAAAGCAATGCAATTAAAGACCAGTACATTGATTCATTAAATAATGATGTTTTTTCCCTAAGAAATTCTTTGGATGAACAAAAAGAATCATTAGAGGAAACCAGTTTCAGCTTCGGGTTTGAAAGGCAGAGAATGATAGAGGAGATGAAAATTAAGGATAAAACCATTAGTTCTCTAAGATCTCAGATAGAAAACCTGGAGGCTGAGATAACCGGGCAGTCTTCAGTTATTGATGAGAAGAATTTTCAGATGGGCCTTCTTAATGATAAGATAACTTCACTTCAGGCAGATAAAGAGGAGGCGGAAAAAAGGATAGAAGAGCTTAACGGCAGGCTGGATGGTTTGCGGGAACAAATATCAGGATTGAATGCACAACTGGAAGAAAAAAATGCCACCATTACCCGCCTTGAAAATAATGTGAAACTTTTAAAAGAGGAATTGGGAGCTAATTGATAACAACTTTAAATATTTAATCAAATGAAGAATATATTTTTAATTATTGCGGTAACACTGGTTACCTTAACTGGTTACGGAGCCGGCAAGGGGTATAAGTCTTTATTCAACGGCAATAATCTTGACGGATGGGTTATTCATGGTACCGAGAAGTGGTATGTTAATGAAGACGGCTATCTTGTCTGCGAAAGCGGTCCTGATGAAGAATATGGTTATCTCTCAACAGAAAAGTATTATGATGATTTTGAATTAACCCTTGAGTTTCTGCAAAAGGCAGATGGTAACAGCGGAGTGTTTTTCCGTTCCACTTTTGAAGGGACAAAAGTATCCGGCTGGCAGGTTGAGGTTGCTCCTCCGGATCACGATACAGGAGGGATATATGAATCTTACGGCCGCGGGTGGCTGGAAAAAATCCCTGATGAAAAGGAAGATATACTCAGGATGGGCAAGTGGAATAAGATGAAAATACGTGTTGCCGGCGGGCATGTCACCACATGGCTTAACGGAAAGGAGATGGTCGATATGAATGATGAAAAGATAGCTGAGGGCAAGGGAGCAATTGCTCTTCAGATCCATTCAGGAGGTGGAATAAAGGTTTTGTGGCGCAATATTAAAATAAAGGAATTGTAATCTTTTTATTTTGCAGCACCGGGGGAGTTTTTTTCTTTCCGGTATATTTTGTAATAATAGATAATTGAGGTACGCACTTCATATTCTGATGCAGTGTAAGGAAGTATATTTTGAGAGTTGAACCAGACCATGAATGAATCCGCTTCACTTTCGTTAAGGTCTGTTAGTTTCATTACCATCTCTTTATTGTAATTTTGTGAATGCATCTCCCAGTTTTTTTCAATCATCATTGCTTCGCGTACCTTCCTTTTTTCCCGTTCCTTACGACTAAGATAGTACTGCCAGTAGGAAACGGGATTCGTAAGTGCAGACAAAACAGAGGGCTTCTCATTAAATGCATCGCCCCTTAGTTCAGGGGGCAGGTCAACCGGCTTGCCGGTTCCCAGATCCCCGCCCACAGTTGGTTTGTCTCCTTTAATTTCAACTTCACCGACAAGATAGTTAACAGGATTCATCACAAAGGTGATTATAGCCTGTTCATTGTAGTTTTGCGGTACTGTTATGACTTTTTGCTGGTAACCTACAGATGATAAATGCAGACTGTCGATGTTAAGCATCTCTATTGTGAAATATCCGTTTGTGTTAGTGATTGTCCCCGTATGTGTGCGGTTATTTACAATATTTACATAAGGCAGGGCTGAACTGTCAGCAGCGCTGATAATCCTTCCTTTAAACCTGATCAGAATAGGATCGATCAAAGGAATATTCTCCTGCGCAGTTCCTTTTAATTCTGAAAGCACAAGTAAGACCAGCACTGTATATACGACAATCTTCATAGCCTTTCTGTCTAATATGCAATATTTTGTAAAAATATACAAAAGAATTTTGCAAAAGGAATGATAACAAAAGTTAACAGGGATTTTAACAAGTTTAAGGTAATCAAATTTATCTTAGAGAATCTATGCGGGCTTCAAGCATTTTTATTTTTGCCTCGGCATCTGCTTTTTTTGCTTTTTCCTTTTCCACAACCTGTTCCGGCGCATTATTGACAAACCTGTGGTTGCTTAGTTTTTTCATTACTGATTCCAGGAATCCGTGTGCATATTTTAATTCGTTTTCCAGCTTCTCCAGTTCTTCGGCCACATCGGTGAATTCATCCATGGGGATATAATAATTAGTTGATTTTACCCTGAATGATGCTGCTGCTTTTATCTCTTTTGTGGTTAGTGAAATGCGTGAGAGATTTCCCAGTTTTTTCAGTACCGGGTTAAGTCCCGGTTCATACCCTTTATCTCCCTGCCTGATGAAGATTTCAAGAGGTTCTTTATTCGGTATATTTTTTTCTTTTCTGATTTTTCTTACACCAGATATTGCTTCTTTAATATTTTCAAATGAATCCAGCATTTCAGGATCATATTCCCTGATTTCGGGAAGCCGGCTGATCATTATGCTTTCTCCCTGTTTCCTCTCTCCCAGAAGCTGCCATATCTCTTCTGTTATAAATGGCATGAAGGGATGCATCAGATGGAGCAGCTGCTCGAAGAGCTCTGTAATTTCATTATGGGTTTTTTTATCTATAGGATGTTTGTAAGGTGGTTTGACGATTTCAAGTAGCCATCCGGAAAATTCATCACGAACAGTAGTATATACTGTCATTAATGCTTCCGATATCCTGAACTGGCTGAATTGTGAACCGACAATTTCCATTACCTGGTTAAGTTTGTTCCTGAACCAGGCTACGGCAAGTTTTGAATGTTGCGGCTGGTCGGTACTATCTGATACTTGCCAGTTTTTTACCAGTCTGAATGCATTCCATATCTTGGATGCAAAACCTGCTCCCTGTTGCGGAAGAGTTTCATCGAACAGAAGGTCGCCACCCGCGGGAGAGCATAATAACATTCCCACCCTTACTCCGTCAGCCCCGTACTTGTCAATTAATTCCAGGGGATCGGGGGAATTGCCAAGGGACTTAGACATTTTCCTTCGTTGGTTGTCGCGTACCATTCCCGTGAAATAGACGTTTTTGAAAGGGTATTGATTCCTGTATTCATATCCTGCAATAATCATACGGGCAACCCAAAAGAAAATTATATCAGGCGCTGTTACCAGGTCACTCGATGGATAGTAATAGTTAATATCTTTATTATCAGGATCCAGTATGCCGTTAAATACTGACATGGGCCATAGCCAGCTTGAAAACCAGGTATCAAGAACATCCTGATCCTGCCTCAGACTGTCGAGGGTTAGATTATTGTTACCGGTCTCCCTGCGGGCAATTTCCAATGCCTCTTCAGGAGTTTCGGCACAGAAAAAGGCACCATCGTCAAGATAGTAAACGGGTATCTGATGGCCCCACCACAACTGCCGGCTGATACACCAGTCCTTTATATTGGCCATCCAGTGACGGTATATATTTTTGAATTTCGGCGGATAAAAAAGGATATTATCGTTCAGTACATTTTCAAGTGCAGGTTTTACCAGTTCTTCCATTTTAAGAAACCATTGAACAGAAAGCTTCGGTTCAATGGCAACATCAGTTCGCTCAGAAAAGCCCACCTTATTGTCATAGTCCTCTATCCTGACCATGTTGCCGGCTTTTTCCAGCTCCGGGACAATCTTTTCGCGGACATCAAAACGGTCTTCGCCGATAAAGATTTCAGCCTTTTCGCTCATTGTCCCGTCGTCATTGAAGATATCAATTACAGGCAGATTTTTCCGGAGCCCTATTTCGTAATCATTGATATCATGGGCAGGTGTTATTTTCAGGCATCCGGTGCCAAATTCCATGTCAACGTAACTATCTTCAATGACCGGAACGGGACGGTCAATCAGGGGAACAAGAACACGTTTGCCTGTCAGATGTTTGTATCTTATATCCTCAGGGTTAACACATACCGCAGTATCTCCGAGTATAGTCTCGGGACGTGTAGTGGCAATTGTTATAAAGCCATCTTCATTTTCAATCCTGTATCTTATGTAGTAAAGTTTTGATTTGACCTCTTTATAGATCACCTCCTCATCCGACAGCGCTGTTTTGGCAGCAGTATCCCAGTTGACCATTCGAACACCGCGGTAAATCAGGCCTTTGTTATAGAGATCTACAAATACTCTTATAACTGACCTGCTACGGATATCATCCATTGTAAATGCTGTCCTTTCCCAGTCACATGAAGCCCCAAGTTTTTTCAACTGTTCCAGGATTATTCCCCCGTGTTTATGAGTCCACTCCCATGCATGTTCCAGAAATTCTTCCCTTGTCAGGTCATATTTACTTATGCCTTCATCCTTAAGTTTATTAACAACTTTAGCTTCTGTTGCAATTGAAGCATGGTCTGTCCCGGGAACCCAGCAAGCATTTTTCCCTGTCATCCGCGCACGCCTTATCAAGATATCCTGGATGGTATTATTCAGCATGTGTCCCATGTGGAGAACACCTGTGACATTAGGGGGCGGTATCACAATAGTATATGGGAGCCGTTCATCCGGTTCGGAATGGAAATAATTATTATCCGACCAGTATTTATACCATTTTTTTTCAACCTCAGACGCATTATACTTGCTTGGAATTTCCATATTGAATGCAGTAAAAAATTTGAGGCACAAAAATAGAAAAAAACAAGCCAAAAGTTGAAAAGGAACAGATAAAAGTTAAGACGGGGAGGTTATTCACCCCAGACTATTTCACTTGTGCCAATTGATATAAACTGGATATTATATTGCATATTGCCGGAGGAAGTCCCTTGCTCATAAAGGATAGCCAGCAGCTCCACTACGTATGATTCGCCGTCTTCGGGCATGTTTGAGCTAAGCCAGTTGCCATCGAAGTTTCTGACTGTGTAATCCGTCTGATTTGCTGTAATCTGGTCGCTGATATAAATTAACTGTCCCGATTCATCATAGAGTCTTAACAGGAACATATCTGTGCCTGAAACCGATTGCCAGGAGGTTGTCATCTCTGAATTGTTAAATTCAGTTGTATCTATCACTACAGCATCCAGTTCGGCATCTTCCAGTATATCGGTCAGTGTAACAGGAGCTTCATCAGTCTGCGTGCTCGTAACAGTAAATGAATAAGTACCGGTTTCCGGCATGGTTGCAGTAAAATCTTCATCCTCCGGAAGCAGATTTAGAATTCTTGAATCGGCAGAATCATTTTCGAGAGTCCAGTTGCCGCCCGAGGGGCCTTCGAGAGTACCTGACTCAAGAGCTTTATTGCCAAAAACCAGAAATGCAGGAGCATATAATTCCTGTCCGTTATCCGTGACCTTCTGTACAAACACGTCCGGAACAAAATCCAGAGCTACAGGTTCAGGATCATCCAAACATGAGAATAATACAAGAGAAACAGAAATTAATGTGAATAATTTGAGAATAGAATTTTTCTTTTTCATTCGTTAAACATTTTATAATTATTTAATAATAAGCTAATTAAAATTTTAGAACTAATGTAACCACTTCATTATCACTTTAGATGCCCAGGTAAAATGTTAAGCCTTTTTTTTTACAATTCAAAGTTATATTGCCAGTTTGTATTGTTATTTCGGATAATTACAATATTTTTTATGGCCTTATATAAAATTGATGCATTTTCAACAGAAAGGTTGCGTATAGCATCTACAACTTTCTAAAAATATATGTCACTGAGCTTGATTTTCGTGAGTTGGTGATGCTCATTATCCATGATGCCAGTCCGTAATAACATCCATTGATAAATTGTGTTTTAGATTTTTTATATTTTTCACTAAGCATCGAGATATAAAATCCGTCAAGAGGCATAGGATATATCCGTTCCGGCCTGAACCCATGTTTTTCCCCCAGGAGTTGCATTTGTTCCGGTGTGAAGTGCCAGATATGGCGCGGAACATCCCATGCAGCCCAGAATTCCTTATAATGACGTGCATCGAAGGAATCATTGTTTGGGACAGCAATTATTAATAGTCCGTCTTTTTTCAGCAGTTTGTTGAATCTTTCCATATTTTCGTTCAACCGGTGGATATGCTCCAGAGCGTGCCATAAGGTGATAACATCGAACTGATTGTTCTCCAATTTAAAAAGTTCTTCAGTTTTTTTTATGTCCGTACCTAACTCAGTAAGGGCAAAATTACGTGCATCATCACTTTTTTCAGTCCCGGTTACATCCCAGCCGTGTTTTTTCATTTCATAAGGGAAATACCCGGTACCTGTACCAACATCCAGCAACCGCCCCTTTCTGTTTGAAACTGCACTTTCAACAATTCGTCTTTTCCGGCCCAGCATGAATAGTCTTGCTTTATGGTATATGATCTCTGTCAGTCCCGAAGACCTGCCGGAATGAGGCATATAATCATCAGAATCGTAATACTTTGCTATGCTTTCCTCATCTTCAGAGTTGGAAGTAATTTTTAAACCACAATCATTGCAGCTTTTTATATCATATTCTTCGCCTGAAACAGTATAGTCAGTGCATCTGATAAAAGATACAAACCTGCTGCTGCCGCATACAGGGCATTTTTTAATTTCAAATTTTGCCATTTTAATTGTCCGGGAATAAAAATATTTCAGATTATATTATCAGCATTGCATCTCCATAGGTTCCAAACCGATAATCATTTTTAAGGGCAATATCATAAGCTTCCATGACAAAATCGTAACCTCCAAAAGCAGCGACCATCATAAGAAGTGTAGAGTAGGGCAGGTGAAAGTTAGTTACCATCCTGTTAGCCACGCTGAATTCATAAGGAGGGAAAATAAATTTATTAGTCCACCCCTCAAACGGCTTCAGAAAGCCCTGGGTGGAAACAGAGCTTTCGAGTGTACGCATTACTGTGGTTCCGACAGCACAAATATTTTTCTTAATCATTTTTGCATTGTTTACTTTTTCACAAGCTTCTTCTTTTATCCATATCTGTTCGGAATCCATTTTGTGCTTTGTGAGATCTTCGACATCGACACCTCTGAAATTACCCAGACCCACATGAAGAGTTATAAATGCAAATTCAGCGCCCTTGATTTCAAGCCTTTTTAGCAGCTCACGACTGAAATGCAGTCCGGCTGTGGGAGCAGCCACCGCTCCTTCATGTCTGGCAAATATTGTTTGATACCGTTCCTTGTCTTCCGGCAACACGGGCCGTTTAATAAATTTCGGGAGAGGAGTTTCTCCTAAATTATAAAGGGTTTTCTTAAATTCATCATATGGACCGTCGAAAAGGAAACGAAGAGTACGGCCGCGGGATGTTGTATTATCAATTACTTCTGCCACCAGCATATCATCTTCTCCAAAGTATAATTTATTTCCGATCCTGATCTTTCTGGCCGGATCAACCAAAACATCCCATAAACGCTGTTCACGGTTTAATTCCCGGAGCAGAAAAACTTCTATTTCCGCCCCTGTTTTCTCTTTGTTGCCATAGAGTCGTGCAGGAAATACCTTTGTATCATTAAAAACAAAAACATCTTTATCTTCAAAATAGTCAACAATGTCCTTAAATAATTTGTGTTCAATATTACGGGTTGATCTGTCTAACACCATCATTTTCGACTCATCTCTGTTGTATGCCGGGTGTAAAGCAATCTTTTTGTCATCTAAATTATACCCGAATTTTGATAATTTCATGGGCAACTTTTTTAAAATTTTATTGCAATTTTATAATTTAAAGGGGATAATAAGCGGAACTCCGGTTTACGGAAAAAAGATTAATTTGTTACATATTCTTTTATATTATCCATAAAAAAATCTATTGTTACTGCATCTTCAACCTTATATTCACCAATTCTTGTTCTTCGTAACGCGGTAAGGTATGCCCCGCAATGTAATTCTTTCCCGATATCCCTTGCCAGTGCGCGAATATATGTACCTTTGCTGCAAATGACATTTATTGTCATAAACGGCAAATTCAACGATTCTCTCTTTATATCTTTAATTACTATTTTTTTAGGATTAAGTTTCAGTTTTTCGCCTTTTCTGGCATAGTCAAATGCGCGCTTGCCTTTTATTTTTACAGCTGAAAAGAGAGGTGGCACCTGTTCTGTTTCTCCTTTGAATTTAGATAATACCGTATCAATAAGATCCGAAGTAATGTGTGTTATCATGCCTGCGCTGTTCTCGGGGGTTTCAAGATCGTAAGAGGGTGTGGTAGCTCCCAGCTTCAGTGTTGCAATATATTCTTTCTCCATCTCCTGAAAAGATCCTGTCAACCTGGTTGCTTTTCCCGTAAATACTATTAATAATCCCGATGCCAGGGGATCGAGAGTGCCTGCATGCCCGACCTTTAATTTTTTTATGCCCATCTCGCGGCAAAGGGTATTTCTTATCCTCTGGACAAGATCAAAGGAAGTCCATCCGCGGCTCTTATCGAACAACAAAACTTCACCGCCTAAAAAATCATATTTGTTTTTTAGGTAAGTCATGTGTAATATTCTAATTTAGAGTGTTTTGATGATTTTGAGAATCAGGCTGCAAAGATAGCAATAAGACCGATAATAATACAATAAATAGCGAAATAAATTAATTTTCCTTTTCTGACAATTTTTATCATCCATGAACATGCAAGTAATCCGGAAATAAATGCCGCTGTAAAACCTATAACCAGGGGTATGAATTCTATATTCATTTCTGTTGAAAGATTTTTACTTGTCAGATCCAGGAATCCCGCGCCCAGGATAGGAATTATCACCATTAGAAATGAGAATCTTGTAACCTCGTTTTTTTTGTTTTTTAGCAGGAGGCCTGTTGCAATAGTCGCCCCGCTGCGCGATATTCCGGGTATTACGGATATAGCCTGCGCAATTCCGATTATAAAGGCAGAGCTGAAGGAAATTTGTTTTTCTCCTTTATTGATGAAGTGGGCAAGGGTCAGTAATAATGCTGTGATCAATAACATGCAGCCTACAATTAACAGGTTACAGGTAAAGAGAAGTTCAATTTCTTTCTCAAAAAAAAACCTGCAAACAATACAGGGATTGTAGAAAAGAGTAATTTTGAGACATAGACAGTGGAATCATTCCATTTAAATTCCAGCACTCCTTTTATGAGAAGCCAGATATCCTTTCTGAATACTACCAATGTACTTAGTACTGTTGCAAGATGCACCAAAATTGCAAAAAGTAAGTTGTTTGCTGATTTAACGCCGAGCAGGTTATGCCCTATTTCCAGATGTCCGCTTGAGCTTACGGGCAGAAATTCTGTAAGTCCCTGAATAATACCAAGCAGGAGAGCCTGAAGTTCATTCATAATAAATTTGTGTTATTCTTCCTCTTTTTCCTTTGGTTTTTTAAGAATTGCATAAATCTCAAAGACAAATCCAAAAAGTAAAATGAGCGGGGCTAACGTGATTCTGCGGAAGCTGAAAATTTCGGGATTAAACACTTCGGGGTCATCACTTCCGCCGCCAACCATTAAAATAAAACCTATTACAATAATGGCAAAGCCGATTGCCATGAGACGGTAATTTTCTTTTCCCAGTGCAAAGCCTGTATAATTAACTGATTTCCCTTTGGTTGTTTTTTTCTTTTTCATAACGGGGGTAAAGATAGTTAATAAAATAATTCATCAAATTTCATTTTAAGAAATTTATTAACTGCAAACAGAGCAGAAAGATAAGAAATAAGGATTCCCAGCAGAATAACCATCAGACAGACAGTCGCAAGCATTTTTATATCATTGGCTGAGATTATGCCTTCCAGTTCTTTATAAAAGACAAAGAGAGGCGACATAAGGATAATATTTGCGATAAAGGCACCTATGATTCCATGTGTAACTGATCTGTATAAAAAAGGTTTCCTTATGAAAGAATGTGTGGCTCCCGTCAGCTGCATCGTATTAATAATAAAACGTTCAGAATAGATGGAAATCCTTATTGTGTTATTAATCAGGGAAATAAAAATTACCGTCATTAATCCGCTTACAATTAAAAGTATCAGACTAATTTTCCGGACATTTTCATTAATGACTGACAACAGGTTTTTTTGATAATGAACCTCTTTTACCTGGGGAAAATCCAAAAAGTCTTTTTCTATTATCAACAGGCTGTCATTTTTTGTGTATGGAGCATAAAGCTTAACATCAATTGATGAATAAAGGGGATTATAACCCAGAAAGCCGGTAAAATCTTCACCAAGTTCCTCTGTAAGTTCTTTTGCGGCAGTCTCTTTATCTATGTACTCGGCAGATTTTACATAGTACAACGAGCTTATGAGCTTTTGTAAGCGAAGTATGTCAATTTCATTAAGTCCTTCATGGAGCACTAATGTAAAGCCTATTCTCTCCCTCACATAACGGGAAAGTTTCCCTGCGTTTATTAAAACCATTATTAGTCCGCCCAGCATTAGCAATACCATTGATATGCTTACTGTGGAAATCATCCAGGAACGAAAAACCCGTTTTTTCAGTTTTTTTGATTTTTGCGCTCGTTTCATTTCAAAGTTGTCATGGCCTTTTAGCCTATAAATATATGAGATCAGTCAAATTTGCCGATGAGAGCAAAAAAGGGCGCATCAACATTTTGAAACGCCCTTTTTCTGAATATCCTGGATATTAACAGACCCATACCCTCAGGGTAATTAAATTTTTCTTTTTTTAATGGTAATCAATGATACCCTTTGGGGAATCTGATTACAGATTCAGTGAATATCTTTCAAAGGAGGTCACTTCCAGTTCTTTGTCCTTTTGAGCCATGTACTGCTTAACCGATATTTTGGCATCTTTTATAAATGCCTGGTTAAGCAAAGTGGCCTCCTGGAACCATTTATTGAGTGATCCCTGGGCAATTTTATCAAGCATGGCTTCCGGCTTGCCTTCCTGGCGGAATTTTACCTTTGCGATTTCAATTTCTTTATCGATAACATTCTGAGGAACATCTTTTTTGTCAATTGCAACCGGCGCCATTGCTGCTATCTGCATAGTAACATCTTTAGCTAACTGTTCTTCAATGCCTGATTTACTGAATCCTGCCAGTGTTGCCAGTTTATTTCCGGGATGAATATAACTCTGCACTGTTTCAGCTTCTATTTTCCCATAGTAGGAAAGTTCAATTTTTTCACCTATTATACCTGTTTGTTCAGTTACATGAGCTTCAATTGTCCTGTCCCCGAGATTTATATTCCTGAGCTCTTCCAGTCCGGCAGGTTTTTCTTCCAGCGCTTTGTCAAGAATACTTTCGGCAAATGCAATAAAGTCATTGTTTTTGGCCACGAAATCTGTCTCGCAGTTAAGAACGATCATTGCGCCGAATTTTTTATCTTCTGTTGTTTTTGCCAGGACAACACCTTCGGAAGCTTCTCTGTCGGCCCGTTTACTTGCTACAAGTTTCCCTTTTTCGCGGATAATTTCTATGGCTCTTTCGAAATTCCCGTCTGCTTCGCTAAGGGCATTTTTACAATCCATCATTCCTGCACCGGTCAATTTGCGCAGTTTAACTATATCAGCTGTTGAAAAAGACATACGATTTGTTTTTTAAATTTTAATTTTTTTTAAGATCATCATTCCATTTCTTCTTCATCATTTCCTTCATTCCCGGTTTCTGAATCAACAGGTTTTTTTGCAGCCCTGGCCTCTTTTCTAATTTTTTTCCTGACCTTTTTGCGGGGAGTGTCAACTTCGTTTTTATCCTTTTCGGCTTTCCTTTCATTCAGTCCTTCGCGAACTGCATCGGTCATGGCGCCTACAATCAGTTTAATAGACTGGGAGGCATCATCATTTGCCGGAATGACAAAATCTATATCTTCCGGGTTTGAATTGGTATCAACAATTGCAAATATTTTGATTCCCAGGCGCCTGGCTTCCCTGACAGCGATCTTCTCTTTCATCACATCTACAATAAAGAGAGCGGCAGGTAAACGTGTAAGGTCGGCAATACTGCCAAGGACCTTCTCCAGCTTTGCCCTTTGCCGTGTGATCTGTAATTTTTCTCTTTTTGACAGGTTATCCCAACTGGGATCTTTCATCATTTTGTCAATGGAGATCATTTTTTTTACTGCTTTCCGTATAGTGGGAAAGTTGGTCAGCATGCCGCCGGGCCAGCGTTCTGTCACATAAGGCATGCCGGTTTTTTTAACCAGTTCGGCCACCAGTTCTTTTGCCTGTTTTTTTGTCGCAACAAATAATATTTTGCGGCCCGACTTGGCGATTTGCTTCATTGCAGCTGCTGCAATATCGATCTTAGCGATAGTTTTTTGGAGATCAATAATGTGAATCCCGTTTTTTTCCATGAAAATATAAGGTTCCATGTTAGGGTTCCACTTTCTTTTGAGGTGCCCGAAATGGGCGCCTGCATCTAATAATTCCTGAAATGATACTTTTGGCATCTGTTTACTTTTTTTTTGATTCTAAAAGCAACCGTTGAGTAGCCCGCTGAGAGGAGATCTCAACCGTTTTAGATCCTTATGATTAAACAATAATAATATTAACGTTTTGAGAACTGGAAGCGTTTTCTTGCCTTCGGGCGGCCCGGTTTTTTCCTTTCCACCTGGCGTGAGTCCCTGCTCAGAAGTCCGGCTGATTTAAGATCTTTTCTCAATTCCTGATCGATTTTTATCAGCGCCCTCGAAATAGCCAGACGTAATGCTTCTGCCTGTCCTTTTATACCCCCGCCATAAAGATTGACCTTAATGTCATACTTATCAGCCGCTTCTACAATATTTAAAGGCTGAATAACAATATATTGCAATGTTGTAGTAGGGAAATACTCTTTATATTCCCTTTTGTTGACAATTATATTTCCTTTCCCTTCGTTGACGTATATCCGTGCAACTGCTGATTTTCTACGTCCTATTGTATTTATAACTTCCATTTTTGTTAATTATTCGTACTTAAATCGAGAACTTTTGGCTTTTGAGCTTCATATTTATGCTCCGGTCCAACAACCACATGCAGATTTCGGAATAATTGCCTGCCAAGTTTGTTTTTGGGCAGCATGCCTTTAATAGCCTTTTCTACCAATCTTTCAGGATATTTGTTTAAAATATCCTTTGGCGTCTGCTTTTTTTGTCCTCCCGGATATCCGGAATGACGAAGATAAATCTTGTCTGTCAGCTTTTTGCCTGTCAACACAACTTTTTCAGCGTTAATAACAATAACATAATCACCGCAATCAACATGAGGGGTAAAATACGTTTTATGTTTACCTCTCAGTATTTTTGCGACCTCGCTCGCCAACCGGCCAAGAACCATATTTTCAGCATCGATCAATACCCACTCTTTATTTACTGTGGTTTTGTTCGCCGATACTGTTTTATAACTTAATGTATCCACTTGTATTAATTTTTTTTGTTCAACATTTTACTCTTCCATGGGTCACTTCTAAGGTTCCCGGTAATGGCCGGAATATGTTACCCAAAGGAAATCAATCTTTTATACGATTTACAAGCATGGACAATAATCGGGACTGCAAAAGTATTTTCTTTTTTTTTATTTGCAAAGAATAAGATGCTTTTTTTTAATGTAATTAACAGGATAGCAAAGGACAGAATTATTAAATCATTTTTATTATTTTGTAATAATTCAAATATTAAAAAATGGCAAACAATAAAAATATATTTTCAGATTTTCCTTCTCCGGAGGAGTTGATAAAGTGGTTTGAGAAGAGTCAGAAAAAGGAGATCCCGGCAGTCAACGGCCATATACATACTCCCCATTCTTTCAGCGCCTTTAAGGATATTGAACAGGCATTTAAGATGGCTGAAAAGGAAGGAGTGAGTGTGCTTGGCATCAACGATTTTTATACAACCGGCGGTTATGAGGAGTTTGCAGGTGAAGCTTTGAGATATAAGGTATTCCCCCTTTTCAATATTGAATTTATGGTATTGCAGGAGGATCTGCAGCAGCAGGGTGTATTGGTAAATGATCCCAATAATCCGGGCAGGACATATTTCAGCGGCAAAGGATTAAGTTATCCTGTAAAGATGAGTGAACAATCCCTGGCAAAGGTCAAAGAATTGCAGAAGCAAAGTAACCAGCAGACTTTCAGGATGGTTGAAAAATTAAATGGATTTCTTTCAGAAAAAAACATTGATCTGCAGTTTGATGCAGCCGGACTAAAAGATAAGCTTGCAGAAAATCTTTTCCGCGAACGGCATATAGCACAGGCTATCCGTCTTGCGGTTTTTGAAAAGGAAGAGAGCGGGGCAGGAAGAAAAGAGTTGTTAAGAAATATATTTTCAGGGAAAGAGCTGAAATCGGATCTTAATGATGCAGCAGGACTGGAAAACGAGATCAGGAGCAATCTGCTGAAGTCGGGAGGCGCAGCTTTTGTTCCGGAGGACAAAAAAGCTTTCCTGTCGCTCACAGAAGTTATGGATATCATTACCGATGCAGGAGGGATCCCCTGTTATCCTGTTCTTCTTGATGATCCTAAGGGAAACTTTACCGACTATGAATCTGACAAGGAAAAGCTGCTTGAAGAACTTACCGGAAAAGATGTTTATGCCATTGAGCTTATTCCCGGCAGAAATGATTTTAGCATACTTAAAGATTTTGTAACGTTATTCCATAGCGAGGGATTTATAATTACTTTTGGAACCGAGCATAATACTCCAAGGCTGGATCCGCTTCTCGTTAAGTGCAGGAACGGAGTTCCACTTGATGAGGAGTTAAAACAGATAAACTATGAGGGCGCAGGAGTGATTGCTGCCCATCAATATCTTACTTCCCGCGGTGAAGAAGGATATTTGAAAGAAAGAAAAGCAAAGATAGCTGAAAAGGAAAAATTTAGTCATTTGGGCCACGCTGTAATTTCCTGGTTTAAAAACCAGGAATATGATTTTTAGAGGTATTTGTTGATTTTTGAAGGTATCACATGAAACCCGCATAAGTTTTAATCATACTTCCGGGTGATTTTACAATTATGCCCGTTTCATTTTTAAGTTAATTTATAATAAAATATCAAAGAGATGGAAAAGGGATTAAAAGAACTAATAAATATTTCACGCTATTACGGAAATAAAAAAGGGTACGTGATTGCCGGGGGTGGAAATACTTCCTTCAAAACCGGAAAACATCTTTATATAAAAGCCAGTGGTGTCGGTCTGGGTGATATCGACGAGAACGGTTTTTGTGTACTTGACCGCAGCAAACTGGACAAGATACCACAGCGGGAGTTTTCCACTGATCCGGTAAAACGTGAAGAGGAGGTAAAAAATGCTCTTCTTGACAGCAGGATTGATCCTGATTCAGGATTAAGGCCTTCAGTGGAGACATCCCTTCATAATCTTTTTAGCTATACTTTTGTTGTCCACACCCACTCAACCCTTGTTAATTCACTTATGTGCAGCAATGACGCTGAAAAGAAAACTTTTGAATTGTTCGGGGAAGAAGCGCTTTATGTACCTTATACCGATCCCGGATTTATACTTTTTACCTTTATAGCCGGAAAAATAAAGAAGTATAATGAAAAATTCAGCAAAGATCCCCGGATCGTATTTATCCAGAATCACGGAATTTTTGTCGCTGCCGATTCAGTGGATGATATAAAAGAGATATATAATGGTATCGAAATTAAGCTGAAAAGCTCATTTGACATTTTTCCTGAATCAGAGGAATTACCTGTTTCGGAAAAGATGGTCGATGTTTTGCCTGCTTTACGGATGTTACTTTCAGAAGGAAATATCAAAACAGCAACTGCATATAATAGTTCATGGATATCTCATTTTGTGGCAGATAAAGAAATTTTCGACAAAGGGGTTTCCCTGCCCTTTAATCCTGACCAGATCGTATATTGCCTTTCCGAATATCTTTTCATTGAAAAAAGTGGTGCTTCCGAAGATATAATTATTGAAGCAAAGGAAAAGATCAGTGACTTTCAGAAAAGGAGGGGGGTTAAGCCGAAGGTGATATTCATCAAAGATGAGGGAGTGGTTGTTGCCGGGGATTCGGCTGTGAACGCCGGGAATATAAAAGAGATGGCAGAAGATGCATGCATGATAAGCCGTTTATCTGAAAATTTTGGCGGTCCCCACCCTTTAACAGATGAACAGGTAGCATTCATTGAAAACTGGGAAGTTGAAAATTACCGGAAAAAGGTTATGTCGGGAGGACAGCCCGGAAGGCGGCTTGAAAATAAGATCATCATTGTTACGGGGGCTGCACAGGGATTTGGTGCGGGCATTGCCGGAATACTCTTCTCCGAAGGTGCAAATATTGTTGTGGCTGACCTTAATGAGGAAAGGGGACATCAGTTCGCAGATGAGTTAAATAAGCATAAATCAGGCAACAGGGCGATTTTTCAGAAGGTCAATGTAGCTGAAGATACTTCTGTGGAAAATATGATAAAGCAGACGGTGGTTAATTTCGGGGGACTGGATGTACTTATTTCCAATGCTGGAATACTATACGCAGGGAGTCTGGACGAGATGGACCAGAAAACTTTTGAACTCATGACAAAAGTAAACTATACAGGTTATTTCCTCTGTGCAAAATATGCCCAGAAGGTGATGAAGATCCAGAATATGTATAAGCCGGACCTGTATATGGATATTATCCAGATCAATTCAAAATCAGGTCTTAAGGGCAGTAATAAAAATTTTGCCTATGCAGGAGGCAAGTTCGGGGGAATAGGACTTACGCAATCTTTTGCCCTGGAGCTGATGCCTTTTAATATTAAAGTAAATTCTATTTGTCCTGGTAACTTTTTTGACGGGCCACTTTGGAGTGACCCTGAAAAAGGACTGTTCGTCCAGTATCTCGAAGCCGGGAAAGTGCCGGGAGCAAAAACAATTGCTGATGTCAAAGCGTTCTATGAATCACAGGTGCCCGCAGGTAGGGGTTGCACCCCGGAAGATGTTGCCAAAGCTATCTTCTATGTGATTGACCAGAGTTATGAAACCGGTCAGGCTGTGCCTGTAACAGGGGGCCAGAATATGCTCAGGTAATAGTAATTAGAAAATTTAACACGAATGAAAACAAAAGCAGTAAGATTATATGGTAAGGAAGATCTGAGACTCGAAGAGTTTGAACTTCCTGCGATCAAAGAAGATGAGATTCTTGCAAAAGTAGTATCCGACAGTATTTGCATGTCGAGCTATAAAGCGGCAAAGCAGGGAGAGGATCATAAAAGGGTTCCCGACAATGTCGCTATAAACCCCGTGATCATAGGTCATGAGTTTAGTGGTGAAATTGTTGAGGCAGGGTCACGTTGGCAGGATAAATTCAGGGTTGGACAGAAATTTTCGATCCAGCCTGCAATATATTATGAGGATGGCCCTATGGGAGTGCTCAGTGCGCCGGGATATTCCTATCAATATATCGGAGGTGATGCCACGTATGTGATTATTCCTAAAGAAGTGATGATTCAGAATTGCCTGCTGCCATATGACGGGCCCGGTTACTATCCCGCCTCTCTCTCCGAACCTCTGAGCTGTGTTATCGGCGCCATGCATGCTAATTACCATACAAAGCCCGGATCCTATATACATCAGATGGAGATAAAGGATGGCGGCAGGATGGCTATACTTGCCGGTGTGGGCCCTATGGGACTGGCAGCTATAAATTATGTGGTGAGCCGTAAAGACAGGAAACCTTCATTATTGGTCGTGACGGATATCGATCAGGCCCGTCTTGACCGTGCTGCAGAAATTTTACCTGTCAGTCACGCAAAGGATCACGGAATAGAACTGGTATATCTTAATACAGGGGCTGTTGATAATCCTGTAGATGAACTGAGAAATATATCGGGCGGGTCCGGTTATGATGATGTGTTTGTTTTCGCTCCGGTTGCATCAGTGATAGAGCAGGCGGATGCTGTTCTTAATTATGACGGATGTCTGAATTTTTTTGCAGGGCCTGCTAATCCGGAATTTAAGGCAAAACTGAATTTTTACAACGTACATTATGGTGCGACTCATATTACGGGTACTTCTGGCGGCAATAATGACGATATGGTGGAAGCCCTTGCCTGCATGAGTAAGGGTCTTAATCCTGCAGGACTGATTACGCATATCGGGGGACTGAATGCTGTGAGGGATACAACTCTTAATCTGCCTGATATCCCCGGGGGCAAAAAACTTATTTATACTCATAAGAATATACCTTTGACAGCGATTGACGATTTTGAGAAATTGGGCAGTGAAGATCCTTTCTTTGCCGGATTGGCCAAAATTGTTGCAAAAACAAAAGGATTATGGAATCTGGAAGCTGAAGAATTCCTGTTGGAGAATGCACCGGAAATTTAAATAAATTCCGTCTCTTTTAAATGATCTGAATATAGTAAGAAAAGCTGCACGATCAGGAGCAGCAGTCATCAGGGAAGTGAATCATGATCATCTTTTGGATTTAACCTTTTTCCTCTTTTGAGAAAACCTGATTGGGGAAGGGTCATTAACAAAACGCCGGCCACAGTGATCAATCCCCCTGCCACCTGATGAGGCTGCGGAAAACTTCCAAACATCAGATATGCTCCTGCCAGCACGAATATTCCTTTCAGGCTCTGTACAACGGACGACCTGGCAACATCCAGATAACTGAATGAATAATAGACTGCCAGTATAGCCAGGAACGGTCCCAGCGTTGCTCCAATAGCTATATTTTTTACCGCCGAAAGAGGAACAATAAATGACTGTCCGGAGATGAGCATCATCGCGAATGAAAAGACAAAGAGATTTGCTGAACGGTTAAGGCTAAGTAATTCGGGACTTAATTTTTTTACATGTACTTTTACAACCAGTGATGCCGCAGATGCAAATATTGCATTCAGCACAACTACACCTGTTCCCGGTATAAAAAGCTTTTCAAGGGAAGTTTCGCCCGTGTAACTTATAACAAATGCGCCGGCAAGGGCCAGCGCAGCACCGCCCGTTTCAATAAGTCCGAATTTTTCATGCAAAATAACTACTCCCCCTGCTGCCAGCATAACAGGAAAAAGATTTCCGAGAAAAGAGGTGACAGCCGGATCAGGGATAATACTTACCGAAAGAAAAAATGTGCTTGTGGTAAGTATTTCAAGTACAGCCAGCGTAATTAATATAAGTTTCTGCCTTTTCGTCAGATATCTTATCTGTGCCAGTCTGCCTTTACGATAAGCATATAAGGTAATAAGTACTGTGCTGAAAAAAAACCAGTAAACCCCGAACTGAATGATATGAACTTCGTTCAGCGCTGCCTTGCTAAAAATATATACATTGGAAAATGCAATAGTAGCTAATAATGCAAAAAGATAACCTTTAATATTTTCCGATCTCATTAATAAATATTTTTCCAGGCGAAAGTACGAAAAACAATAAAAATAAAGAGACTCCTCCAATTCTTAGGTTTGACCTTCATGCAAACTCTGGATATCCTAGTGTCGTGTCAAGCCTGCTCTAACGCACAATGATTCGTTCTTTTGAATTTCTACTGCGTTAAAAAATATTTACAGAACGCTGCTATGCGCATAT
>CAZIOB010000105.1:0-11617 GCA_964540755.1 uncultured Prolixibacteraceae bacterium | reverse complement strand
TCATTTACGAATAGTAAACTCACATTTTTCGGGCTTCACAAGCCTTGTCAGCAAACTTTCTATTTCAGACTCTTGACTTTATGGACGAACACTAAGTAGTAACCAATGAAAAGATTTTTACATCCGGGGCTGCCTGCCTTTATTTTAGGGTTGACAGTCCTTTTTTTTATTATTGATCCTGCAGATTGTAAAATCTTTCCCCGTTGTTATTTCCATCTGTTAACGGGCTATTACTGTCCGGGGTGTGGTTCCCAGAGAGCAATTCACAGCCTTCTTCATCTCGACTTTTACGGAGTGATAAGGAATAATTTCCTTTTCATTCCTGCTGCCTTAATTATTATCTATCATTACAGTCATAAGATCCTCAATAAAAAATTCAATTTAAACCTTCCGAATATTTTATACCTCAAAAACACACCCCTTATTATACTTCTGATAATAACCATTTTCTGGATACTCCGGAATTTGCCTGTTTACCCTTTTATCCTGCTTGCTCCGGCCGGGTGAATAAAAATATCACTTCTCAGGAAAATGTTTTTTTACCCATTGATTGGCATATATAAGGATTTCAACCTTCGCGGCTGTTTAAGCAAAAAAAGAAAAAGCAAGTACTTGGAGGATGACCTCCCATAAAGAATCCAAAGAGCAGGTAAAGACTGATTTTACATTAACTCTTTCTCTATATAAGGATATAGATCATCAATTTTTCATCCTCGCTTCTGGAAAAATGAGTTAAACGTAAAATACTGTGATTCTAATTTTTTTATAAATTTATCCTATATTAACCGGTAATTACAAATATGGTAAATGTTCATCCGGTTGGCGATGGAAATGAAAAAATTGCACCCTTAATGATGAATTATATCCAAATATATCATAAAAAATGTCTTATTTAAAAATTTTTACAGAGGATAAAGCAGATTATATCAATGCTCAAATAAAAAAAATAATTAGAAGATATTTTAATATTCAGAAAATTTATTTGCAGTCAACAAAAAAAATTTTTAATAGAGATTAATAAGTTTAAAAAAAAGGATAGAGAATTAAATTTATTATTATAAAAAAAGATGAAAAACAAAGTATCTGTTTTAATTTTAGTTGTTGCTATCGTACTATCATGTAGCGACAGTAAGGATGTGACTGTTGTTCAGCAAGTTCCTGTTAGTTCAACCAATAATTATTACCAGGGGAACAGAGCTCCCTTAATTCCAAATCCACTGATAAAATTACCCATAGGATCCATTGAGCCTGCCGGTTGGTTACGTAAAAAACTGGAATTACAGGCCGACGGATTTCATGGCCATCTCCAGGAGATCAGCAAGTTTCTTATCAAAGAAAACAATGCCTGGCTTAATCCTGACGGATATGGAGAATCCGGATGGGAAGAAGTGCCATACTGGTTGAAAGGATACAGCAATTGCGCCTATGTTTTGGGCAGGGAAGAGATGATCAAAGATGCTGTTACCTGGCTGAATGCCACAATAGAAAGTCAGCAGGAAGATGGATGGTTTGGCCCCGGAGAAAAGCGGACAGGCGTTGCTACCCGGCTTGAAGGCAGAGCTGACCTGTGGCCCAACATGATCATGCTTTTTAATCTCCTGAATTATTATGAATTTTCAGGAGATGAACGGGTAATTGGGCTGATGAAAAAATACTTTAAGTACCTTCAGTCTTATCCTGATGAAGTATTCCTGGAAGGATTCTGGCCAAGAATGCGCGCCGGAGATATGCTCTACTCCGTTTACTGGCTCTATAACCGCACCGGTGAAGAGTGGCTTCTTGATTTTGCCCGGAAAACCCATGAAAATACAGCGCCCTGGGACAGAAAGATACCTACATGGCATAATGTGAACATTGCCCAGGGATTCCGCGAACCGGCCATTTGGTGGTTACAGTCTAAAAGTATCTATGACCTTAGGGCAACAGAACGCAACTGGCAGGAAGTGCGCAGAATGTTCGGACAGGTACCCGGAGGAATGTTCGGCAGCGATGAAAATTGCCGGCTGGGCTATGATGATCCGCGTCAGGCTATTGAAACCTGCGCTGTCGTAGAAGAGATGCTTTCGGATGAGATCCTTATCACCATTACAGGTGACCTGAAATGGGCAGACCGGTGCGAAAATGTGGCATTTAATACATTGCCAGCTGCTTTTACACCTGACATGAAAGCTTTACGATACCTTACCGCGTCTAACATGCCCCAATCTGATCAAAAAAGCAAAGCGCCAGGTATTCAGAACAGCGGTCCCATGCTTCTGATGAGCCCGCACATACACCGTTGCTGCCAGCATAATGCAGGGCATGGCTGGCCTTATTATGCGCAGAACTTATGGTATGCAACACCTGATAACGGACTGGCAGCTGTTCTGTATTCAGCAGGGAAAGTTACGGCAAAAGTGGGAAAAGGCACAGAGGTTACACTGAATGAAAATACAAATTACCCTTTTGACGAAGAGATAGTTTTTACTGTTTCAACGGAACAACCTGTTCAATTTCCATTATATCTGCGCGTACCGGGCTGGTGCGATAATCCAGGCATCATGATAAACGGGAAGAAGATGAAAGTTAATGCCTCACCACTTTCTTACATTAAAATTAACCGCTCATTTGCCGACGGGGATAAAATTACACTTACACTGCCTATGAAAGTGTCAGTTAAAAAATGGGAATACAACAAGAACAGTATTTCAATAAATTACGGTCCCCTGACTTTCTCGCTTAAAATTAAGGAGGACTGGGTAAAAGCCGGAGGGACGGAAGAGTGGCCGGCTTGGGAAATATTTCCGGCATCACCCTGGAATTACGGCCTTGTTATAAACGAAACAGATCCTGTCCCCGGCTTTGAGATAGTAAAAAAAGAGTGGCCATCGTCGGATATGCCATTTTCCATGAAAAATGCCCCAATAGAAATCAAAGTTAAAGCAAGAAAGATTCCCCAGTGGCGGCTTGATGAAAACGGACTGGTTGAAGAGCTCAGGGAAAGTCCGGCTTATAGCGCTGAGGCTGAAGAAACTGTAACGCTTATACCCATGGGATGCGCACATATCAGGATTTCAGCCTTCCCGGTTGTTTCAACAAATAAAGAAGATGCAAATATTTGGAGGATGATCTCCCATAAAGAATCCAAAGAGTAGGCAAAGGCTGATTTTTGTATTCTGTTTTATAAATGGAAGCCCCATGAGGGTGAATTAAATTTTAAAGGTGCCCTCACAAAGGGGAATGAATATAAAGCTTAAAAAACAAAAATTTTTCAAAATATTGAATTTATAAAGTATTGATCTATATATATTTAATTAAATTATATTCGAATGAAAGCGGTCATTTCAATGAATTTAAGTTTACCCGCTTGCAATGAAGCGGAACTCTTATAACCACAACTGCCGGCCGGCAGGAATCAGGTATGTAATGTCCTTTGCTGATCAGCAGTTTCAAAGTGTTAAGCAGAAAGCATTTACTGCACCAAAACCTTTAAATTTCTCAATTGATTTTAATCCATAATACTGCCCTGTTTTACCGGACTCAAAATTTATTTTCTATATTTGTTCAAACCTAAAAATTGTATGGGCAAAAACGATAATCAAAGTGAATTGATAAGTCAACTCTCAAAAAGCAATAAACAAGCTTTTAAGGAGCTGTTCAATTATTATTATCCAAGGCTATATAATTTCTCAAAGAAATTCCTGAAACTTGAAGAAGGGATTGATGATATTTTACAGGAGGTTTTTATAAGAATATGGGAAAACCGCAAAAATATCAGTTCATCCCAAACTTTTAATGCCTATATTTTTACAATTACAAAAAATCTTTTATTGAATGAGTTAAGGTCACGTCTGAACGACCAGAAAATTAAGAAAAAGATTTTCAAACTTTCTGTCTGTAAAGAATATACAATATACCAGGATATTGAATACGGGGATTTGAAAGGCAAAGTAGAAGAGATAATCAAAACACTGCCTTCTAAAACCAGGACAATATATGAATTGAGCCGTAACAAAGGATTATCGAACAAAGAAATAGCCCAAAAACTGGAAATTTCCCCCAAAACAGTTGAATATCATATCAGCCGGTCGATCAATGTTTTAAAAGACAAAATGAAAGAACTTGGCCTGATCTTCATATTATATTTTTACCTCTTTTTGTAAAATTTTCTGAATACATCTTAGGGAAGTTGCTTTCTTATGTGTATTAATAAATGAGTTTACTTTTGAAATTATTTTTTTAAAATCGAAATATCTGCCTGATGTCTTTTTAAACAGGCATTATTAATAAAAATGAAGAAAGCATTTAAAAAATATATTGCATCAGTCTGTGCGCCGGATGAATTCAGCAAAATTTCCGGGTTCATAACAGACAAGTCTAATGAATGGGATATATCTCTCTGGATGGATGAAATTATGAAGGAAGAAATAGATAAGTCTGATGCAACTATTCAAAGATCCAATCCTGTTTTGCTTAATCGGATAATGCAGGCAATAGAATTGCAGGAAGGCAGAGCTGCAAAAAAAATATTAAAATTTTATTCCCGGGGATTACGAATTGCAGCGATAATGATCATTGGCATATTAATAGCATCGATCTTTTATTTGCCACGGGATTATACCCCTGATCCGGAATATACCGAAATAATGACCCCCGCCGGAGAAAAATCGAAAATCATATTGCCTGACAGTACTATTGTTTGGCTTAATTCAGAATCTGTTCTTAAATATCCGGCAAATTACAATCGCGAAGTATTTTTATCCGGTGAAGGGTATTTCAATGTAAAATCTGATAAAGATAGTAAGAAATTCACTGTTAATACAGAAATTCTCAATGTAATCGTTTATGGCACATCCTTTAATGTTAAGAATTATCCCGATGAACAAATCCAGGAAGTAATAGTTGCAGAGGGAGAAGTAGGGATTTACAGCGGAAGGAAACAATTACAGTTGCTCAAAGAAAATAACCAGGCTGTACTGGGTAGATACACAAATAAAATATCTTATTCAGAATGCGACGCTGATTTATTAACATCATGGAGAAAAAATGAACTGATATTCGACGACGCACCTGTGGAAGAAATAATAAAATCGCTGGAACGGTGGTATGGAGTGGAAATTACAATTGACCATAACATCAATGAGCTTCCACATCTGACATTCAGAGTAAAAACGGAATCGTTGCGCGAGGTTCTTGAAATGATGAAAGAAATAGTTCCTGTTTTATACAAAGTAAACGGGAAAGAAGTAACAATTACATATTTAAATCATTAAAAATTTATGCCTATGAAGTGAAAACAAAAAACAAGCCTGCTGCTAACAGGCTTGTCAGAGAGTTTTAAATAAGTCTAATCCCAGTTTCCTTAAAGTTGTAATGAACCAAAAAAGAAAACTGAAAAAAATCAAAGTAAAATTATGAAAAAATTAAAAACAAAAAAATCCGGAAAGGCACAAAAGCATTTTCGGGTAATTAAATTATTAGTAACTATGAAACTAATTTTTGTTTTTGTTTGCGGAATCGGCCTTATGGCAGGTATGGGGAGTACTTATGGCCAGACTACAAAATTCACTTTTGATTACCGCGACATAACAATCAAACAGGTATTGCTGGAGATAGAGAACAACTCTAAGTACGCCTTTATGTATAACAATAAGGAAGTCGATGTAAACCGGAAGGTCGATATTAAAGTCGAGGATGCAGAAATTTTCGAAGTCCTTGACGAACTTTTCGGCGCCAATGAGATGGATTACAAGGCTATTTCGAGGTATATAATTATAAAACCTGTTAACAGTAGCTGGTCTCCAAATCTTATTGGCGGGCAATTATATCAGACAAGCACCGTGACAGGAAAAGTAACCGACTCTTCCGGACAGCCTTTGCCAGGGGTATCCATTGTAGTTAAAGGCACCACCCAGGGAACCGTAACCGATTCAGACGGTGAATACACCATAACCAATCTTCCTGACAACACCACACTGGTATTCTCATTTGTAGGAATGCAAACACAGGAGGTAATTGTCGGCAACCAAACAAAAATTAATGTGACGATGGAAGAAGAAGTAATTGGAATTGAAGATGTGGTAGTAACTGCTTATAGCAGAACGCTTAAATCAACTTTGACCAGTTCTATTACTGCGTTAAAAGGAGAAAAATTGGTAGATGTGCCTGTTTCTACTATTACAAATAGTTTAGCTGGAAGGGTAGCGGGAATTTTATCTTATCAAACTAGCGGTGAGCCAGGATTTGATGCTAGTACTATAAGGATCAGAGGTAGGAGTACAACAGGGAATTCCGCACCCTTGGTGGTTATTGACGGAATTCCAGGAGATATGACAGGTTTAAATCCTCGGGATATCGAAGATATGTCTGTTTTAAAAGATGCTGCTGCTGTAGCCCCTTATGGATTAGCTGGGGCCAATGGAGTAATACTGATTACCACAAAGAGGGGTAAGAAAGAAAGAGTCTCATTTTCTTATAATGCTCATTACGGAATTCAAAATCCAGTTCATTTAACAGAAACCATTAATTCATACCAAATGGCGTTAATGTATAATGAAATATATAGGAATGACCATCCAGATGATCCGAATATACCATATACAGATGAAAAATTGGAAGAGTATAGAAAAGTATGCGAGGGAGATCCTAACGGGAATTACGATAAATATTTTAATAGCAAAAATCTTCATGATGTGATAAGAAATGATTATCCGATTAGTAATCAAAATTTTTCAGTAACAGGGGGTAGTGAAACTATTAAATATTTTGGAAGTTTACGATATTTTACTCAAGCTTCAATGATACCTAATGAAAATTTTAAAAGATACAATGGGTTGCTTAATTTAGATGCTGATTTGACAGAAACTTTTAAATTTTGGGCCTCAGTTAGAATAGAAAATAATTTTAGAGAATGGCCCTCCTTTGGGGAACAAATTACAAAAACATTTGGTTTATATGGAAGATGTTATGAAATTGCTCCTGATGACCCAATATGGTATCCAAACACTGATGGGTTTTGGGCAAAAGGTCGTTTTGATTTCAATCCTATTGGAAGGGTAAAAACTTCAGGAATGCGTACGAATAAGGTTAATAACAGCCTTTATACATTGGGTTTGGATAAACAATTACCTCTTAAAGGGCTTAGTGTAAAGGGTGTATTTTATTATGGGTATGATAGTGAGTTCGGTGAAAATTGGAATAAAGATCCTATTTATTGGGATGTTGACAATACTGTAGATCCAGCATTATACATTAAAAGAGAACCTGAATCAAAACCTTCATTTGGACAAAGTTATTCAAGGAGAGAAAATTTGTCTGGACAGGGATTTATTAATTATGATAATACTTTTGGCAAACATAACGTTAATGGTTTATTTGTAGCTGAAATACGTGATATAAAGTATAAGTTTTTCACTGCTGAAAGAAAAAATTATAGTATTCCTATTCATGTTCTTGACATGGGAAGTTCAGTATCAACTGATATAGGCAATAGTGGAAATGCATCGAATGCGCGTCAAATAGGATATGTATTAAAATTAAGCTATAATTATGATAGCAAATATTTGTTTGATTTATCAGGAAGATATGATGGACATTACTATTTTGCTCCGGGTCGCAGATTTGGGCTTTTCCCTGCCATTTCTTTGGGATGGAGGATTGGGCAAGAAAAATTTATTAAAAACAATTATTCTTGGATCAATGAGATTAAATTACGTGCATCATGGGGACAAACAGGAAATCTTGCTGGTAGACCTTTTCAATATATGAGCACAATGGGAATTCAAAATGAAGCTTATAGAATTGGAGGCAAATTACAAACAGGATTATATGAACAATCTCCACCTAATCCAAATATCACTTGGGAAAAACAAGAACAAACAAATATCGGTATTGATCTTAACTTATGGAATGATTTATTATCTCTTAAGGCGGATTATTTTTATCAATACAGATATAATATGTTACTTGAACCTAATGTTATTCTCCCGGGAGAATATGGAATTGGATTACCACAGGAAAATGCCGGGAAAATGTCAAATCATGGTATTGAGATTACGGCAGGCACAAGACATAATTTTGCGAACGGTATTACTTTTGATGTTAATGCTAATTTTTCTTTTGCCAGAAATAAATATATTGAAATTTTCGAAAATAAAGCAACTTATGATGATCCTAATAGGCGGCGAACAGGACGTCAAATGGAATCCAAATTTGGATTAGTATCTTTAGGTTATTTTCAAAGTGAAGAAGAAATCGAAAATTCACCACCACAAAAATTTGGTTATTATACAGTTGGAGATGTAAAATATGCAGATATTAATGGAGATGGCGTAGTTGATGCTACTGATGAAAAATGGATAGGATATCCGAATTATCCAGAGGCTATATTTGGATTAGATATAGTAACCTCATGGAAAAATTTTGATGCGAGAATATTGATCCAGGGAGCTACTTTGGTAAATGTTTTTAGGCCAGGAGCAGCAGGAGGAGGATCGCCAGGCCGGTCAAATGGAAATACCCAAGTTGAAGGATTAGATCGTTGGACTCCGGAAAATCCTAATGCAAAATTTCCAAGATGGTCTCATTTAAGTTTTGATAATAACTTCAGATTTTCTACTCATTATATGAGAGATGGTTCTTATATTCGACTTAAGGATTTTAATATCGGATATACTCTACCCGATGAATTGGTAAGTAAAATTTCGATAAATTCGTTAAGACTTTATGTTTCCGGTCAAAATATGTTTACATGGACAGCTGAATACCTTAATGCAGATCCTGAATCTGCTGCAGGAGGTTCATATAGATTTGCAAATCAGAAAGCTGTATCTATAGGTATTAATTTAACATTTTAAAAAATAATAACGATGAAAAATAAGGAAGAAATTAGAAATTTAATTTTTCTTATAACAATATCATTATTCATTATATCTTGTGGTGAAGATTACCTTAGTCTTCAACCTCAAGATCGTGTTGGTGGAGAATTAGTTTGGAGCGACGCTGACGCAGCCGATTTATTTTTAATCGACATTTATAGTTATTTACCTAGACATCAAATAGGTTATAGAAAAAGTGAGACTTGGACAGATAATGCTTTTAATACTCAATGGTGGCAAGGATCGGCAGAACGTGTTCGTAGTGGTGAGATGTCCCCAAGTAACCCTATTTGGGGAGGAAATAGAGATTATGATCTTTGTGATTGGAATTGGGATTGGAATTTTTCTTATATCAGGAAATGTAATGTATTTATCAAAAATGTTAGAGAATCTGATGCATTTAGTGATGAATATAAAAATGAGAGAATCGCTGAAGCTAAATTTTTAAGGGCTTGGTTCTATGTTAAACTATTTAAATACTATGGCGCTGCTCCTATTATTACTGAGCCTTTAGATATAAATATGCAGGGGGATGAGATATTTCGTCCAAGAGCAAGTATACAGGAAACTGCTGCTTTTATCAGTAATGATTGCCAGGAAGCAGCCGATTATCTTCCTTTAGTTCAATCAGAATGGGGTAGAGCAACTAAGGGAGCTGCATTAGCTTTAAAAGGATATATAGAGCTTATTGCTGCAAGTCCTTTAAATAATCCGGAAAATAATAAAATGTTATGGGAAAAAGCAGCAACCAGTTACAAAAAAGTAATTGACTTGGGAATATATCAAATAATGGATTATTATCATGGATTATTTCTTGAAGAAAATAACAGAAATGCGGAAATGATTTTCCCTAAAACCTGCAGATATCCACGAGCTGATAGAAACACAGATGACCGTTTTCTGGAGGATTGTTTTGGTCCGGCTTATGCTAAAATCCAACCTTATGGTTTTGTAAATTATTCAATTGTTACAGCTACACCTACCCAAGATTTGATTGATGCTTATCTTATGAAAGATGGAAAAACTATAGAAGAGTCACCTTTGTATGATCCGGATTATCCTTATGAAAATCGTGAACCAAGATTTTATGAATCTATTCTTTATGATGGTGCTCCCTTCAGAGATGGTTTTATATATACCAGAAAAGGAGATCCTTATAATGCTGTCGATAGAATGCGACAACAATGGGTTACCTGCACAGGATATTATATGTTTAAAATTTATGATGAAAGAATTAATGGATTGCTGGAACGTCCTAAAGGAAAAGTTAACTATGCTGAATGGCCTCTGATTCGTTTTGCTGATGTACTTTTGGGTTATGCTGAAGCCCAAAATGAAGCAGTTGGTCCTGATGCATCAGTATTAGAAGCGATTAATAAAGTAAGAACAAGAAAAGATATAGCAATCCCTACCGTTCAGGAAACTTATGGTGCTGTAAATCAGGACAAAATGCGTGAAATCATTCGTAATGAAAGAAGAATTGAGCTTGCATTTGAAGATAAACGATGGGTCGATCTTACAAGATGGAAATTAGGTCATAAGCTACAAGGTTATGTAAGGGGAGTTGAACCCTCTATGAATACAGAAACCGGTAAAATGAATTATGAATATTTTAACGTTGTTCCTCAATATTTTGATACAACTAATGACAAAAACTATAGATTTCCAATTCCATTAAATTTAATGGAACAAAATCCACAGTTAGAGCAAAATCCAGGATATTGAGAATTACTTAAATTTAGTTGAAAAAAGCAGAAAGGATATGTACAATAAATCCTTTCTGCTCTTATATATCTCTAAAGTATTAGTAAATATTTGTATTTATTTAAAATTTACTTGAAAATTATAATGTTATGAATAACCAAAATCAAAATCCTATAAACATTAAGGTTATTATTAAACCACTTTGTCCTAATCAAATTCATACAGAAATTTATTATGGCCCTTGTAAACCATATTCATCAGGAGTGACAGATATTAGAGGTCTATTCCAAAAAGTTGAACAACCAGTTACACTTAAAGAACAACGTATTGAATTCAAAAAACAGTGTAATGCATTTTTAGAAATGGTTAACCAAAATATTACATCAGAAGCTGAAATTTTATCACCTGTTTCGATAGAATGTGAACCAGAAGCAACAGAAAAATTTAAAGTAAAACAATCCCAATGGGAAAAATTAGAAAAAGACATTGATAAAACTGACTTAATTTTACTTTCCGGATATATGCGCGCATATGGAATAAGTAAGTACAAAAAACCAGTTGCTCTAGTTGCTCCAGGTTTAGTTAATGTTGATCTGACAGCCTATTTGCGCAATAAGGGTTTAGAAGGATATGCTCCGTATGATTGGAACGAATTAAATGATTTGGTCTCCTTGCTTAAGGTTAGAAAAGCACTTCAGCATACAAAACTGCTATATGTTACCGACAGACCTGGTGGAAAGCCCACACACGGGGTAAAAAGCGTGATTCCGGCAGAAATTCTGGAAGAAAAATATGGTGTTGATTTTAAATATGTATCTTTTGCCGAATTTCAGAATGAATGGGACAGAGTAACTAATAATAAAGAGTTACAGGATAAAGCCAGGCAAATCAGCAATAATTTATCGCAAAATGCTAAAGCAGTACATTTAAAAAAGGATTATATTATTAATGATGTAAACTTTTATCTTACGGTAAAAGAGCTGATGAAGAAATATGATTGCAATAGTTTCACGGTTGATTGTTTTGAGATTTGTCCCACGAAAATAACTCACAACAAA
>CAZIOB010000104.1:0-75628 GCA_964540755.1 uncultured Prolixibacteraceae bacterium | reverse complement strand
AATAACACATTGGGATATTGCTATCGAAACAGGCATAGATAGAGCTCATATCACCCATATCTTTAATTTGAAAAATAAGCCTGGTATAGATACAGTATTGAAAATAGCAGACGCTATTGACATTGAAATTTCAGTCAATACCCGGGATGGCGAAAAATTAAACTTCACATATCTATTAAAAGAAGCCCGGAAAAACTACAAATAATGAAGTGCATTTTTAGATAAATCAATTGAAACAAATTTCTAAATGAATAAATCCGTAAATTTTACGGATTTAAAAAATATCATATATGACAATGATATTTAGGCTATCAAAAAAAAGAGGGCGGTAACAACCAACCCTCTTTTCTGAATTTTTAAACTTATTATCATTATAATAAGGATACACAAATTTAATCATTTAAATTCAGTCTGAAAAATACTTTTAAAATAATGAGTTTTTTATCATGTTGTGCAAATGTCGTGCAATAAAAAAAGGATTAAACTGTATTTCAATAACTTAACCCTTTCAATTGTGGGGAGAGCAGGATTCGAACCTACGAAGGCGCTGCCAACAGATTTACAGTCTGCCCCGTTTGACCGCTTCGGTATCTCCCCATGTGTTTTGCAATATATAATTCAGAATTTAATAAACCAAATCTAAACATATCATTTTGAAGAAATATATTTCAGGCATCCTTTAAGTTCAGGTATTCATTACTGAATATCCCGGATGCATCATTGTTCCTTTACAACAACCAAAATAATTTCCCCTTGAGCCGGATGTCAGATTCGAACTGACGACCCCGAGATTACAAATCACGTGCTCTGGCCAACTGAGCTAATCCGGCCTGTTACAATCAACACTAATTATAAGAACATTTTTTCTAAAACAGCGGCGCAAAGTAAAGAATTAATTTTTTATTCTGCAAAACTTTTTTGCCAATCTTAAAGTCAAATATTAAAGTTTTGATTTCCCATTTTCCCCCTGAATCTGCCATTATTATTCCGGGTGGATGAAAGTATATACAAAATTGCAGGTTCATGGATCCCTGGCAAGTTATAGCTCGAAAAACCCTTCCGGAATTATCAATTTGGTATTGGAATTTATTTTACTGTCGCCGGGATTAACCAAACAGAAATAAAAAAGGGTAAGCTACCTGTGTCGCGCCGCTACAACCGCCTACCCTTGCTGCCTTCCGACCCTGGGGGAATTCAGCAGGAGCTGGCCGCACAGGACTTACCCGGTTGCAAAAGTATAAAATTTTTACTTCCTGTCAAAATTAACTCTAAATAACATATATTTGCAGAAACTTAACCTTAAAATACGGATTATAATGGAAGAAAATACTCCTTCAACCGGGAAATCATCTCTTACTTACGGCCTGTATCTGGGTATTGCATTGATCATAGCTTCGGTGATTGTTTATTTATCAGGTAATGTATTTGCAAAGTGGTCACAGTGGGTTACCTATATTGTTATGATCATCGGAATAGTAACAGCACAATTGAACTACAGAAAAAAAGCGGGCGGTATAATGAGTTACGGACAGGCTCTTGGACTTGGAGTGCTGACAGCATTTTTTGCATCTATACTTTTGGCCATGTATTCATATGTATTGTATGAATTAATAGATCCTTCTTTAAAAAACCAAATAGTCCTCAAGATGGAGGAACAACTGGTAACACAGGGTAATTTGCCTGAAGAACAGATCAGTCTGATTACGAAAATGATATCAACATTGTATAAATCGCCTATAAGGGAAATAATTGCAGTTTTCAATGGTACATTCACAGGACTAATATTGTCATTGATAACATCGATCTTTACGCAAAAAAAACCTGACGAAAACATTTCAGGGTAAATAGCAACAGTGGATGACTTGAGGATATGACTAATTGTGTTTATATATAATACAACAGTCTTTTCTCAACAGCCACGGGATTAATAAAATTGAAAAATATAAAACAAAGAGAGGATGGACATATCCGTAGTTATACCATTGTATAACGAAGAGGAATCATTGAAAGAACTGGTTGCCTGGATAAGAAAAGTGATGGATGAAAATCAATTTTCTTATGAGATAATAATGATAGATGACGGAAGTAAAGATAAATCCTGGCAGGTAATCGAAGACCTTAAAAATGAGATTCCCGGTATCAAAGGTATCAAATTCAGGCGTAATTACGGAAAAGCAGCAGCGCTCCACTGTGGATTCAGCGAAGTGCGGGGAGATGTTGTAATAACTATGGATGCAGACCTGCAGGATAGTCCCGATGAGATTCCGGAACTATACCGGATGATCAAAGAAGAAGGTTATGATCTGGTTTCAGGCTGGAAGAAAAAACGTCTTGATCCTCTTTTTACTAAAAACCTGCCAAGTAAATTATATAACCGTACTGTACGTTACATGTCGGGTATTAAGTTGCATGACATGAATTGCGGACTTAAAGCATACCGGCAGAATGTGGTTAAAAGTATAGAACTATACGGTGAGATGCATCGCTATATACCTGTATTGGCAAAATGGGCGGGCTATAATAAAATTGGTGAAAAGGTAGTAGTACATTATGAACGAAAATACGGCCAGACAAAATTCGGGCTTGAACGCTTCATCAGAGGTCCCCTTGACCTGCTGTCAGTCATGTTTATATCCCGCTTTGTGAAACGTCCTATGCATTTTTTTGGTGTTTTGGGAATATTAATGATAATTGTTGGGTTTGCTGCGGCAATATGGCTGGGGATACAAAAAATAATCGAAATAAAACACGGTATTATAGGCAATCTTATTACCAACAGTCCTTATTTCTATATTGCATTAACTTCAGTAATAATAGGAGCACAATTCTTTCTTGCCGGCTTTCTTGGAGAACTGATATCACGAAGCTCGAGCGACCGTAATAAATATCACATTGATGAAAAAACCTTCAGCGATCAATAATTTGACCTGCTTTCCTTTAAAAGATCAATAAGGATTTCCCTTGAAATCCTTCGCTTTATTTCACCATTAACAGCAAATGATACCGATCCCCTCTCCTCTGAGACAACAATACTAACTGCATCTGTGTTTTCTGTTATCCCAATTGCAGCCCGGTGTCGCAGGCCAAGAAATTTATCAATTTCGCGCTGTGTTAATGGCAGGATGCTTCCGGCTGAAACAATTTTATTGTCTTTAATGATCACTGCTCCGTCATGTAAAGGTGTATTTTTATAAAAAATAGTGCGTATCAGGGAAGATGATATTTCAGCATTCAAAATTTCACCAGTATTGATCTGTTCCAACAATTCGGAATGACCGGCTATGACGATAAGAGCACCTATTTTAGATTTTGAGAGCGAAAAACAGGCATCTGCAATAATTTCAAATATTTCATCATCAAATGACTTCTCTTTGTGGATTCCTAAAAGTCTGTCGATAGAAAGTATCCGGTTCAGGTTATAGTTTGTACCTATAAAAACAAGAAATTTACGGATCTCAGGATGAAAAACAATAATAAGAGCTAAAACCCCCACCCCAATAAATTGCCCCATGATAGATCCCAGTAACTGCATATTAAGGGCTTTAACTATAAGCCAGAGGAGGTAGAGAGAAAATAATCCTATAACTATATTAAAAGCAACGGTTCCCTTTATTAACCTGTAAATCTGATACAGCAATAATGCTACCAAAAATATATCGAGGATATCAAGAAACCGTATAGTTATAAAGCCGGTCATTATTTAGCTGTTGATTTCAGGGCTTCAAAAAGAGTAATTGCCTCTGAGGCTTCCTGTACATCATGCACCCGGAGGATATCTGCACCCCCCATTAAAGCAAGTGTATTGAGTACAGTAGTGCCGTTCAGTGCATCCTCGGGAGTAATGCCAAGCAATTTCCAAATCATTGATTTCCTGCTAATGCCAACCATAACGGGTAACTGAAAGACCTTAAAAGAATCAAGCCGGTTAAGCAGATCATAATTATGCTGCATATTTTTACCAAACCCGAAACCAGGATCAATAATTATATCAGTGACACCAAGCTTAGTCAGTTGTTTAACCCTTTCGCTGAAAAAATTTGAGATATCCCTGACCACATCACTGTACTGGGGATTATCCTGCATATTTTCAGGGGTTCCCTGAATGTGGCACAATATATACGGAACATTTAGTTTCCCTATGGTTTCGAACATATTCTGATCCAATGTTCCCCCTGAAATATCATTAACTATAACAGGCCCGACCTCATCAATAACACGGGTGGCCACCCAGGAACGGAATGTGTCAATTGAAATTGGCATTTCCGGGAACTTTTTCCTTATTGCACTAACTGCAGGCAATAATCTTTCCAGCTCTACCTTTGTAGGAACCATCTCAGCTCCGGGACGGGTTGAAACACCACCCACGTCTATAATATCTGCTCCCTCCATAATCATATCTTCCACCACTGAAAGCATCACTTTCTTCTTCTCAAGTTTACCTCCGTTATAAAAAGAATCAGGTGCAACATTTATAACACCCATTACTGCCGGGACAGAAAAATCTATCAGCTTTCCGGCCAGATTGATCGAACTTTTCCGTTTAAGGAATCTGCCCGCTGACTGGGTAACCAACATAAGCAAAATTTTTTACAATTAAACGATTTACTGATACAAATGTATAATAAAACCCTTCAAATTCCTCAATTTTTAATATTTTTGTGCCTCATTTAAAATTGTATGAAAAAAACAAACCAACAATTTGATCAGGTAATAGCAGAATGTCGTTCAGTTTATTTAAAAAAAATGGAGGACTATGGTACTGCCTGGCGAATTTTACGGCCCATTTCCCTTACAGATCAAATTTATATAAAAGCACGGCGTATAAGGAGCATAGAAGAAAAAGGAATCTCAAAAGTTAATGAGGGGATCCGCCCGGAATTTACAGGTATCATTAACTATGCGATTATGGGACTTATACAACTGGAACTGGGACCTTCTGAAAAGGAACTTGACAAAAGCAATTCCCTGGAACTATATGACAGCTATTTTCAGAAAGCAAAAAAACTTATGCAGGATAAAAATCATGATTATGGCGAGGCATGGAGAAAAATGAGGATCAGCTCATATACCGACCTTATACTGATGAAACTGAAAAGAATAAAACAAATTGAGGATAATGAGGGCAAAACAATAGTTTCGGAAGGAATAGATGCTAATTATCTTGATATTATCAACTATGCAGTTTTTGCCCTGATAAAAATTGATTCAGAAAAGGATAACCAAACATAGAGATATGAAGATCATTAAACACATAGCCCGGATACTGGTCGGGGTTACTTTCATATATTCAGGATTCGTTAAAGGTTTAGATCCCTGGGGATCAGCATTTAAATTTACAGATTATTTTAATGCAATGGGTCTCGAATGGCTCATATGGGCTGCATTCCCTCTTGGCGTTCTTCTTGCATTTGCTGAATTTGCGATTGGAACAGGATTACTATTTAATATCTTTTTAAGATTTTTTTCGTGGCTGGCACTGCTTTTTATGATATTCTTCACTGGCTTAACATTGTGGATCGCAATTTATGACCCGGTTTCGGATTGCGGCTGTTTCGGAGACGCACTGGTGATCTCCAACTGGGAAACTTTCTATAAAAATATAGTCCTTACTGTATTAACTATTATAATATTAGTTAACAGAAATAATATGAGAAACAGGAAATATATGAATATCTCTTTCATATTAAGCAGCATTTTTGCTGTTGCATATATTATTCTGGCTGTTTATTCCTATAATCATTTGCCTGTTTTTGATTTCAGGCCTTATAAAACAGGGGTAAATATTCCTGAAGCAATGTCTGTTCCGGAAAATGCACCACAGGCAGAATATGAAAATGTTTTCTACTATAAGAATAAAAATACAGGAAAGGTCAAAGAATTTACCGAAAATAATTATCCCTGGCAGGATACTGTTAACTGGGAATTCCATGATATGGAATCCATTTTGATAAAAGAAGGGTACGAACCCCCTATCCATGATTTCAGAATAGAAACACCTGAAGGAGATAATATCATCGATTACTTTATATATGATGAGAATTATGTTTTTATGCTTATTGCCTATGATCTTAAAAAATCGAATACTAAGTACCAGGAGAGTATCAATGAACTTGCAGACTGGGTAATGGAGGAAAATATGTCTTTTATTTGTCTAACTGCGTCCTTACCCGAGGAATCGGATGCATTTGCAAAAAAATATGAAATACCATACTCTTTTTTCATTTGTGATGAGATTACCCTTAAGACCATCATCAGGTCAAATCCGGGATTAATGGTAATTAAAAACGGAACCATAGTAGAGAAATATCACTATAACGATATACCAACTCATGAGGAATTTGAAACAAAATTTTTGGAAAATAGTTAAATTAGAATGAACTACCCCATAGCTGATAATATTTTTGCGGACAGTCAATTAATATTGAATTTTACTTTAATAAATAATATAACAAATATTAAAAATGAGAAAAAAAATTGTTGCAGGAAACTGGAAATGTAATACTAACTTACAGGAAGGAATTGAACTGGCAAAAGAAGTAAACAAGTTAACAGCTGAAAAAGGCGCTAAAGATGTAGTTGTTATTCTGGGGCCTCCGTTTACCCATCTGACAAGCGTGGTTGAAGTAGTTGATACTGACCGCATAGGTATTGCTGCCCAGAATTGTGCCTCAGAACCCAAAGGAGCATTTACCGGAGAAGTGTCAGCAAGTATGATCAAATCAACAGGAACAAAGTATGTTTTCCTGGGCCACTCGGAAAGAAGACAAATCTATGGCGAAACCAGCGAAATACTGAATAAAAAGCTGGCGCTTGCTTTTGAAAATGAACTTATCCCTATATACTGCTGTGGTGAACCATTGGAAATACGTGAAGCAAATGAACATACTACATATGTAAAGAAACAGCTGGAAGAGACTGTTTTCCAACTTGCTGCCGAAGATTTCAAAAAAATTATTATTGCCTATGAACCTATATGGGCTATTGGAACAGGTGAAACAGCCACTTCAGAACAGGCTCAGGAGATTCATGCGTTTATACGCTCTGCCATAGCTGATAAATTCGGGAAGGAAATTGCCGGGAAAATTTCAATTCTTTATGGCGGAAGCTGCAAACCATCTAATGCTAAAGAGCTTTTTGCAAATAAGGATGTGGATGGAGGGTTGATCGGAGGAGCAGCATTAAAAGCTGAAGACTTTGTTGAAATAATTGATGGCTTCTAACAAAAAATGAAACTCCTCGAATCAAGCTTAAGAGGTATTTAAATCGAAAATTGATTTTTATCTTTCGCTACAAAATGCTGGTAATAAAAATCCTTAAGATCCCTCAATATCCCATGATGGCACAGGGAGTGATATAAAATTGCAGTAAATCTGACATTGCTTGAGATACTTTTTCAGGCTGTGCTCAAATATGGTTATTTGTTAAAAAAAGCGCAAAGCGATTTTTTAGACCAGGCTCATTATTATAATGGATTACTATAAATTAAATATTTCTCTGGTACCATTGGAAGAGTGGCCGAGGGATACCATTATCACTTATTTGTCGGAAATAGGATTTATAGGATTTGTCGAGACAAATAAAGGATTTGAAACTTATATTCAGGCAGATAACTACATAGAGGATGATCTTTCCAGAGTATTGCTTCCTTTCAGGCAAAAGCATAATATCGGGGTGACTAAAAAATTAATTAAAGATAAAAACTGGAATGAAGAATGGGAAAAGAAGTATTTCAAACCTCTGGTTGTAGCCAATGAATTTGTAATTCGTGCACCATTCCATAAAAATTATCCAAAGTTAAAATTTGAAATTGTGATCGGGCCCGGCATGGCCTTTGGAACCGGGAACCATGAAACTACGCTGATGATTATGGAGACAATTATTGAAAAGGATCTCAATGGATTATCGGTATTGGACATGGGATGCGGAACAGGAATATTAAGTATCCTTGCTTCTCTTAAAGGAGCCAGGAAAATTACTGCAATAGATATTGATGAATGGGCTTACAAAAGTGCCAGTGAAAATATAAAAATGAATTATGCAGGAAATATAAGGGTTAAGCTCGGTAACAGTTCGCAACTCGGAGCAGAAAAATATGATTTTATCTTTGCAAATATCCAAAAGAATGTTCTTATGCAGGATTTACCGGTTTATTCCGGATGCCTGAATAAAAA
The DNA here is from genome assembly GCA_964540755.1 of uncultured Prolixibacteraceae bacterium. GTDB lineage: Bacteria > Bacteroidota > Bacteroidia > Bacteroidales > Prolixibacteraceae > JAAYJR01. Next base: position 67,457 of record CAZIOB010000104.1, on the reverse strand, counting down.
CGGCCAACTTCTGATGAGCGGATTTTACCTGGATGATTTTCCTGATATAAAAGAAAAAGCCCGGGAAACAGGACTTTACAATATTGATATTAAAACTAAAAACAACTGGGTAGTATCGGTTTTCAAAAAAGCATAACCAGGCCAGCTGACATTCAGACAGCATTTTTTTTCATTTCCCAAACCTCAAGATCCCTGATATCAGCTCCGTCAATTACAAAGCGAATAGCGGTTAACACTTTATGAAAGCCATAATAGCCGGCTGCTCCGGGATTCATATGCATCAGGTTAAGCTTTTTGTCATAAATCACTTTTAAAATATGTGAATGGCCGCTTATGAACAGTTTAGGGGGATCATTGTATATAACCGGTTTTACCAGTTTGTCATACCTCCCGGGATGCCCGCCGATATGAGTCATCCAAACATCAACTTCCTCGCACATAAATCTGAGATGTTGTGGAAAGACAGAACGTATATCTGTTCCATCAATATTTCCATAAACTGCTTTCAATGGTTTAAACATTGAAAGCCTGTCGGCAATCCCTATGCTTCCGATATCCCCGGCATGCCATATTTCATCTGTTTTATCAAAAAATGAAAACAGCCTTTCGTGTATAAATCCGTGAGTGTCTGATAATAATCCAATACTGACCACTTGTATTCAGTTAAAAATATTCAAACAGTAGTTATTGATTTATAAATAATTTAAATTTGTCTGACAAATATCTGAATCTGCCTTGAAGAAACATAACAAAAGTAAAAATATTATAAACGGATATAAAATTTAGCTGACAAATTAATAATTTACCAAATTTTATGAAACGGGTTTTTATAGTACGACATGCCAAATCAGTCCATTATGGATATGATGACGATTTTAACCGCGATTTACAGGAAAGGGGGACAAAGGATGCCAGGCTGGTAAGCAGAGAGCTTAACAGATTAGGAATAAAAGCCGACGCAATGATTTCCAGTCCTGCTGTAAGAGCGCTAAAAACAGCACGTATATTTGCGGACAATATGGATTTCAAAAAAAAGAATATCAGGGAAATGGAAGAGATATATGAAGGACTCTCAACTTCAGATTTTATTGATATAATAAATGTATTGCCGGATGATATAGAGACAGCATTCTTCTTTGGCCATAATCCTGATTTCCATTATATCACACGAAACCTCCTGAAATATTATAACGAAGAAATGCCTACCTGTGCCGCAGTGGGAATTGATTTTGATGTGGATAAATGGAAATATGTAAAATCCCGCACCGGTAAACAATTCATCAGGCTGGTCCCGGAAATGCTCAAATAATCAACTTTCAATAAATTCATATAACCTGTTGCACCACAATTGTTTGCCTATTTGAATTTAATTACCATTACTATGCATATTTTTTATATACCTGACATTAAAGGATATGAAGCGGAATTACCGGAAAAGGAATCCGGACATGCTATAAAAGTATTGCGGATGAATGTAGGAAGCCGCGTAAATATAGTTGATGGTAAAGGAGGATTATATTATGCAGAAATCACCGAAGCTAATCCCAGGAGATGCAGGCTTAAAATTCTGAACTATCAAAAAGAGCTCCGGGAAAAAAATTACAGGTTACATATAGCTATTGCGCCAACTAAAAATATTGACCGTTTTGAATGGTTCCTGGAGAAGGCAACTGAAATTGGGATTGATGAAATCACGCCTCTCCTTACATCTCACTCAGAAAGAAAAATCATTAAACCGGTCAGGTTGCAAAAAATACTCATTGCGGCTATGAAACAGTCACAAAAAGCTAACCTGCCAGAGTTGAATACCCTTACTGCCTTCAATGACTTCATAAAAGAAAATAATATTAAGCAAAAATTCATAGCACATTGCAATAAGGGCCATAAACCTCATTTAAAGGATATGATACAAAAAGGAAGTGATGTACTGATATTAATAGGGCCGGAAGGGGATTTTTCAGATGAAGAGATAAAAAATTCCCTCCAGGCAGGGTTTAAAGAAATTACACTCGGGAATTCCCGTCTGCGGACAGAGACTGCAGGAGTGGCAGCATGTCTTATAGCTAATATTGTTAATTATACTTAGCACAATCGGCCGACAAACATTTGACCGGTCAGCATACGGTGATGAACAATTTTGCCGATCCATGAAATATGCCCGGGATTTAAATAATCAACAGACTATAACCGTTAATATTTATAAGCAAAAGGTTAAATTTTTCAAAAAAAATGATTAAGAAATTCAAAAAACTAAACAAAATGAGAAATAGCGGTTTATTTGCAATAGCAATAATTTTTCTATTTTAGTCTGGAATTGTAATTTTCCCAAAAATTCGGTTATGAGAATAATACTGATGTTTTTATTTATTGCCGGCAATATCGGCTGTAACGGACAGGGGGTAAAAATTGCACTTGCAAAATATAGCGGTGGAGGGGACTGGTATGCAGATCCTACTGCTTTGCCCAACCTGATAGATTTCTGTAATAAAAAACTTGGTACTGATATCAATCCCGAGCCCTCAACAATTGAAATAGGAAGCCGGGAAATTTTCAATTTTCCGTTTATTCACCTTACCGGTCACGGGAATATCGTCCTTTCGGAAAATGAAGCCGCCAATCTGAGGACATATCTTGAAGCCGGTGGTTTTCTGCATGTAGATGACAATTACGGCCTTGATGAATATTTCAGGAGAGAGATAAAAAAGGTATTTCCTGATAAAGAACTTGTGGAATTGCCTGCCTCTCATCCAATTTTTCACCAGAAATATATTTTTGATAAAGGAATTCCGAAAATACATGAACATGATAATAAACCTCCGCAAGCATTCGGGATATTTATAAATGACAGGCTGGTTTGCCTTTATACGTACGAATCGGATCTTGGGGACGGATGGGAGGATAAAGCTGTCCATAATGATCCTCCTGAAGTGCGGGAAATTGCCCTGATGATGGGAGCCAATATAATTTCATTTGTCTTTAACCAGTAAATTTTTAATTCCTGAAATAAATTTGAATCTTGATTAAAAGAAAGAAAATAATTACATAATTTTTGACAGTTAATTCATAAATTTTTAGACACATGAGAAAATTAATATTTGCACTATCGATCTTTATGACTATCAGTCTGATTTCAAAGGGCCATGACTATAACACCGGTATCGGTTTAAGGTTAGGATTATATAATGGACTGACAATAAAACATTTTATTACTGAGAATAAAGCTCTGGAAGGATTGATTGTTACCAGATGGAACGGGTTTAATATAACAGGCCTGTATGAAATACACGACCAGGCCTTCAACGTTGAGCGTCTTCACTGGTATTACGGATTCGGTGGACATATTGGTTCCTGGAGGGGGGAAAAAAGTGATAACAATATAGAAAATTATACCTTCCTCGGAGTTGACGGTATAATAGGAATGGAATACAACTTTAAACCTGTCCCATTTAATATCAGTCTGGACTGGAAACCAACATTCAGCATTATTGGACATACAGAGTTTCTCCCTGACCAGGTAGCCCTTTCAATACGTTATATTTTCTGAAAAAATATTTAACCCAAAAAAAATATCCCTTTCTTTTGTTAAATAAGGAAAGGGATATTTTTTTCAAAACTGTCCCCTAAACAGCAGGAAAGCAACTCAGGTATATAAGTTCAAATCCTTATTAAGAGGATTTTTCAAGTTTCAGTGTTTCCGTAGTCTGGTCACATACTGAAGAAGGGCCAAAATACTGGATTGGGCCGGGATATATATAACTATTCTGCATCGCCCATTCTTCACGTTTATTATCTAAATATTTGAAAGGCTCATCATCGAGTTTCACCAATGCTTTCTGTATCACCGGCTTCAAATTACCATGACGCTTTTCAAGGTTCATCATCATCGTCACAGGAACACCTCCTGCTATCCACTCATCTGCCGGGGCAGTGAGATTTCTGACAGATGCCATATAACCTGTTTTTCCTTCTGCAATCAGATATGATGCTGTATATCCAAGTGAATAGCAATAATCAGCATCAAAATTAGATGGAGCGGAACAACGACCTTCGTATCCAAAAAAATGATATTGTGTTTTAAAACTGCCTTTGAACTCTCCATTCTTTTTCATAATACTGAGCCTGCTTTTCACCATTTCTCCCAACAATTTTTCAGTTTCAATCAGTGAAACCTGGACATTCCCGTGAGGATCACGATCAAGTGTCAACTGATTGGCAATTTCAGCAGGCAGCGACTTGAATAATTCTGAAGATTCATCGTCCAGGTGTGAAGCAATCCATTCTGCAGACTCATCGGGATCCAGCTTCTTAAACTCATTGCCGGTAGATGTCCCTTCCGCCAACAGATCATTCAGCTCTGCGATCAGATCTTTCATCTCAGGAATGAACTCTATAAGTCCTTCCGGAATAAGAGCAACACCAAAATTTTTGCCTGATTCAGACCTTCTGGCAACTATATCGGTTATATAATCAACAATCTCGTCAAGAGTTTGTTTTTCCCCGGCAACTTCTTCTGAAATCAACGCTATATTGGGATGTGTTTTAAGTGCGCATTCCAGACAAATATGCGAAGCTGAGCGTCCCATCAATTTTATGAAATGCCAATATTTTTTTGCCGAGTTGGCATCCCGTTCTATATTTCCGATCAGTTCTGAGTAAACTTTAGTGGCAGTATCAAAACCAAAAGATGTTTCAATGATTTCGTTTTTCAAATCACCATCAATGGTTTTGGGACAGCCTATTACCTGTATGCCTGCATTGATTTTTGCATAATATTCGGCAAGTACACAGGCATTTGTATTAGAATCATCACCACCAATAATTACCAGGGCATTAAGTCCAAGCTTCCGGGCTATTTCAAGTCCTTTATCAAATTGCCACTCTTCTTCAAGCTTTGTACGTCCGGAACCGATAATATCAAAACCCCCCGTATTCCGGTATTCGTCAATTATTTCTTTCGTCAACTCAAAATATTTATGATCTGTCAATCCTGCAGGCCCTCCCAGAAATCCATAGAGTTTACTTTCAGGATGAACATTTTTAATTCCGTCGAAAATTCCTGAAATAACATTATGCCCGCCCGGTGCCTGTCCGCCTGAAAGGATAACACCTACATTTACAGGTGACCTTTCAATAACATCCGATCCTTTTTCAAATGTGATCAAAGGCATCCCGTAAGTAATAGGAAATAATTTCTGAATTTCATCATTATCAGCTGCCGATTTAGTTTTTTCTCCTTCAACCAGTCTTATTGCAAAACGCAGCGAAAGAGGCAACTTAGGCTGATACTTAGCTCTTTCTTTTTGTAAGGGACTAATAATCATAACTAATTTGTATTATAATTTTATTATTGCATCAAAAATAATTAAAATAATAAGCAAAAAATTTCAGAGGTTGATTCTTGTAACTGATTTAAAATAAAATTAAAAGATTTTATGTGGATGTTATAATTGTAGTTAATAGAATAACTATTCAGGTTTGATCATACTCTTGTTAGCTCTTTTCCCCCATCTTTCAAGCGCAAGCTTCTGTAAATCTTCCACTTTATCTGATTCATCCACGATCTCGAGGCCAAGTAAAGTCTCGAAAAGATCTTCCATGGTAACCAGTCCCACGACACTACCGAAATCATCTGCCACCATAGCAAGGTGCTCCTTGTTAAAAATAAATGTATCCATAAGTTTTGCCACAGAAAAATTATCCTCTACAAACAATATATCACGCTTGAGCTCTGCAGCCTTTACACTGTGCCTGTCCTGTGCAAGATTTTCAAGAATGTTGTCTTTCAATATCACTCCTGTCACATTATCAGGATGTTCATGAAAAATAGGGATGCGTGAAAATGCCATCGGCTTTAGTTCATCATATATTTCTTTCATGGTCATCTCCTCATCAACCATGTTGATGACTGAACGGGGAGTCATTATATCCCTGACCTTTATTTTTTCCAGGCGCAAAAGATTCTGAATAATCGATTTCTCTTCCCTGTCAAGCGCTCCGCTTCTTAGTCCGGCATCGGCCATTGCAGCAAAATCAGCACGACTTAGGACACTGCGGCCTTTTTCTGTTTTTACAAGTCTGGTTATCAACTTACTTAACCATACAAACGGAGCAAGAGCAATTAAAAGTATCTCAAGAGAACGGACAGTGAAAGGGGTAAGCTGCTTCCAGAAATTAGCTCCCACTGTTTTGGGGATAATTTCTGACAGGACAAGTATGGCGAGAGTCATAGCTCCCGCAATAAAAGATTCATAGGTTACTTCAATAAAAAAGAAATTAAAATAGTGAGTGCCGAATAATTTCCCCGCCTGGATACCTACCCCCATTGCCCCGACAGTATGTGCAATTGTATTTAAAGTCAGGATTGCAGACAAGGGTTTATCAATATCATCTTTCATTTTAAGCAATGATTTTCCGATATGTGGTTTTTCTTCATACATCCGGCTTATAAAGGAAGGGGTAATGCTTAATATAACAGCCTCCCACATGGAGCAAAAAAAAGAAGTTACTATCGATATAACAAAAAAGACAAGTAATGTCGCCATAATTATTCTTTATCACGATACAAAATAAGCAATCTGATTTTTTCGCCTATATTATATCATACTTAATTTACGAAAATATGCAATTATCGGTTCTTTATATATGTTATTTAAAAAATTTTTTTAAAGGTTTCTAACAAAACAAAAAAAAAATAAGATTTTTTGAAGGCAAATATCAGTTTTTTATACCTGATATATCAGACATAAAGCAATAAATAAAATCAATAAATGTATTTATGTTTGTACGTTACAAACCCTTTTTAAAACCAAATAGTCGCTTTTAAAGATTATTGAGTAATCCCGGCAAGACGCGCCGGGATTATTTTTTAGTTTCATCTACTTATCGTAATTTTGTATATCATCAATTTTTTAAATGCCATAAAAATGTGCATAATGATAAAAAAAGACATTACCCTTCTGTTAATTTTATTTCTTTTAATTTGTTTATCCTGTAAAAAAGAAGAGGGTGAGCCAGAGCCACGCACACTGGAACAGGAGATGGCCGAGCTTAACAATTTTCTTTTAAAAAAGGAAGCTGACGGTTATGATGTTGATACAACCGATATTGGCGTTTTTTATATAGTCCGCAAGGAAGGGGAAGGGCCTTTCCCTGAAGCAGGCGATACCTGTTATATTAGTTACCGGGGTTACTTCATGAGTGGAAAACTGTTTGAAACTTCGAACGACTATCATCCAAATGGTATCTGGAAATTAATATATGAAGAGGCAGATATGATACAAGGGTTACAAGACGGTATAGGCCATATGAACAAAGACTCCAATTTTGATATTATCATACCATCGCATTTAGCATATGGTAATAACGGCGCAGGAATTATTCCTCCGTACAATACGCTCATATATGTAACTAATATGATAGATATAACACCTGCCAAAGATTAAAAACATGATGCGGAGATTACTTAATAAGGTTTATTATAATAATTTCTTAAACATATGTCATTAATTTAAAAAATTGATTGTAAATTCGAATAAGCATAATGTTTCTAAATTTTAATTTAATTAATCACATACAAAATATTAAAAAATGACTGATCGACGTAATTTTCTTAAGACAACCACTGCCTTTGCAGCAGCCAGTATGTTAAGTCCGTTATTTTCCTGTTCGGGAACAAAAGAAAAAACAATAGGATTACAACTCTATACAGTTCGTGACAAAATTAAACAGGATTTGGACATGACTCTAAACAGACTGGCAGAGATAGGTTACAATTCTCTTGAAGCCGCTGGATACAGTCTCTCTGATGGTACATTCTACGGTATGTCTCCAAAAGCTTTTTCGGAAAAGGTAAAAGGACTTGGCATGCCACTTACCAGCAGTCACAGTATAGTTGAACCTGCCGATGCGGAAAAGATCTTCACAGATTCAGCCGAAGCAGGATGTAAATATGTCATATATCCTTACCTTGCTGAAAATTTCCGCACAAATATTGACGGCTATAAAGCCACAGCGGAAAAATTCAATAAAATAGGCGAAATAGCTAAAAAATATGATATACGGTTTGGCTACCATAATCACGCATTTGAATTCGAAAATATGAACGGGCAGACCGGCATGGATATCCTTATCTCAGAAACTGATCCTTCGCTTGTAACATTTGAAATTGATGTGTACTGGGTAACCCGCGGCGGATATGATCCTGTTGAATATATGAAAAAATTCCCCGGCCGTTTTGAAATATATCACCTTAAAGATATGGTAAAAACAGAAGATATGTTTTTTGCACCTGTCGGCAGCGGCAGAATTGATTTTGAAAGTATTTTTGAAGCAAAAGAGATTGCAGGCATGGAGATGTTCTATGTAGAGCAGGACAGTTTCAAAGATCTTGATGCCTTTGAAAGTATTGAAATGAGTTTTAATTATTTGAAAAATGCTTCATTTGTTGAATAACTATTAATCATGTGAAAAATTCTGCAGAGTTTTTCTGTATTTCGAAAATACCTTAGCGCGGGAAATAAATCCCAGATATTTACCATCTTCAATAACTGCGAGATTAAAACGGCCTGATGTTTCAAATTTCTCGGCAACAGTCTCCATACTGTCATAAGGGGAGATATAATGTTCCGGCATATACATCAGGTCTTTTACATATATCTTATCATACAGTTCATGCTCAAATATCAGGTTTTTCACCTCTGATAACTTAACCATTCCTTTAATTGTGCCTTCACTATCAACCACAGGAAAAAGGTTTCTGTGGGAACGGGAAATTGCCTTTGCAAGATCTCTGAGTTTTGCATCAGGTGAAAGTATTTCAAAATCGGTTTCTATCAATTTACGAACTTCCATAAGCCGCAGAACGGCTTTATCTTTATGATGAGTAATCAGATCGCCAGTCTGAGCCAGCCTCTTTGTATAAACAGAATGTGGTTCAAATCTCATTATAGTTACATATGCAATCGTGGAAGTCAGTATTAAAGGGATAAAAAGGCTATAACCCCTTGTAATTTCGGCAGTCAGGAAAATTGCAGTGAGAGGGGCATGCATAACAGCAGCCATCATTCCGGCCATTCCTGCCAGAGTAAAATTATCTTCCGGCAGACCGACACCCTGTATATTGTTTAGCAACATTGAAAAAAAATATCCTGATATAGCGCCCATGAAGAGTGTAGGCGCAAAAATACCTCCTACTCCTCCTGAACCGGTAGTTGCGACCATAGCAATAACTTTAAAAATCAGTATGCCGACAAGAAAAAGCAATATAAGATAATTGTTATCCTTCCAGCCGAAAAATATCGAATTATTTAATAATGTGACGCCTTCTCCCCGGAAGATATCTGCTATATCCATATAGCCTTCCCCCCATAACGGAGGAAAAATAAATACAAGCAGTCCCATTATAATTCCACCAACTATTAATCTTCCGAACCATGACCTGATATGCCTGAACTTATTCTCCAGAAACATGGTCATCCTTGTGAAATATATTCCGAGCAGACCTGTAAATACTCCTAACAAAATATAAAACCAAAAAGTGTCAACTGAAAACGGGGTAATCTGTGAAAATCTGAGCAGAACTTCTTCCCCCATAAAAAAATATGAGATTATGGTTGCTGAAATGGCTGATATCAAAAGAGGAATAAGGTAAGCCATCGTAAGATCAAGCATAAGTACTTCAAGAGTGAATACTATACCGGCGATAGGGGCATTAAATATGCCGGCTATTGCTCCTGCAGATCCACAACCTACCATCAAGGTTACATACTTGTACTCAAGCTTGAACATTCGTCCCAGGTTAGAACCGATAGATGCCCCCGTGAACACTATCGGCGCCTCTGCTCCTACCGAACCCCCGAAACCGATCGTCAGGAAACTGGCTACCATTGAGGACCAGATATTATGTTTTTTCAAACGGCTTCCTTGTCTCGATATGGAATATAAAATTTTTGTAACGCCATGCCCGATATTATCTTTAACAACAAACCTCACAAAAAGCACAGTCAGGAAAATTCCAATTAGCGGATAAACAAGATACATGAAACTTATTGATCCTTCGTGAAACCAGCTCGTAAGCCAATGAGCCCCATAATGAATTGCATTTTTTAGAATTAATGCTGCCAATCCGCTGAAGATCCCAATAAACAAACTTAAAATATATAAAAAATGACGTTCACTGATTCTTGCAATACGCCATACAATAAGTTTATTGAGCCAATCCCTCAGATTTTTTCTTAGCACTATTTTATACATCCGAAACATCAATAATCTGTTTTCTGTATTTTGTAAATAACCTCACAGCCATTCACTCATGTTTATCTTACGCCACCGAAGGAAGCTGGCCATTATATTTATTGCAGAGCTCATTCTGGAACGTAAAGGTAACAAAACCTTATATTCCGGGACAATATTATTTAAAAAATGAACATTAAATAATTGTTATCCTGAAATTAGGAAATTATATTCGATCAAATCATTATTAATCACTAAATTTAGTTATATATTATTAATCAATACAGAATACTCCATCAGCCAGTTCTAAAAAAATTGCTCTGATATAACTAATTTTATAAACACTACAAAATTATGAATATAAAGATTGCCGGCGCTTCAGGATATATCGGAAATATTGTCTCGAATAAATATAAATCTGACGGACACCATGTTGAGGCAATAGGCCGTGAACTTCTGTACGGGAAAAAAGATGAATTAACTGATTATATCAAAGATGCGGATGTTGTTATTAACCTGGCAGGCGCATCTATATTTAAACGGTGGAATAAAAATAACAAAAGGGAGATTTATGAAAGCAGGGTTACAACAACAAAGAATATTGTTGATGCCATAAATAAACTTCCTCCTGGGGCGCAGCTTTCAAAAGTCATAGCAATATCTGCCACAGGTATTTATTTATCCGGAAAAGTGCATAATGAACAGAGCAGGGATTATGACAGAGGTTTTCCGGGAAAAATAGTGAGGGCATGGGAGGATGCCTGGGAGGGCCTTCCAAAAAATATAACATTAACAATATTCCGGTCAGCCCCGGTTATAGGTAAGGGATCGCCCGTAATAAGGAAACTTAATTTACCTTTTAAGCTAGGTATTGGGGGAAAAATAGGCACTGGCATTCAGCCATTTCCCTTTATCCATGAACAAGACCTTGCACGGGCATTTTCTTTTGTATTATTAAGCTCTACCCAGAATAAAATTTTTAATCTTGCTGCCCCGCAAGAGATAACCAATGCATATTTCACAAAGATACTCGCAAAAAAATTACACAGGCCTGCAATAATTCCAATACCTGCTTTTGCCCTTAAGATAATCTTTGGAGAATCGTCCGTCATGCTAACTGAAAGTCCCTCAATAATCCCTGAAGCTCTTGAATCGGCAGGCTTCAGTTTTAATTATCCGACAATAGAGTCAGCCCTGGAAGAGATCTATGGATGAGGTCCGGCAGCTACTAAAGCTTTTCCTTCCTCATTATCAGTATATTTCTTAAAATTATCTATAAAACGGCTTGCTAAATCCTTTGCCTTTTTATACCATTCCTCCGGATCTGAATATGTATCCCTTGGATCCAGTACACCGGGATCAACATCATGCAGGAATGTAGGTACCTCAAGATTGAAAATAGGAATAATTTTAGTCTCTGATCTTTCTATTGATCCATCCAGAATAGCATCAATTATGGCGCGGGTATGCTTTATGGATATACGTTTCCCTGTGCCATTCCATCCTGTATTAACAAGATAAGCCTCTGTATTATGCAGTTCCATCTTTTTCACCAGTTCCTCTCCGTATTTTGTAGGATGAAGAGACAAAAAAGCAGCGCCAAAACAAGCTGAAAAAGTAGGCCGTGGTGAGGTAATACCCAGCTCGGTCCCGGCAAGTTTAGATGTAAAACCAGAGAGGAAATGATATTTGGTCTGATCCGGTGTTAATTTCGAAACCGGTGGAAATACTCCGAATGCATCTGCTGTAAGGAAGATTACCTTGCTGGCATGTCCCGCTTTGGATATTGGCTTTACAATATTCTCAATATGGTATATAGGATAAGAAACCCGGGTATTTTCAGTTACTGAATGATCACTGAAATTAATTTTCCCATTCTCATCAACAGATACATTTTCAAGAAGGGCATTGCGTTTAATAGCATTATATATATCAGGTTCGGCTTCAGGATCAAGATTAATAGTTTTTGCATAACATCCTCCTTCAAAGTTAAACACGCCATCATCATCCCAGCCATGTTCATCATCACCAATCAGTTTCCTTTTCGGGTCGGTTGACAAGGTTGTCTTACCGGTTCCCGACAGACCAAAAAAGATAGCAACATCTCCTTCCTTTCCAACATTTGCAGAACAGTGCATTGTAGCAATTCCTTTCAAAGGAAGGTAATAGTTCATCATTGCAAAAAGACCCTTTTTCATCTCTCCTCCATACCATGATCCCCCGACAACATGCATCCTTTCAGTAAGATTAAATACAGTGTAAACCTCAGAATTCAATCCATGTTCCTTCCATCTGGGATTTGTAATCTTTGAAGCATTCAAAGAAACAAAATCCGGTTCCCCGTAATTTTCCAGCTCTTCTTCATCCGGCCTTATAAACATATTTTTCACAAAATGTGCCTGCCAGGCGACTTCCATTATAAAGCGGACTTTCAGACGGGAATCCGGATTAGCTCCACAAAATGTATCCATAACAAATAACCTCTTACCGGAGAGCTGATTTCCTGTAAGCTCTTTTAAATCTTTCCATACTTCCGGTGTGGTAGGTTTATTATCGTTGGGAGCTTCCGGTGAAGTCCACCATATAGTATCTTTTGTAACGTCATCCATAACAATGAACTTATCATTCGGTGAACGTCCCGTGAATTTACCGGTCATAACATTTACAGCATCCAGCTCTGTCAACTGTCCTCTCTCAAATCCTTCAAGATCAGGGTTCATCTCTTCCTCAAATAATTGCTCATAAGAAGGATTGTAAATTATTTCTTTTACATCACGGATGCCATAACTCGTTAAATCTATTTTTTTCATTTTGTATTATTAATTATATTTTGATTTTTTTCGCTTATTACAAAAAAATAATTTTTTTATGAATCTAAATAAAAAATTATAATCTGCTTTCTCATTTTGATGAAAAAGTAAACAATATCTTAACAATTTATCACTGATAATATATATTTTTGATAACAACAACCCTATATCAGCTTTATTACTGATTTTATGTCATGCGTATAATCAAAATATCTTCTAAGGAAAAAACACTGCAGCAGGCAGACGAAGTATCCCGGTCTGAAAATAATTATTCCACAACGCATCAAAAAATGCAGTATAAAATAAAATAGATACAATATTTCCGGTCCGGCTAAAGACATACTACCCTCACCCGGAAAGAAGATCTGCTTATTAAGATAATTAATTTTGATTACTTAAATCCTTTCTCCGGATCAGTTTGACAAAATATTTACATTATAATAAAATACCGGCGCTGAAACCTGTAACTTTTTTCATGATGCCTGATACACCGCCACTACGACAAGAAAAGTAATATTTATATAAATTACTTTAAAAAATTGTTGCCGGAATCCACTAATATTATGATCTTGGATGGTACTGATGAATAGTACTCTTAAGATAATCCCTGTCGAGGTGTGTATATATTTCAGTGGTAAGAATGGATTCATGGCCCAGCATTTCCTGAACTGCCCTCAGGTCAGCCCCTCCGTTTATCAGGTGCGTGGCAAAAGAATGCCGGAAAGTATGAGGACTGATTTTCTTATTGAGATTTATTTTCTCCGCAAGATTCTTGATAATGGTAAATACCATAACCCTGCTGAGGCTTTGGCCGCGCCTGTTAAGGAATAATATGTTCTCACTTCCTTTTTGAATCTTAAGGTTTTTACGGTAACCCTTAACATATTTATTGATCTCCTCCATTGCTCTTTTACTTACAGGTACCAGCCGTTCTTTTTCTGCCTTGCCCTCGATCTTTATAAATCCCTGATCAAAAAACAGATTTGTCATTTTAAGATTAACTAGTTCCGAAACCCGGAGCCCGCAACTGTATAAAGTTTCTAACATTGCCTTATTCCTTTGTCCTTCAGGCTTTTCCAAATCAACGGCATCGATTAGCCGGTCTATCTCTTCCATAGAAAGAATATCAGGCAGCTTCCGGCCTATTTTGGGTGACTCAAGAAGCGCTGTAGGATCACTTGATATTCTCCCTTCTATAAGCAAATACTTAAAAAATGATTTAATACCCGAAATGGTCCTTGCCTGTGTTCTCGGACTTACACCACGACTGTTCAGCCATTCAACAAAACTTTTTAAATGGTCTAGTTTAACTTTATCTGGTGTTACTTTCTTGAAATTTTTATCCAGAAAATCAATAAGCTTGTTTATATCATTGATATATGCTGCCACTGAATTCTGTGAAAGCGACTTTTCCAGCTTCAAATAATTCTCATATCCTTTTTTTGCATTTTCCCATTTCATAACATTTAAATATAAATTTATAAATTCACGAGTTAAACATTAAATAATAAATATTAATTAAATAAAAAAAATTATTTTAACTTATCATACGAATTTCACAAATATAAAGTTACTATAAAAAAAATTAAAATTGTAATAATATGATGTTATTGATAATCAACGGACCTAATTTAAATCTCCTTGGAAAGAGAGAAAGAGATATTTACGGATCAGAATCCTTTGAAAATTTTTATAAAAAATTAAAATCAGAATTCTCCGGGATAGAATTAATTTTTTTCCAGTCCAATATTGAAGGGGAAATCATAGACAAAATCCATGAATATGGATTCACGGCTGACGGAATTATTATTAATGCCGGCGCTTATACTCATACTTCAATAGCCATCAGAGATGCCATTGCTGCAGTGCCTGCGAAAGTTACAGAGGTACATATTTCAAACACACTTTCACGGGAGGATTTTCGTCATAAATCTGTTATCGGCCCTGTATGCAGGGGATGTATCATGGGATTTGGCCTGGATTCATACAAGCTTGCCATACAGAGTTATTTAATTAACGAAAATCAATAATCTCAATATCGCCATATTTGCCGGAGTCGAAAACAAAAAATGAATCAGGCAAATTCAAATCTGTTTCTATCTGTTTAACTTCAATACCATATAAATTGCCATCGTTGCCATAAAAGGCTGCTGAATCCAGCATCATCGATTCTTTATTAATGAATAGAGCTATCTTAGAAATATCATGTTCCTTATTATCCGGATAAAGTTCGATTTGATATAAAATTTTATTTCCCGTTTTCTTCTCTCCTATGTATTTTGATCTGAAATTCTTTTCATAAATAGTGAATATAGATGACGGGTCCATTAATTCATTATTCCCATTTCCCTGATTAGTAATAGTGACCTGATTACCGTCTTCCATATAATTCCATACGGTGGTTCCGTCAGATATAACCTTTAAGCCTATTCCCGGAAGACTGACAACATATTTTTCACCATTGATTTTAATGGAACCTTCATTCTTTTCGTTTATTTCCATCTCCTTATTTTCCATTGTAAAAACAAACTCGGCAGATATATTTTTAAAGGACCTGCTCTTTTGGCTCACTTCATCCAATATCTGGTCTGCTTTCGTATTATCCTGAGCCCCGGCGCAAAGAACAAAAACCAAGGCTAATCCCGCCACAAATAATCTTCTCATTTTTCAATCTTTAATTTAAGCTATTCAATAATTGTTCCAAACTATACTCATCGTGAATAAGTACCTGCCGCGCCTTGCTTCCTTCGCTGGGACCAACGACTCCTGCCCTTTCAAGCTGATCCATAATGCGCCCTGCCCTGTTGTATCCTATAGAAAATTTTCTCTGGATCATCGATGTTGAGCCCATCTGATTGATCACCACAACCCTTGCTGCATCATTAAATAATTCATCACGATTGTTTAAATCAGCCTCACCCGGCATACCTTCCTCATCTTCCTGATATTCGGGAAGCATAAAAGCAGTCGGATACCCTTGCTGTTCACCGATAAAAGCGCAAATTTGCTCTACTTCTGAAGTATCAACAAAAGCACATTGAACACGTATCATCTCCCCTCCCGATGAAATCAGCATATCCCCCTTCCCTACAAGCTGGTTTGCTCCGGGTGTATCGAGAATAGTTCTTGAATCAATCATAGAAGCAACTTTAAAAGCAATACGGGCCGGGAAATTCGCTTTGATCACACCAGTAATAATATTGGTTGACGGCCGCTGAGTGGCAATTATCATATGAATACCCACTGCCCTTGCAAGCTGTGCAATACGGGCAATAGGTAATTCTATTTCTTTTCCTGCTGTCATTATCAGGTCAGCAAATTCATCAATTACCATAACTATGTATGGCAGGAACCTGTGGCCCTTTTCAGGATTAAGCTTCCGATGGATAAATTTTTTATTGTACTCCTTAACATTCCTGGAATGTGCTCTCTTAAGCAGATCATAACGCATATCCATTTCAACATTGATTGAATTCAATGTGTACTTTACTTTCTGAATATCAGTAATAACCGGTTCATCCTGATCAGGCAGTTTGGCCAGATAATGTTTTTCAAGCGCTGAATAGAGTGTAAGCTCAACTTTTTTGGGATCGACAAAGATAAACTTAAGCTGGGACGGATGTTTCTTATATAGCAGGGAAGTTATTATTACATTTATACCTACCGATTTGCCCTGGCCTGTTGCACCTGCAACCAGTATATGTGGCATTTTCGCCAGATCAAACATATATGTCTCATTTGAAATGGTCTTTCCTAATGCTACAGGCAGCTCAGCCATACTCTCCTGAAATTTCCTGGATCCCAATATTGACCTCATAGACACTATCTCAGGGTTCTGGTTTGGGACTTCGATTCCGATAGTGCCCCGGCCAGGTATAGGGGCTATAATACGTATTCCAAGCGCTGCAAGACTAAGGGCAATGTCATCTTCCAGATTTTTGATTTTTGCTATGCGGATACCGGGAGCAGGTACTATCTCATAAAGTGTGATGGTAGGACCTATAGTCGCACGTATCTTTGTAATTTCAATCTTATAATGACGCAGAGTTTCAACAATCTTGTTCTTATTGGCAATAAGTTCTTCGTTACTTACCTCCGCATTTTCCGAACTATGGTCTTCAAGAAGATCAAATGTCGGGAATTTGTAATTTGACAGTTCGAGAGTAGGATCATAATCCTCCCATTCATTTTCTCCAAATTCATCTGCTTCCTCCTCTTCTGTCTTCTGGTGAATGGTAAGTTTCAGATCGCCTTCCGTATTTTCATTGTCAGCATTGATTTTTTGCTCTTCCCGTATATCCGGCTCATCCCCGGAATCAGGATCAAAAATCGCTTTGACTACATCATCATCTTCTTCAATAACTTTAGAGACAGAGTCTTCATAATCAGGTTCCCCTTCCTTTTCCTCAGTTTCGGGGAATACACTTTCATGCTGTTTCTTCCTGAATAAGCCCTTAATAAAAGAATATGCTTTTTCAAAACGACCAATAATTACAGTGAATAGCGAAATAAAAAGGATAATTACTACCCCCGGCTTCCCCACTAACGAAGTTAACCAGTTACTTATGACAAATCCGTATAGTCCACCGGGATACATAAATGAAGAGGCATCTGTCTTAGGAAATACAAATCCTGCCAGGACAGAAATCCAAACTAATAAAAAAATACTGTAGAAAAAATTCCTTCGAAACCTGACCAGTTTGCTGTTTAAAATTTTCAACCCGCTTATTACCAACAAATAAATAAATATAAATGAAGCAAATCCAAAGCCTCTGTTAATAATTACCTCGGAGAGATAAGCGCCTGTTTTGCCAGCTTTGTTATAAACATTAATATCAGAATTCAGGATTAATTTTCTCCATGGCAAATCCAGGCTGCTCTGATCAGCTGCACCATAAAAAAGAAAAGAGATAAAGGCTATCAACAGGTATGCAGCAATTAACAAAAGGAAAATGCCCGACAAAAACCTGAATTTTTCATTATTAAATAATGTTCTGTTCGAGCTTCCTTTTTTCCTGCGTGTATTGCCGGATCTATTCCTTTTCAATGCCATAAAAAGTTTTTCCTGTTAAAATATCTGCAAATTTAACTAAAAAATCAGGTTATGTATGTCATTTAAACATGGAAAATCATCATAACCCGATAATGTTATTCACAGTATTTTTTTATGTTTGTTATCGGAAAAAATATCAGGATACAGATCTGACTGAATAAATGCATTAAAAAATTATATTCCCATGAAACTTAAAAACAGGAATTTTCTCACTTTACTTGATTTCTCATCTGAAGAAATATCATACCTGCTGGAATTGTCGCTCTCCCTTAAGAGATCAAGGCGTGAAAAATCGGAACAAAAAATTCTGAATAATAAAAACATAGTCCTGATATTTGAAAAAACATCCACCCGGACACGCTGTGCCTTTGAGGTTGCATGTTTCGACCAGGGGGCAAATGTTACTTTTCTGGGGCCTTCTGAATCACAGACAGGATATAAAGAGACTATAAAAGATACGGCACGTGTTTTAGGTCGCTTTTACGACGGGATAGGATACAGAGGATTCAGCCAAAGCACAGTTGAAGATTTAGGCAAATACTCAGGCGTTCCGGTGTGGAACGGACTAACCAATGAATTTCATCCCACACAGGTGCTTGCCGACTTTCTTACAATGCAGGAATATTCAGGCAAACCTTTATCTGAAATTAAATTCTGTTACCTTGGTGATGCTCATAATAACATGGGAAACTCCCTGTTGATAGGAGCTGCTAAAATGGGGATGGACTTCAGGGCCGCTGCTCCAAATGATTGCATGCCATCCGGAAAACTGCAGCAACAATGCAGGGAGATTGCCGGAGTAAGCGGCGCTAAGATCCTGCTGACCGATAAAATTGAGGATGCAGTAAAAGATTGTGACTTTCTTTATACCGACGTATGGGTTTCTATGGGCGAACCGGCTGAAAAATGGCATGAACGCATCAGTCTGCTCCAACCATTTCAGATTAATGAACAAACTGTTAAACTTACTAATAATCCAAACGTAAAATTTATGCATTGCCTGCCTGCGATGCATAATACAAAAACCAAACTTGGAAATGAAATCTTCTCCGGGTTTGGCTTATCTTCAATGGAGGTAACCGAAAATGTGTTTGAGGGCCCTCATTCAATAGTTTTTGATCAGGCAGAAAATCGCTTACATACTATAAAAGCAGTAATGATAGCCACACTGACCTGATCCTTATTGATAATTATCCGGTTGTTTAAGCCTTTTCAGTCTTTGCCGGCTCATCCTTTCTATATTTAAGGAATAGATATAAGAATCCCAATGTAAGAAAAACAGTAACTATAATAACATATTGCAGTGTGGCTGCCCCTGCCTGCAGGTCATTTCCAAATTTTAACATCTGAACGTCATATATCCTTCCCAATACAGGCTGGGCAATGGCTCCGCCCAAAAATCCGATACCTCCCATAATGGCAAGTCCCAAAGCACCGCTGGTAGGAACTTTTTCAGCAACAACACCCAGCATATTCGGCCAGAAATAAGCAACGCCAATGGCAAAAACTGTGGCCGCTGCAAACAGTATTATTCCGGAGGAGATACTCATCAGATAGAGGCCTATTCCCGAAAAAACAGCAGAGAATAATAACACACCTATTCCGGAAAGCCGGTGAACGACCGGACCGGCAAGAAGACGAGCAATAGCCATAACTGCAGATATCCAGACCAAAATAAGTATTGAGCTGAGGCCGGCTCCAAACAATTTATCCACTGAATGATTAAAAAGTGCAGCTATCCATTGGTTAGTGCCCAGCTCAGTGGCTGCAGTGAAGATCATAAAGAATGCCATTAAAAGGAACAGCGGGGAAACGCATGCCTTAAGCATATCCTTATAAGAAGCGCCGGAAGATACACGTTCTGTTTCCGGAAATTTTCTGCCAATAAACATCAGTCCGTACCCCAGGGTCGGCAATAACATCACAGCAGTTTGTATTCTCCAGTCCCATCCGATTTTGGCAAAAAAGTAAACAAGCAGTCCTCCAAACACAATTCCCGCCGGGAACCACATATGGAAACGGTTGAGCTTTGCTGTTTTGTCATTCGGATAGAGAGCCGTGATAAGAGGATTACAGGCAGCTTCAACACTCCCATTGGCAATTCCTATGAACATCGTTGAAAAGAAAAGTGTCCAGAAACCATTGGCAAAAATGGTCATTACCAGTCCGATAACATGACAGGCAAAAGCAACGGCTATTACTCTTCCTATACCCATCACATCAACCAGGGGTCCGAATATAACCATTGCAAGTGTGAATCCCCAGAAGGCTGTTCCGACAATCCAGCCAACCTGGGCTCCTGTTAACTGAAATTCATCCATCCATGGAGTGATAAAACCGCCACGGGTACCAAATGTAAGTGCTGTTACAACAAGGGCCAGACAACTGGCATTGAATAACATTAATCGCTTTAATTTTTCCATAAAAATGATTTTAAAATTATATTAATTAATAATTAATTGGTTCAATCAAATTTTTTGCCTCCTTACTTACTTTATACCCTCATGGTAAACGGCATTACAAAAAACAGCTTTGTATATAAAACAATGAACACCTGTTATCAGCATAATTTTTGCCGGACTTGCTTTTAATTTGAAACTATCACTTAACCAGACAATGAAAGTAAATATCAGTTTCATAACAATTAGCCGCAGATAATATTTATATACAAAAATAACAATTTAATTTACTGTTAAAAGTTTTTTAGATAAAACAAACAAGTGAGTTATTTAATTTTTAGGCTGTACAATAATCCTGAAAAAACAAATATTAAAAAATCATCTATCTTTAGGTAAAAAATTACCAGTCGTAGTATGGCGCAAAAAAAAGTCAAAATAAAATCTATTAAATGGATGTATGCCATATCAGGTTTCCTGGTAATTATCGGGGCATTTACAATACTCTGGTTCATTATTCCATCTTGTTTGTCAGGCTATCTGTCAGAATATGTAAAAAAAAGATCCGGGGGTACTTATACTCTGACAATTGAAAAAATTGAAAGCGAACTCTTCCCGTTTTCTTTTAACTTTAATAATGTAAAACTAATACCCTACAAACCTGCCTTCAGACAGAAAGGAAACAGTGAAAAAGCACTTTACACATTTTCAGCTGCACGGATAAGACTGGAAAATATATCGCGGAACCTGTTTTTTAAAGAGATAAAATTTAATTGTGATCTGGTGAAAATCAAACAGCCGTCATTTAAACTGGAAGGGCGGGAGCTTATTGGAACTGATTCTTTGCAGATCACCTCTGAAATTATTTCAAAAATAAAACCTCTTCTTAAATCTGCCGGTGAAATAACAATAAAGAAAATTGAACTTGAGGAAGCTGATTTTAGCTTTTACAGCGCTATTGGCGATTCAAACTTAATATCACACGCAACCCGTGTCTCTGTTGACATTATGGGATTCCATACCGGAAAATCAATGATCAGCAATGAGACAGATTTTTTTAAAACTGATGATGTCGTTATCAGAATGAATGATTTCAAAAACGATATGGGTGACAGTTTGCATGTGCTCACTATCGACACCCTCGCCTATTCTTTAAAAACCTCCGGCATAAGGGCATGGGGATTTAAGCTCAACCCCTTGTACAGCAGTACAAAAAAAAATCTTTTCGAAGTTTATGTCCCGGAAGTATTCCTTAAGAGCCGAAGCTTAACACGATTTACAATGAAGGACTCACTGAGTATCAGGTTCCTTGAATTTAAAAATCCTGTTATTAAATTCTTCCGTAAAGAAATATATAACCAGCTTAATATAGAGGATATAAATAACTTTGATTTATATACACTTGTCTGTAATCAATTTACCAAAATGGTTGTAGATACCTTTCTCCTCACCGGAGCAAACCTTGAAATTTACAAACAGCCTGAATTAAATGAATATCAACAGCAATTTAAATCTATTGACATTGAACTGAGAGGATTTGAACTGGACTCAACATCAGCCGTGGACCTTAATAAAATGTTCCATGCCGATAACCTTGAAATGCAGGTGGACGGATACTATCTCCGTCTTGAAGATAACCACCATAGTTTCAGGGCTGATTCATTATTTGTCTCAACTTTTTCCAATCAGCTGTTTGTCAGGAAAATAGATATTCAACCCATAACTCCCGGAAATAGTACAACACGTACTGAAGTAAATATCGAATGCGACGAAGTCAATATTGAGAACGCAGACTTTCTGAGCTTGTATCATAAACGCATACTACCGGTCTCCAAAATTAAAATCACGAAACCGGATGTGCATCTGCAATATCATCTTGACTTAAAGAAAACAAAAGAGATGAATGATGCGGGACTGCTTTTCGAACTGGTGACGGATTATCTGCTTGGAGTATATTCTAACCTTGTATATATAGAGAAAGGGAAGCTAAACATCCAGAACCGTTACGATAAAAAGGTACAGGGTTATTTTGAGACTGATTTTGATTTCAGCCTGACTGATTTCACTCTTGACTCAGCAAGTGTGAAAAGAACTGATAAATTTTTTTATGCTACTGCCCTCGACATGCTTTTTTCAAATTATCAGCTGAAATTAATCGATAATCTGCATAAAATTGATATAAAAAAAATAGCAATCTCAAGCCTGAACCAAAATGTACAAATTGAAAATCTTAAGCTTTCACCTGTTGCAGAAAACATTAATTATGAAACAATACAGAAATATAACAGGTCAGAACTTTTTAATATTTCTGTCCCTCTTATTAATCTTGACGGAATAGACCTTCGTAATGCATTTTTTCACAAAAAGCTTAAAATCTCACAATTCAATATCTCCCGCCCTCTTATCTATTTTGAAAATTTTGGAACACTGAGGGCAGCAAAGGGTAAAATAGAATTAACCGAGTTCTGGCAGTTACTCTTTAATTATATAGAAGACTTTGACATTGATAGTTTTTCAGTTGCTAACGGGAAACTGACATGGATTAATCATACAGGCAAAGGAAAAACAATCTCTTTCGATAATGAGTTTTCAGCATCATTGAACAGGTTCAGACTTAATAATAAAGAATTGGAAAAACAACGGCTCCTGTTTTCTGATAACTTTAATTTAACGATAAATGATCAACAGTTCGAATTATCTGATGGCGTGCATGTTCTTAAAACGGGTAAAATTAATATCTCTTCTGCTGAATCGAGGCTGACAGTGAGCGATGCTCATCTCTATCCTTTGATTACCTCTGATAATTATGAACAGCTTCCTGTAAAATTTAAGATTGCAATACCCCAAATAAAAATATCGGATTTTGATTTTCAGAAAGCATATTATCTGCATAAACCTGAATTTGACAAACTGGAGCTGGTCACCCCGGGTATAGAAGTTTTTATTGAAAAACAGGGAAGAAAATTTTTGGATTTGAATAAATATAAAATACCTTTCCCAAAAATTATAGATTCTCTGAGACTGGGTGAGCTCAAACTTACCGGTGGAAAAGTAATTACTTATGAATCCCGGGGAATCAAGAATAAAGCCTCTGCCAACTTCCGTTTCGACCTGTCAATGCCTTCTGTTGTCATAAAGAATAACAGGAATAATAATGCGGGAATAAGCAGCAATAATATTTTACTGAATATTTATGACTTCAGAATACCTCTTAAGAAAAAACACAATTTTTCAATTGAAGAACTGCGTTACAACCGGGATAAGCAGGGAATTGAGTTTACAGGACTTAAAGTGGAACCTTTCATGCCTTCGGAAAAGGAGAATCATTTTAATATATATTTACCGGAAATTAAATTTAATGAGTTTGACCTTCCAGCTGCAATTGATGATAACCACTTTAATTTTAACACAATAACAGTTAATAATCCTGATATTGATATTAAAATAAACCAGGAACTTAAAGGTGATACACTGAAATTCATACAGACTCTTGATCTTTATCCCTTTATAGAAACACTTACAGAACAGATTAAAATAAATAACCTCTCTTTTAATAATTTAAAACTGAATTTTAACTGGCTCAGGAAACAGCTTTTTGATAATAATTTTAACCTCAACTTTAAAGATATCCTCATAAGTAAAAACAAATCACCCTCTAACCTGCTTAACTCAGGAGAATTTGAAATCTCAACCACTAATCTGGTAAAGCAAAGTAAAGACGGCCGATACACTTTTACAGCAGACTCAATGGTGTATAATTCAACCGGGCATGATCTCCTTCTTATAAACCTGGGAATTAATCCGGCCATGGAAAAAGGTAAAAGCCCGAATACGGATGGATACCAGACCGATATTGTCAATACTGAAATTTCTTATGTGACACTCAGAGACATTGATGAGAAAAAATGGTTACAGGATAATATTTTGGTTGCAGGTCTTTTAGAGCTGGGGCCTTCAGTTCTTAAAATATACAGGAATAAGCGTTACCCTTTGAATCCGGATCAGCGTCCGCCCTGGCCGCAGGATCTTTTAAAGCAGACTGACCAGCATTTTCTTTTTGACTCTGTGCTGCTCAGGCCATCTTGTCTGATATATAGTGAATTAATGAGTATTCATGATGAGCCCGGATATGTTAAATTTGAAGATATGACGCTGAATGGCGGCGGTTTATCAAATATACCTGAAATTATTCAGGACAACAGCCATTTCATTATTAATGCCAACACCAGGTTATTTAATCACGCCATGCTGTCGGCCCGTATTAATTTTGATCTTTCAGCTCCGGGATATAAGCATACTATAGAGGGATCCCTTGAACCAATGAAACTTGAGCCGATAAATGTTATGTTAACTAAAGCAGAGCCGATATCTGTTGAAAACGGCTATCTTAACTTACTGGATTTTAAAATTTCAGCCGACGAGAACTCTTCCGTATTGTTTATGAATATAAATTATGAGGATCTGAAAATCGCAATTCATGAATATAACAGTCCTGTTCTTCAAAAGGCCAGGTTTGCTTCATTCTGGGCAAATAATTTTGTACTGAACTCAAAATATCCCAAAGGTAACAGGCCGGATACCGTTTCGGTCACATATGACCGTGACAGCCGGAGGTCCATAATAAACTACTGGTGGAAAACATTATTCTCCGGGATAAAAGAGGCGCTGGGATTACAAGATAACTAACAGTTAACTCTCAAAGCCATTGTGATATTGATATCTAACAGATACTGGCATGTTTAAAAAAATTCAATGATGCGATAAATTTATCCAAATTAAGTAAAAATGAACAGTAATCAGATTCAGACTATGTAAATATAATTTTTTAATGTATTTTTGAAATAAAAACATGAAACACTATGCCATAAAATCTAAATTATATCCAAAAATACTCGTACTCATTTTATCAGTTATCTTCGTTTCCTCCTGCCACAATATTTTTGACGGTGACGAAGAACCACCTGTCAATGAGTATCTTCTGGATTACGAACTGAAAAAATCATATCTGCCGGTTATTGTAGAGACCGTATTTGATCAGCTTGTTGATGAATATCCCGATATTGAACAAATACGCGACAGGGTATCCTATGGTATCATGGTTTATAAACTAACATATAAAACCACCTTCAGAGGTGAAGAGAAAATGGCATCCGGACTGGCATGCATACCTATAGGGGAGGGTAATTTCCCCGTAATAAGTTATCAGAACGGCACTAACACGCTTCATAGTAATGCCCCTACAGAAAATCCAAACCGTGACCTGTATATGATGCTTGAATTTGTTGCGTCAACAGGATTTGTTATTTCCCTACCTGATTACCTGGGATTTGGTTCATCCGACAACATGTTTCATCCTTATCTGCATAAAGAATCAACCGTTCAGAGTACTATCGATATGCTTCGCGCTGTGAGGGAATTTGCCATGACTGAGAAAATCGGACTTTTAAATGAATTTTATATTACCGGTTATTCACAGGGTGGATGGGCGACTATGAATCTGCAAAAAGCTATGGAACAAGAATATTCCGGGGAATTTGACCTTATGGCAAGCGTTCCCTGTGCCGGGCCTTATGATCTCACTTATATAAACGAATATATCAGGAACAGGGAAACCTATCCAATGCCTTATTTTCTTGGTTATATAGCAAACAGTTATATCAACAGCGGAGAAATGACAACCCCGCTTGACGCTATTTTTAACGAATCTTATGCTTCAAAAATTCCCGGTCTTTATGACGGTTCAAAAGATGGTGAAGAGATAAACGAAGAACTCACAACTAATATTTCTGAATTGCTAACAGACGAATATCTGCATAATTTTGAAACAGATACTATCTATTCATCACTAAAATCTGCATTGGAAACAAACAGCATAAGCGCCTGGAATACTTCTGTCCCTACCAGGATAGTGCATGGCACGGCTGATGATTTTGTCCCTTACCAGATATCAAAAAATACCTATGATGATTTTATAGACCTGGGGGTAAGCACCAATAAGGTAACTTTAATACCCCTGGAGGGTATGGGACATACCGACGGAATTATTCCGGCCGGACTGATATCCATTAACTGGTTCCTCACACTACATCCCGGACAGTAATAAATCATCTCAGGTACCTTCATCCTTACCTTTAAAATTATCAATCAATTCACTTATTTGCTTATTTTTAACTGCCTGGGGATATATATCATACAAATATTCAAGCTGCACGAATTCCTGTTTCATTGCAGCAACCAGCAACTCACAGGCCTCGTTATCTTTTTTACTTTCAAGCAACAATCCTACTGTCCTGTATTTAAGAAGAACATCCCCATTAGTCTCCATTGCTGATTTCATTATTGATATTGCCTTATCAATATCTCCTTTCTCAATACAGAAGTCAACCCAGGTAAGCCATACCTCACTATTTCCGGGTTCAAGGCCTGCGGTTTTGATCAATGCTTTTTCAGCCTTGTGAAATAATCCGCAATCATTATATACTTTAGCCAGGGTAAGCCAGTATTCAGGATTAACTTTATCAATCTTTACAGCTTTTTTTATAAAATTAATACTCTCCTGCCACTTTTTTTCCAGCCACATTATCAGTCCTGCGCCAAACCAGGCAACATCATTATCCTTGTTTAACTTAATGGCTTTCTGATAATAATATTCCGATTTATTATATTCTTCAATATTAAGATAACATTCTCCTATATAACAAAGCGCATCGTCATTGTCAGGATCGTATTTCAGATATTCCTTATATTTTTCTATAGCCATCCTGTACTTTCCAATATTCGCGTAGGAGTTAGCAATGTTAAAGAGAGACTGGCTGAAGTCTTCCTTAAGTGCAAGTGAAAACTCATATGCCTCAATAGCATGCTCAAAATCCCCTGCCTTATTATAGCTGATACCCAGATTGAACCATATATAATGATTGAAAGGATCACTATCGAGATAAAGGTTATAGTAGTCTATACTTTTTTCAAAATCCCCATCCTGATCGCTGAAAAATCCCAGTTCATACAGCGCCATCTCATTTTCAGGATTGATTTTCAATGCTTTTTCATAATAATCTAATCCTTTTTCTTTTTCTCCTGCCTGTATATAAGCTGCGCCAATATTACATAGTATATCATCCCTCTCCTCACCTGCAGTTTCCAAGGCCCTCATAAAGGATGCCCCGGCTTTTTCATCTTCCCCTATTGTCAGCCATGCTGATCCTTTTATGAGGTGAATATCCGGATTTGTTGATTCAATCTGCTCAGCCAGGTCGAGATATTCCAGGGCTCTTTCGTATTTTCCACTGTTAAGCAATACCTGTGCATACTTTAGTTTTAGTTGCACTGAACCCGGATGAATTTGAATACCCTGCCTGGCAGCAATCTCGGAAGCATTAATGTCGCCCTCATCCAGAAAGTATTCGACAATACCTTCAAATTCCGAAACATCGAAATAATTTTTATTGCCCGACATCAGTGAATCTTTAAAGCGATTCAATGCTTCACTGATATTATCTTCATTAAAATAATCTCTGTATTCCTGATCCATTAATCCTCAAAAAAATGAAGCCTTAAAATTAGCAATTTTTATTAATTAAAAACCTGTTAATTTATAAATGTTTATCTCTTAGCAGGTCATTCACGGTTTTTACCGGATTAAAAGTTTCAACTGGTACCTCTGCAAATATTGTGTTCCAGTCACTCATACCCCCGTTCCATAAACCAGGCAATTCCTGTGCCTTCAGTTCCCTGCCATTTTCTGATTTTTTTGATATAAAACCGGTTTCGGGATCAGTGTAACTGGTTAAATCATATTTTTCACCTCTGTAATTTTTTATTCCGCATACAATGTCAACCGGATTAAAATGGGTTGTATGTTTTAATATGTTTTGCTGCTGAGTGTTATTGAGATCAATTTGAGATTTTTCAACAATCTGCAATGAAACAGTACCATCGGGATTCCTTGCCCAAAAAGGCCCTCCGCCGGGCTCTCCCTCATTCCTGACCATGCCGCAAACGCGTAATGGGCGGTTATATTTATTTTTCAGATAATGATAAAGATTTTCCTTTTCCGTATAATACTGATTATCCAAAGGCTTTGTATTTAAAACATTCTCAAGAAAATTAGCTGCCTCGACAAGAAAATGGTTTCCCAGGGCGACATGATGCTTTTCATTTAACTGCCTTTGGTAATAAAACAACTCCTCCTGATATTTAAGTAATAATCCTGCCAGTACTTTCTTATATACAATGGTTATTTGTTTTAACCTGTCAGGGACAACATTATCAATATTCTTGATGAAAATCAGGTCGGCATCCAGTTCATTGAGATTTTCCAACAACGCACCATGCCCTCCCGGCCGGAACAACAAATGACCGTCAGGTTTACGAAATGGTTCATTGTTCATATCAACAGCAACAACATCAGTAGAAGGTTTTTGTATGCTCAGGGATATTTCAGCAATAATACCTAATTTCTTCTCATATTTGTACTCAACCTTACTGAGAAATTCCCTGAACAGATCAACATGTTGTTTTGATACTGTATAATGTATTCTTGTAATCCTGCGGCTGTCTGTAACATAATCCGCCCCTTCCACAATATGCTCTTCAAATGGCGTCCGTGAACCATCAGGATATTTATGGAATTTCAACAATCCCTTGGGCATGGAGCCATAATTTAGTCCTTCCTTATTCAAAAGAAAATCAAGCCATTTTTTACAACTCCCGGAACCATAATCAGCGGCCTCCCATACATCCCTGAGATCATTATAAAAAGCAAATTTTTCCCGGTTGGCAAGAAATTGTCTTGCAGTTGCATTTCTCGCCAGAGCTTCATCCGGATCATCTGATTTTTCACATTCTTTCAATGCTGCGAACAAACCTTTGAACATCCTGCTGGCAGCACCGGACGCAGGGACAAACTTAACAGGCTTTAGTCCGGAAGCAATTCCCCCCTCATATATTTTAATATTCTCTTCAACCTGTGAATTATCAAGATCAATAATTCCGTTTCCGACTGTTGCTGCTTCGTCTATTTCAAGAAAGGGAAATCCATTCTTATAGTTTTCCAACTGCTGTCGTACCTTTTCAGGATCAGCACCGTATTCCCTTATAAAAATTTCATCTTTTGAAGATAACATAGTATTACTTTAAACTATAGTACATGACTCATTTTACCGTAACGAAGGCTTCGGGTTCAAAACACTTTGTTATGAATTCCGACAATAACGCACTTTTTAGAACTCCGTGGCGATTTCACTTTAAATATTCAGGTTTAAAAATAGAGATAAGATTTTGTTTATGAAATTATCAGTCCGGAATATTAATCAACTATTTTGATTATTTTTTTAACAACCACATTCCATGAATATATTTTGTCTTTCTATAACCCTGATTTATTTAATTTTGTAACCTGTAATCATTTCTTTGTCTCAAATAGTAAATGTAAAGTGTGAATCCTCTGAAAGCGGATAAAATAATAATAAATAAATCGGGCATCAGGATAAAATCGGCACCCTGTAGTATCATTAAATATATGATACCTTTGAAAATCTTTAATTTTAGTAATGAAACGAGGATGATTGTAAAATCACCCAAGAGTATGATTAAAACTCATGCGAGTTCCATATGATACCTTTGAAAATAATTAATTTTAATCATATGAAAAGGCGATATAACGATTTTTCCACATTTTTTAAAAAACTATTTTCCGGGAGAGTCCGGAAAATTTCCATAGACGCAGGATTTACATGTCCAAACCGCGATGGCAGCAAAGGTTGGGGAGGATGCACATACTGTAATAACAAAACATTTAAACCATCATATTGTAATCTGAAAACCGGCATAACCGAACAGTTGGAACAGGGGATTAAGTTCTTCGAAAAAAAATACAAAACTATGCGTTATCTGGCTTATTTCCAAGCTTATACCAACACGTATGCTCCCCTGCCGGTACTTCAGAAATTATATGAAGAAGCCCTGCGGAATCCAAAAGTAATCGGACTGGTCATTTCTACCCGTCCGGATACCGTTGATGAAAAAATACTAGATTATCTTGCTGATTTAAGCCGAAAAGTGTATATCATGATTGAATTCGGCATTGAATCACATATCAACAGGACATTAAAAGCTGTGAATCGTTGTCACACTTTTTCTGATTCGGTGAACGCATTGAAACAGACAGCATCTCGTGGAATAAATAACTGTGCCCATATGATTATCGGTCTGCCGGGGGAGAACAGGAATGACTGGCTGAAGCAGGCAGATGTAATTTCTTCCCTCCCGGTCAATAACATTAAGCTGCATCATTTACAAATACACAGGGGAACTGTTATGGAAAAACAGTATTATAAAAATCCCGGAAATTTTAATATCTTCAGCTCGGAAGAATACATTGAACTTGTAATTGATTACCTGGAAAGGCTTAATCCGGATATCATTGTGGAACGTTTTGTCAGTCAGGCGCCACCGGAATTACTTATTGCTCCGCGTTGGGGCCTCAAAAATTTTGAGTTTGTGGCAAAGGTAGAAAAGCGTCTTGAAGAAAGAGATACCTGGCAGGGTAAGAAATATATCATTTAATAATATGGCCGGTAATATTTTACCTTGCAGATACCAATTTTGCCGGTCCGGAAAAGATTAATCAAAAAAAACATACTATTTTTGTATTTCTAAGGATTATATTTTTCCCGGGAAAGAATGATTTAAATAATGGAATTATTAAAGCTTACCGATATCATAAAAGCCCCTCCTGCCCTTGCAATATTTGGCGGTGAATACTTTGCCAGGTTCCTTATGCATATTTTGAAGTTTCATAAACTCAATAAGATATATGAAAAAATTGCATCAAAAAAAGGTATTGAATTCATTAATGAAATTATTAATAACCTTGAATTTAAAATCGAATTCGATGAAAACGAACTAAAGAAAATTCCTGTTGAAGGTCCGCTGATTATAATAGCAAATCATCCTTTCGGCGGTTTTGACAGTCTTCTCCTGATAAAATACCTTTCGGGCATCCGGCCTGATGTAAAGGTTGTAGGTAATTTTTTACTTAAAAAGATAGATCCCGTTTCCGATTATTTTATCAATAATAATCCTTTCAATAATAAATCGAAGGGAGAATGGAGGATCAGTAACAGTCCGGGCATTACGACCGCTATAAACCATTTAAAAAATAATGGCGTGCTTTGCATATTCCCGGCAGGGGATTTAAGTACTTATGGCACATTCGACAATATAACAGACCAGGTTTGGCAGTTTCCTGCGGTTAAATTCATAAAGAAAGCCCGAGTGCCTGTTGTTCCTGTTCTTTTCCAGGGAACTAACAGCAGGTTGTTCCATCTTTTTGCAAAGATTCATCCTTCACTGCGACATGTGAGGCTCCCTTCAGAGCTGCTTAATAAAAGACATAA
The DNA here is from genome assembly GCA_964540755.1 of uncultured Prolixibacteraceae bacterium. Classification (GTDB taxonomy): domain Bacteria; phylum Bacteroidota; class Bacteroidia; order Bacteroidales; family Prolixibacteraceae; genus JAAYJR01. The sequence continues at coordinate 35,569 of CAZIOB010000104.1, read as the reverse complement.
GACAATAAAAATCCGTATCGGAAGTCCCATCACTGTAAAGGAACAGGACAAATTCAATGATATATACCAGTTCAGCCGTTTTATCCGTGCCAAAACATACAGTATGGAATCGAATCTCGAGGTTAAAAGGTTTTTCAATTATAACCTGAAACCATATTCCAGGCCGCAGGATATAGTTGATCCCGTTCCAAAAGAAAAGATATTGGAAGAAATAGAAGATATTCGCGGAGACTTTACTCTTTTTAATATAAAAAACTATACAGCTTTTTGCTCACCTTCCAAAAATATTCCGAATATACTAAATGAGATAGGCCGCTTGCGCGAAATCACTTTCAGGGAAGTCGGCGAGGGGACCAACCGCAGTATTGATATTGATGAATTTGATCTTTATTATCACCAGATGTTTATCTGGGATGAAGAAAACGAATGTATAGTAGGAGCCTATCGTCTGGGTAAGGGAAAAGAGATTCTTGAACAGTATGGCAAGAGAGGTTTTTACCTCCATTCTCTCTTCCGTATCAGTGATGACTTTAAACCGGTACTGAAAGAAAGCCTGGAACTGGGCCGTTCTTTTGTTATAAAAGAATACCAGCGTAAGCCAATGCCTCTTTTCCTGTTATGGAAGGGTATTTTATATTTTCTTCTAAAAAATCCTGAATACCGTTACCTTATCGGACCGGTAAGTATAAGTAATAATTATTCAAAAATTTCAAAAGACCTTATCATTAAGTTTATCATGCGAAACCACCTCAACTGGAAAATGGCCCGGTACGTTAAGCCCCGTAAGAGCTATAAATTCAGAAGTGATAACACTGATTTTAATATTTTAATGGAAAATATGGATCATGATATCAACCGGCTCGATAAAGTAATTGGCGACCTTGATGAACTGAACACCGGACTGCCTGTACTATTAAAAAAATATATCAAACTGAATTCCAAAATAATTGCCTTTAACGTTGATCCCAAATTCAATAATTGCCTTGACGGACTGATTGTCCTGGATGTATTTGATGTTCCCAAAAATACTATTGAGTCATTATCAAAAGAGGCTAACGACGGATCAATCCTTGAAAGATTCTATTCAAACAGAGAGTGATGCAATTTAACTTATTATTCATAACTTATAATTTGTTATTCATTAATTACTAATTGCTTTTCAAACACATAACGGATTTTTATGAAACGAAAATTAAAGGATTATTTAATACTGGGTATGAAAGGTATGGCTATGGGAGCAGCTGACGTGATCCCCGGAGTTTCAGGTGGCACAATCGCCTTTATAACAGGAATATATGAAGAATTAGTGAATTCAATTAAATCTGTGAACTTTAAAGCGCTGAAGCTTCTCTTTTCTGGTGAATTTGCTGAATTCTGGAAATCCATTAACGGTTCGTTTCTGAGCAGTGTATTGGTTGGAATTGCCATCAGTATTTTATCATTGGCAAGGGGACTGAAATTTTTGCTGGAAAATTACCCAATACCGGTATGGTCATTTTTTTTCGGACTTATCCTTGCTTCGGCAATTTACATTGCCCTTAATATAGAAAAATGGGATTTCAAAATTATTATTGCAGGATTAGCGGGCATTGTTATTGCGTTAATTATTACAATTATAACCCCTGCCGAAGCAAATACATCATGGTGGTTTATATTTTTGTCAGGATCAATTGCTATATGTGCAATGATATTACCAGGGATATCAGGAAGTTTTATCCTGGTCTTACTTGGAATGTACAAGTTTATTCTGGAAGCAGTCGGAACTCTTGACCTGTATGTTTTGATCATCTTTCTTGCAGGGGCCGCAATAGGTATTATTGCTTTCTCAAATCTTCTTTCCTGGCTGTTAAAACATTTTCACAATATTACAATTGCTGTTCTTGCAGGCTTTATGACAGGTTCCCTTAATAAAATCTGGCCATGGAAGGAAGTAACTAAATCATACACAGATGCCAGTGGAGAAATAAAACCTCTTATGGAAAAAAATATACTTCCGGGAATGTTTGAACAAATTACCGGCAGTGATTCATGGTTATTTGCTGCTATTATTATGGCCATAACAGGATTCTTGCTTATTTTCGTATTACAGAAACTGACAAAACAAGAAAACAGCGTAAAATAAAACGAATATGAATTTTCATCATTCAGGATTTCACAGAAAATATGGTTTAATAGGTTATCCTCTTGCTCATTCTTTTTCAAAAAGTTTTTTTTCCGAAAAATTTAAAAAGGAGAATATAGACGCAGAATATGAAAATTTTGAGATAGATGATATATCACTGCTACCCGGAATAATAAGAGATAATCCCGGATTATCCGGATTAAATGTAACTATCCCTTATAAGGAAAAAGTCATAAAATTTCTTGATGAACTTAATGAGGATGCCGGCTTAGTGGGGGCTGTGAATACTATTAAAATAATCAGGTCAGGAGAACAGGTAAAGTTAAAAGGATTTAATACCGATATCCGGGGTTTTGAAAAATCACTGAGCCCTCTTCTTAAAAGTTATCACAAAAAAGCTCTGGTACTGGGGACAGGAGGGGCATCTAAAGCTGTCAGGTATGTTCTCGACAAGCTTGAAATAAATTACATTTCTGCATCAATAGAGGAATTAAAAGAAAATGAGATTAAGTACGAAGATATTGATAAAGATATGATCAGCCGGCGATTGCTTGTCATTAATGCTACTCCCCTGGGAACATACCCGCAGGTTGACAAATTTCCTCCGATCCCTTATAAATATCTCACGGAAAAACATCTTCTTTTTGATTTAGTTTATAATCCCGGTGTTACAGCATTTATGAAAAAGGGGAAAGCACAAGGGGCAACTGTTAAAAATGGCTATGAAATGCTTGTATTACAAGCGCTTGCCTCGTACGAAATCTGGAATGATAAAAGTATCTGATGAACTGAAACGGGCATCCCGGTAAAGTCGTAATCCAGGAGTATGATTAAAAAAATTTATGTGAGAACGAAGTGGTTCCATAGGTTCTTAAATTTTTAATTAATTTATTTTGTTATAATTATAAAATTTTAAACATATGAGAAAAAGAATACTATTCGTTTGCCTGGGGAATATTTGCCGTTCACCAAGCGCTGAGGCAGTTTTTAAGGGTTTACTAAAATTCAGGGGTATAAGCGACAAATATAAAGTTAATTCTGCTGGGACAAGTAACTGGTTTGAAGGGAAACCTGCAGATAACAGAATGCAGCAGCATGCAATAGAAAGGGGATATTACCTTGACAGTATCTCCCGCCAGATAAATCCCGAAACGGATTTCGATCTGTATGATATGATCATAGCTATGGATGACGAAATTCTTTATTCATTGAATGACATAGCCAGGAATGAAGAGGACCTGAATAAAATATATAAGATGACAGACTTCAGAAAGGAATGGAATTATCTTGAAATTCCTGATCCGTATTATGGCGGTGAAGAGGGATTCGAACTGGTTCTGGACCTTTTGGAAGATTCATGCAAGGGACTACTGGAAAAACTTGAACAGGAGAATCCATAAGTAAAAATGCAGGCTTCTCTATTCAATAATCAGCATAGCGACGGATACTATGCCCGGATACTGTTTCATAGCATTGGTGAATTCCAGTACATTCAGACTACCCATGTACTCCACCCTCTTAATTTTTTGTCATTAACAGCATCATTGACGTTCCGTTTGAACACTGAGGATACAACTTTAACCTATATCAGGAGGAAAAATGATACAGGAATGTCACAAGGGCATCATAAGCAGGTTTTTTTTCCCCTTCTATTTCAACTACTATCTTTACCCGGATTTTTGCAATACCCCTGAGATTCCGGATATCATTAAGCCAAACACGGGCTCTTATTCTGTCATTTACCAGCACGGGCTGCTGAAAACGTAATTTCTCAATTCCATAATTGACAATCATCTTGACATTTCGGACATCAATAATCATATACCAGAGATAAGTAAGCAGTGAAACAGTCAGATAGCCATGAGCTATTGTACTTTTAAATGGTGATTCTTTGGCTGCACGAACCGGGTCAGTATGTATCCACTGATAATCAAATGTAGCATCCGCAAATTTATTGATCTGTTCCTGGGTTATCTTTATATAATCGGAAACACCAATCTCTTTTCCCAGCAAAGCTTCAAATTCTTTATAATTATTAACGATAGTCTTTCCCATAAGAATAAAATTTTTTACATGATGCAAAATAAATCATTTTTAATTTTATTTCTTATTACAAGAGCCGGCGTAAATAAAAATAAACCGGGTTGTTTAAATTGGGATTGAATTTTTAGCCCTGTTGTTCCATATTTTAAATGCCGGATAAATTTTTACAGAATATTTTAGAACCTTTGCCTGACCTTTCAATATTCCTGACGAGGCCGATATAGCCAAAAAATCAAAAATATTTATGCGGGAATATCACTTACTGATCCGGGTGTTAAACAATTTTAAAAAAACATATATAGTATGAAAAACTATTTAAAAAGTACAACTTTTTTGGCAATACTTGCATGCTGGCTATGGTCAACTGCTTTCGCCGGCGTTAAAATCGGGCTTCAGTACCATACCCCGTTTCAATTTGCCGGTATCCGTTTTTTCATTTCAGGTATCATTATTTTCATATTATTTTACAATCCTGCAAAATTTTTTGCTGAGCTGAAGAGCAACTACAAATTCATATTACTCGTTTCCATAGTCAATACTTTTGTGCATTATGCCCTTTTCTACAGCGGTATTAACATGGTCCCGGGATCCCTTGCAGCTATGATAATCGGTTCATCCCCTCTTTTTGTCGCTATAGTTGCCCATTTTTCCTTTCCAAATGATAAGATGACCCCATTAAAAACATTAAGTATTTTTATAGGGGTGGCCGGCATAGTTATTATCACATCGGGACGCACAATGACAACAATATCTGCAGGTACAGAGCTGCTTGGCATAGGCCTTTTACTGGTAAATAACCTGATTTCCGGCTATTCAAACGTTTTGGTATCAAAGAGCCCCGCATGTATTTCACCGCTTGTGCTAAGCTCGGGATCCCTGATGGCCGGGGGACTGATGTTGCTTTTGGTATCCTTTCCGGTAGAGGGTATCCCTTCAGGCCCTTTCCCTTTCAAATATTTCCTGGCGCTGGGGTGGCTCAGCTTTTTGTCAGCCGCAGCTTTTGCCATATGGTTCTCTCTCCTGAAACGCCCGGGAGTTAAAGTTTCAATCCTTAATGTATGGAAATTCCTAATACCTGTTTCAGGAGCTATTCTTAGCTGGATAATCCTTGAAGATGAAAAACCGGATATGATTTCCATAAGTGGCATGATTGTTATAGCAATTGCGCTGATCATCCTGAATTATGCAAACAGGAGAGCTTATCAAAAAGAATAAACAGGAATGCCTGTTAAGAAAAAATTAACATTATTTTAATAATAAAACTGCTGCGAAAAATATAAAACATGTATTTCCTGTAAATATAATTAAATACAAAATCATATAAACATAAAATACAATCTTCTAAATCAAGAAGCAGTTAAATTTTCATGATATCTGTTGACAAATAATCTTTTTAGCAGGAGCCTCAGTAATTAATCATTCAAGCCATAAACTACTGGTTAAAAATAAGATAAATTTTGAGTAAAATTTTTGTATTATAGATTCATTTATTCTATTTATTGTAAATCAATTCGTTACGTCTAATTTGCTAATGATTAAATAATTTTAATAATCAAATTACATTAATTATATTTGCTATTCTAATAATATGAGAGATGACGCTTTTAATAATCATTCTGACTTTCTTTAGCGGATTTATATCAGTTATTATTCTGATACCCCCTATAATCCGTGTTGCAAATGAGAAAAAACTGTTTGATTACTTCGAAAAAAGAAAAATCCACAAATCCGCCATTGTTCCTTTGGGCGGAGTAGCAATATTTATAGGATTTATAATGAACTCCCTCATATTCACGCATGGTTATACAACTTTAACATTGAAATACCTGGTTGCGGCATTAATTCTCATATTTTTTATCGGACTTAAAGATGACCTGGTAAGAATATCTGCCAGAAAAAAAATTATAATCCAGATAATTGCAGTCATTATCCTTTTTGGTTACGGAAATGTTCAGATAACAGATTTTCAGGGACTTTTCGGATTACACAAGATTAATACCTTTTCAAGTTTCCTGGTTACGCTTTTTGTTATGCTGGCAATCATAAATTCTTTCAATCTTATTGACGGTATTGATGGCCTTGCATCAGGCCTCGGAATTTTGGCATCCATAATTTTAGGCATCTGGTTTTTTGAGGGTGGACATATTCAGTTATCTGTGATGTCATTTGCCCTGGCCGGGTCTCTCGCAGGATTTTTTATCTTCAATGTTTTCGGGAAACAGAATAAAATGTTCATGGGTGATACAGGATCTCTCATAATCGGAATAATAATAGCCACTCTGATAGTAAAATTCAACCAGCTTACTGTCAGCACTGATATTATAAACATATTTGATTCTGCCCCTGTATTCTCCTTTAGCCTTGTGATAGTGCCGCTGATTGATACTTTAAGGGTAATTACAATACGGTTGATGAATGGTAAATCTCCTTTTGCACCTGACAATAATCATATTCATCACAGGCTTCTTTCTCTGTACCCCGACCATCTCAAAGTAACACTGATACTTATTGCTGCAAATATTGCTCTAATTGGTATCACCTTGCTCATAGACATCTTATGCAAAAGTCACACCATCCAGTTTGCATTCCTTCTCTCTCTGGGAATTATTCTCTCATTTATTCCTTCTCACATTCTCCGACGTAAAAATGCCATTACCTCATTGCATAAGCGTGCCTCCTGGTCTGATGTGCCAAATTAGCAGCTATCAGGTAAGGTCTTTCCAAATACCTTCTGATAATCAGAGACAATCTTTCATGACTTAAATAGCATAAACGGCTGATATTTTTGGCACATGCAAAATATTTTTCTTTTAAATAATTCTTTTCCAGGTTATGCATTCTGAATAATATTGTTTTAATTGGCAGTTCCGTATCTTTGTCTAAATAATAAGCGAAGATAAAATACCGTTAAATAATAAATTTTGAAAAGATTTAGTGTAATTTTCCGATCCGCCGGAACGGAATAAAAAAATAGAATAATTTGATATCATTTGGAACTAAATATTGGTATATAATTTTGCCTTTAATTATTCTGGCAGCGCTGGCAGTTGTATTAACTCTCTATTACAGGAACAGGGAAAATGAAGAGATTGGCAGCAGCAGACTAAAACTTTTAATGTTTTTGCGATTCCTCTCTTTCTTTTTAACCGGAGTATTATTATTATCCCCTTTCATCAGAAGTCAAAAAAAGATTATCCGCCCGCCCCTTATTGTAACAGCATGGGACAATTCCGCATCGGTTATTTCTGCAGGCGATTCTCTTGAACTAACTGACAGGATAAATAACCTTAAAGAAACAGTTACAAGACAACTGCAAAAGGAGTATAAAACTATAAGCTATTCCTTCGGACAGGAAACAGAGATATTAAAAACCCTGAATTTTACAGGTAAAAAATCCGACTACAGCAATTTGATATCAACAATCCTTAATAATCACTATAATGAAAATATCGGGGCGCTTATACTTGCCGGTGACGGATTATATAATAAAGGCCTGAATCCCCTGAATATGCTGCACGATGTTAATTTCCCGTTTTATACAATAGGTCTTGGAGACACGACAGAGGTCATTGATGCCCTTATTCAGAATGTGAGGGTTAACCGGACTGCCTTTTCAGGCAACAGTTTTCCTGTTGAGATAAATACTAAATTCCGTAAGCTGAAAGGCAGGCCTCTAAAACTTTCAATAAAACAGGGCGGGGATATTCTGGCTGAAAAAGTAATCACACCGCCTGATAATGATTTTTTTCGTTCTGACGAGTTCATCCTTGATGCAGGTGCAGCCGGACTAAAACACTTTACAGCCAATATAGAAATTCTGAAAAATGAACGAAATATAAAAAACAACAGATCTGAATTCGTAGTAAATGTATTAAAGAATAAACAAAAAATATTGATTATTTCAGATGGTCCTCATCCCGATATCGGCGCTGTCAAAAATACTTTGGAACAACAGCAGTCATTTGAGGTATCTGTATTTACAGAAGAACCTTACCCTTCCAACATACACGAGTTTAACCTGATTATTATGAATCAGTTGCCAACACCGGCTAAATCAATGGCCAATCTGATAACTGAAAGCAAAAACCTGAGAGTCCCTGTTCTTTTTATTATCGGAAATAAGACTTTTCTCCCTCAGATGAACACAATTGCCGAGGGAATAGATATTAATCCACTTGCCGGATCCCGTGAAGAAGCACAGGCTGTTGTAAATTCTTCTTTTGCAACTTTTAATCTTAGTGAAGACCTTAAAAGCCTGATACCCGGACTGCCTCCGTTACAGGTGCCATTTGCAAATTACCGGATTGACCCCCGGTTCGATATACTGCTCTATCAGAAACTGAATAACATAGAAACACAAAAACCTCTGCTTGCCACCGGAATAATGAAGGGGAAAAAAACGGGTATAATTTTTGGCGAGGGAATATGGAAATGGAGAATATATAATTACTATTTAAACCGGTCACATAAAGAATTCAACGAATTGATCACTCAGCTGGTGCAATTCCTTGCATTACGGGAAAATGAAGATAATTTCATGATAGATTATAAATCTGTTTATGATGAGATTGAAGATGTAATAATGACAGCTGAGGTTTATAACGAAGCCTTTGAAAAAATTTCCAACGCTGAGATAACAATATTAATCAAAAATGAAAAAAGTGAAGAATTTAATTTTACATTTGATGTGTCAGAAGAGGAATACTTATTGAATGCAGGCAATTTACCCGTAGGAAACTATATTTTTAATGCAGAGGTCACAGCCGGACAGGAAACTTTTTCTGAAGAAGGCCGTTTTACAATTACTGCTGTCAATATCGAAAATATAATTACACGGGCCAATCACCGGATACTATATCAGTTAGCAGTCCGCAGCGGGGGTGATTTTCTGTTTCCGGAACAGGCGGAAGAAATTGACAAAAGGCTGGCTGACAGTAAAAGTTTGCAATCTGTAACTTATCTTCAGAGCATGATAGATGAGTTACTAAACATTCGATGGTTGTTTTTTGTTTTATCAACACTACTGGGCGTGGAATGGTTTTTGAGGAAATATTGGGGCCTTTATTAAGGAGAAAAAAATGATATTAAAAAATGTAAAAAAAAGGAACTACCTGTTGTTGCTGTTGATATCAGTAACAGCTTTCTCATGCGTATCCACTAACTCATTGCTTATTGACATACCCAATCCTTCGCCAAAGGAACTCCCGCCGGCAGTTCAGAGTCTGGCAATTGTATCTCAGACAGTTGATCAGAATTATACAAATGTATCTTCTGATTCATTACAAAAATTATTCTATAAGCAGCGGTTTGACATGGATACGGTCATCTATGATTTTCAAATGGCTGATACTACATTAAAGGCCTTGGGGGAATTACTTTTTGAGTCGGGACGATACGATTTTGTAATACCGAAGAAACGTTTCATAGAACCGGCAGGAGAATCAGGAAAACCATCACTGCTGTCATGGGATAAAGTTGAAAACCTTACTCAAAGCTTTGATGTTGATGCGGTATTATCGCTTGACCATCTCAAAACGAGAATTAAATCTCAATATGATAATAAGACCTATTATGATCCATATCAAAACGGTTTCTATTCAGCTTCTGTTGCTGAAATGAAAATATATTACGAAGCTCTTTTCAGGGTATATTATCCTGAAAATAAGTCGGTACTTCTCAGTGAGTGGATCAGAGACACACTATTATGGGAGGATGCAGATCACTCCGCCCGCTTACTTTTTCAACATTTCACTCCCGTTAAACAGGCGCTCACTGAAACAGGTATTGCGGTTGCCCTTGAACTATCAGATAAAATTGCTGTCAAATGGCATACTGAAAGAAGAAAATACTTTGCAGGAGGCAATAAAAATATTCAGCGTGCCGCAGAACTCTTAAATACAGGTGAATGCCAGAAAGCTGTAACCCTCTTAAAAGAAACTATTGAAAATACAAACTCCGAATCACTGAAGAGCAAGGCTCAGTTCAATATTGCTGTATGTTATGAAATACTTGGCAACCTGGACAAGGCTGTTTATTGGGCTCTTGAATCATATGATACACAATATCGTCCGCTGACTTACGAATATCTTGAAATACTAAGAAGAAAGGAAAAAGAACGTCTAACCAGGGAAAAATCTCCCTGAAAAAATGTAACTTTCAATAACTAACTGAAGAACTATCATTCAGGTATTTTTTTAATATATTTTTGATGCAATTGTTAACCAAATATGCTTACAGGAAACTTCGAAAAAAGGCTGGACCATTAAATCGCCATGTAAAACTGCCTCATCCTGATGAAATTAAAAAGGTAGGAGTATTGTGGCAGCCATCTCAAAACGAAGCATATATTTTTTTATATAATTATTTTTTGCAAAAGCAGGCTATTTTCAGGAACTTGTGTGTGAATATTGAAAATTCGGAGCAATCATCAGAGACAAACATAATAACATCAAAGGGCATTAACTGGATGGGTTTCCCTAAAAAGGGAATCGCAGATGATTTCATTAATACGGAGTTTGACCTTCTTATGAATATTGCCCTTGAGCAAAACATGGTACTGGATTATATAACTGCACTCAGCAGAGCAAAATTCAAGACAGGATGGTCACCGGATGAAAATAATTTCTTTGATCTTAATATTAAAATTAACGGTAAACTGGATGCACTCTATCTTGCAAAACAACAAATTTTCTATCTTAGTCAGTTGAATGAAAAAATGATATAGAATTCCGCTTAAAAAAATTAAATAAAAGTTATTTTATAATTTATAATTAATACCATATGGATAAACTTTTCACAGGAGCTGGTGTAGCATTGGTTACTCCTTTCAGGGAAAACAAGGAAATAGATTTTAACGGATTGGAAAAAATCATCGGGAATCAGTTGAAAGGCGGGACAGACTACCTGGTTGCCCTTGGCACAACTGCTGAAACACCAACTCTTACATCAAAAGAGAAAAAGGAGATAGTGGAATTCATAAAGCAAAAATCTGACCTGCCTTTGGTTGCAGGCATGGGAGGAAACAACACCAATAAGATCATAAAGCAGATCAATAACTTTAATTTCGAAGGTGTAGATGCTCTTCTGATTGTAACTCCATATTATAATAAACCTTCCCAGGAAGGTATGTTCAGACATTATTTATCAATTGCAAAAGAAAGTCCGGTGCCTATAATACTATATAATGTACCTTCACGGACCGGTGTAAATCTTAAGGCAGAAACAGTTATAAGGCTTGCTAATGAATCTGATAATATAGTAGCTGTTAAAGAGGCTTCGGGCAATATTGCCCAGATGGCAAAGATATGTAAATATGCACCTGATCATTTTTCAGTTATTTCAGGAGATGACGCTATGTCACTGCCGCTTATATCAATTGGCGGTAAGGGGGTCATTTCAGTTGTTTCCAACGCTCTTCCTGCAAAAGTGAGTAATCTTATACATAAAGCCCTCAAGGGCAATTTTGATGATGCAAGGGATCAGCATTTAGAATTACTTGAATTGTTCAAACTGCTTTTTAAAGAAGGTAATCCCGCAGGCGTAAAAGCGCTTCTCAGCATTCAGGGAATAATAAAAAATGAACTTCGCCCGCCTCTCAGCGCTATAAGCTCCGATACTTATAATAAAATAAAAAAAGCTTATGAGAAGCTGGCCTGATGCAATGCTATTGCCTGTGTTGCAATACAATTTGTGAGTTATTTTTATTTAAGCGCCCAATACCTGCAAAGCTCCGGGAATTATTTTGATTTTTAGCGATGATACATCAGGTATTATTTCACCATCTACCTGAAATTCTTCAGGTTCACTAAGAATTACTTTGGCTTTCTTCAATGAAAAAACTTTAATATATTTCATTTTGTTGAACCTGCCGGTAACAGAGGCAAACAATAATTTAAAAACAAACCACCAGGGATAAGGCCTGATTATAATAATTTCAAACTGGCCGTCATTGTAACTGGCCCCGGGATTTATTATCATCCCCGTGCCAAAACTTTCCGCATTAGCTATTACCAGCATTTCTGCCTTTAGTTTTCGGATAAACTTTCCAGGTACCTCAAGCTTTAAGGTGAAATAGGTTTTGTCTTCAAATAATTCCTTAAAGAGCTGCCTGCCATATCCTATAAGTCCTTTATCCCCCTCCTTTTCAAAACGTTTTACTATTCTTGCGTTTATACCGATATCACTTAAATGAAGACAATAATATTTATCATTAATACTAATAACATCAAATGGTTCAGGGGCAGACACCGAGATTATCTTCATAGCTTCACTAAAATCATCCGGAATACCCAGATTATATGCTAAGCCATTTGCAGATCCGGCTGGTATTATACCAAGATTTATACGGGATCCCAAAAGCTCCTTTGCAACCAGATTAATGGTTCCGTCCCCGCCAACAGCAACAACTGTTACAGGATTAAAGTCCTCAATATGGCGGCGGATCTCCCTGCCGTCATTCTTTCCTGTGGTCTTGTAAATCAGATATTGAAAACCATAATCATCAGCAGCATCCCGAACCGCTGAAAAATAATCCTGCCGTTTTAATCCCGCAGTTGGATTAATTACAAATAATAATTTTTTCCCTGACAGATTATTCGAATTGCCGCTATTATACATTTTGCCTAACCCAAATTAATTTACCGGTATCATATCTCCTTTTCCCTGATCTTTTCCAAGAGACAATCAACGAGTCCACTATCCATAGGTTGTTTTGACTTACAGCCTTCTGTCACAAAAAATAGTATCAGACAAAAGGTTATAATTTTATTTAATGAATTAAATTTCATACTATTAAAATTGTTAATATTCAAAGGTATAGTATGGAACTCGCATGAGTTTTAATCATACTCTTGGGTGTAAATATTTTAGATGCTCATTTCATCTCTTTAAATTTATTATATTGAAGTATAAAGTCTTAAGCAAAATTTGATTAAAGTATGCGATCAAAATGTATAAATTAACCATGTGCGAAAATTTCGGGAAACTGCAAAACTACGATAATGAAAATAATCTTTTTTAATAAAAATACGAAAAAATGCAGATATACCGTCTCTTATCCTTTATAATTTATATGATTATTACCAATTTTAATTTTGAATAAATAATAAAAAACCGCATTTTTACAGTGCTTAAAAATCTCATATATGCTATATGCATTTAATGTAAAAAGCATGGCTGAATGAGTATAACAGCATTTTCAAATGAAATGAGCATGGTTGTAAAATTGTCCGGAAATATGATTTAATACTTATGCGAGTTCCATATGATATCATTATAAATAAATAATTTTAACACTTATTATGGAAATTAGGATCTTGATTTTGTACACTCTTATTTTTTTTCTGACAGGTTGCGGTGGTAAAAAGCAGACAAAGTCAGAAAATGAAAAGCCCACGGAACAAATACTAACAGAAAAAAAAGAAGTTAAAAAGGAGCCTGATAAACCGGAAAATGTAAGTCCTTCAGCCGAAAAAGCAATTGAAGAAACCGAAATGATCTACTTTAAAGGCGGAACATTTGAAATGGGATCTGAAAAGGGACTTCCAAATGAACAACCCGTTCATAAAGTGAACATAAAACCTTTTTCTATAGACAAAAATCTTGTAACAGTTAAACAATTCAAAATATTCATTGAATCAGCAGGATACAAAACCGAAGCAGAAAAATTCGGAGATTCAGGGGTTTTCAATCTTGATCAAAACAGATGGGAACTTCTGCCCGGTGCAACATGGCGTAAACCTTTCGGCCCGTCGGGGCCTGATGCTGAGCCTGATCATCCCGTTACCCATGTAAGCTGGAATGACGCCGTTGCTTATGCAGAATGGGCAGGCAAGCGTCTTCCCTCAGAAGCAGAATGGGAATATGCTGCCTGCAGCGGGAAAAAATCAGACAACAGATTCAGCTGGGGAGATAAAGTATCTGAAAATGGAAAATACTTTGCCAATACATGGCAGGGCTCAATAAATGAGCCGGAAGTGAAGGACGGGTACCTTTATACATCCCCTGCAGGAGCTTTTGGGGAAAATGAAGCGGGGCTCACAGACATGGGGGGCAATGTATGGCAATGGTGTGCCGATAATTATAAACCTTATCCCGGCAGCAATATGCAATTCCCGGAAGATCCCAAAGTTAAGGTAATCAGGAGTGGTTCCTTCTTTTTCGACCAGAATGGAGAGTATAGCTTTACCGTGACAGGAAGGTCAATGAATTCGCATGAAACGTCACTGTTCAATACAGGTTTTCGTTGTGCAAAAGATGCTGAATAGATATATATAATATTTTTTATAATTTAAATTCAAGAATATGAATAAAATTAACCGTAGGAATTTCATCGGTAAAGCAGCTGCCGGTGCTGCTGCCATAACTATCATCCCGCGCCACGTAATGGGTAGCAAGGGCTTTGTGGCTGCCAACGACCGTATTAATCTTGGTTTCATCGGCACCGGTAAACAGATTTACACTCTGCTGAATAATATTGGAAAATGCCAGGGGACAGTTACCCTTGCCGCATGCGATGTATATAAAAATAAACTTGACCTGTTTGCAGATGCTGCTGATAAAAACAATGCAGCCAAAGGTATAAACACGAAAGTGGATAAATACCATTTCTACCGTGAATTGCTGGAGAGGAAGGATATAGATGCAGTTGTTATTGCCACACCTGACCATTGGCATGCGCAGATAGTTGTGGATGCCGCTAAAGCAGGGAAAGATATCTATTGTGAAAAGCCGCTTGCACTAACAGTGGCTGAAGGCAGGACAATGGTCAATGCTACAAGAAAATACGACAGGGTATTCCAAACCGGCAATATGCAGCGTTCGTGGCGAGATTTCCGTCATGCTGTTGAATTGGTGCGTAACGGATATATCGGTGAAATCAGGGAAATTAATGTAAGCGTGGGTGAGCCTGTTAAACAGTGTGACCTGCCAACACAGGAGACTCCTAAAGGGCTCGACTGGAACGAATGGATCGGGCCTTCTCTCTACCGTGGATACCATGAAACTCTGGCTCCAACTGATGTAAAAGGACCATGGGCTTGGTGGCGCGGATATCGTAACTTTGGCGGAGGCCTCATCACTGACTGGGGAGCTCATATGTTCGATATTGCCCAATGGGCTCTGAATATGGATGAATCAGGTCCTGTACAGTTCCTTCCACCTGCAGAACCGGAAAAGGATAGCGGCCTGACAATGATATACGGGAACGGTGTCAGGGTTAATCACAAACAATGGGGGACTGAAGACGATTTCAATGCTGTCCAGATCATTGGCACTGAAGGAAGAATTGAAGTAAGCCGAAGCTTTCTGAGAACCTTCCCTGATGTAAATCTTGCCAAAGCGGAATTAAAAAAGGATGATAAAAGAGTTTACTATAGTGACAATCATTACCAGGACTGGATCGATGCCGTCAGAAACCGCACTAAGCCAATATCTGATGTTGAAACCGGACACAGGACAGCTTCAGTATGTAATGTAACTAATATCGCCTACGAACTGCAACGTCCTTTGCTGTGGGATCCGGAGCAGGAAAAATTCAAAGGAGATGACTTTGCTAACCTGTTGACAGGACGTGCTTACCGGGGTAATTGGGACTATACCAATTTCTGAAAAATGAGGTAACTTATAACAGAAATTTTTTCATATGATATGATACCCCGTATTGAAAAACTCCGTTTCACGGAGAGTGATAATTTTTTTCTGATAGCAGGCCCTTGTGTAATAGAGGGAGAACAGATGGCAATAGAGATTGCCGGTAATATTGCCGGATTATGCCACCGTTTAAATATACCTTTTATATTCAAAGGATCATACCGGAAAGCAAACCGGTCACGATTGGATTCATTTACCGGAATAGGAGATAAAAAAGCACTTCAGGTTTTACGTAAAGTAAAGGAAGTTTACGGCATTCCCACTATTACTGATATACATTCTGCGAAAGAAGCTGCAATGGCTGCTGAATATGTTGACATTATTCAGATACCGGCCTTTTTGTGCCGCCAGACTGATATCCTGGTTGCAGCAGCTCATACGGGTAAATTCGTAAATATTAAAAAAGGCCAGTTCCTGTCACCCGGGGCAATGAAGTATGCTGTAAATAAGGTAAAAAACAGCGGTAATAAAAAAATTATACTGACTGAGCGGGGCACTACATTCGGTTACCAGGATTTAGTGGTGGATTTCAGGAGTATCCCGGAAATGCAGGGACTGGGAGTACCCGTTGTGCTTGACATAACACACTCTCTCCAGCAGCCGAACCAGCCGGCAGGAGTCAGCGGCGGCAGGCCGGAAATGATCGAAACTATTGGGAGGGCAGGTATTGCCGCCGGCGCTGACGGTATTTTCCTTGAAACACATCCTGATCCGGCAAATGCTAAATCCGACGCTTCCAATATGCTTAAATTGGATTTACTTGAAGGACTTTTAGAAAAACTCTTAAAAATAAGATACGCAATAAACAGCTTTTAAATAGTAATATGTGCAGAACGCCTTATCTGCATGATGGTATAATCAGTGGAAAATTTACCATAGAATCTTAATGAAAGAAAAGATATGCCATGAGTATGGCTGCAGTTATCCCAGTAAAGTCGGCAATTAATCCGCAAACAACAGCATAACGGGTATTCTTGATCCCGACAGATCCAAAATAGACTGCAAGGATATAAAATGTAGTATCAGTAGCTCCCTGAACAGTACTGGCTACGCGGCCTACGAATGAATCAGCGCCATAAGTATTCATGGCATCAACCATCATCCCCCGTGCTCCGCTTCCGCTAAGCGGCTTCATCATGGCTGTGGGCAATGCAGGAGTGAAATCCGTGTTAACCCCGGCCTGCTCAAAAATCCATGTAAATCCGGAAATGAACCATTCCATAGCCCCTGAAGCCCTGAAAACACCAATGGCAACAAGAATGGCAACCAGATAGGGAATGATCTTCACCGCAGTTTTAAAACCATCCTTTGCCCCGTCAATAAATGCTTCGTAAACATTGACCTTATTAAATAATGCCATTAAAATGAAAACAATAATGACAGAGAAAAGCAGAAAATTGCTTGCTAAACTGGAGACCCTGGTAATAACTTCTTTATCAAGTGATGAAAAATGCCAAATAATGCCTACAATAGCCAGTGTTAATCCCCCCAGATAGAGAAGTACTGTTTTATCAAAAAGATTAATCTTCTGGTAAACAGCAACTGAGATCATACCGGCTAAAGTTGAAAAATAGGTAGCCAGCATGATGGGAATAAATATATCGGCAGGGTTGACTGCTCCCATCTGGGCCCTGTAAACCATAATACTGATAGGCAACAAGGTTAATCCGGAAGTATTCAGCACAAGAAACATGATTTGAGCATTTGAAGCAACTTGTTTATCAGGATTAGTTGCCTGCATCTCTTTCATAGCCTGTAATCCTGTCGGCGTTGCGGCATTATCCAAGTTCAACATATTAGCAGTAATATTCATCATTATTGAACCATATGCCGGGTGAGACTTCCCCAGTTCAGGGAAAAGCTTATTAAAGAATGGCCCTATAAGACGTGAGAATACTTTGACAATACCTCCCTTCTCCCCTATCCGCATAATACCCATCCACAAGGTTAATACCCCGGTCAGACCGAGTGATATTTCAAATCCTGTTTTGGCCATGTCAAAAGTGGCATTCACCATTTCAGGGAAAACATTGGCATCACCCAGAAACAGAAGTTTCACAAGCCCTATGACAAAAGCCAGAAGGAAAAAAAATATCCAGATATAATTTAAAGCCATTTAAAGTTTAATCTGAAACTCTTTAGCCATCTTTTCTATTTCTTCAACAGAAGGATCACCGGCAAATAGGGCCAGGCGGTACCTGAAAGTCGCCGACTCCCCGTCCCTGATAACAAAATTCATTTTTTCTTCACCTTTAGAAAACACTTCCTGGCCGAGTGTATTTACAGCAAACAAACCATACCCTCTTGCATGCCAGTACGCAGGATATCCAGCATTTGCCGGATGGTCAAAGATAACAATGGCAACCTTTTCATTATTAACTAAACCTGACAGTTTCATCCAACGGGCACGTGTTCCCCACACTTCACCGCCGGTTATGCCCTCGCTGCTGATATAGTCTCCATTAGCAACTTTGGAGGCATCCTCCTCCACAACTTCACCACCGGAGCCCATTACCTTCACCTTGCCTGAAGCAGGTAATTCAAGTTCCCTTGTCACACGTATGGCATACATTCCCTCTTTATTGTCAGTCATGTTAACCTTTCCGTTAACAGCTTTCAGTCTGGTAGTGCGGTCGATAATCCTTATCCTGCCATCCGCTATAAATGTATAATCGGAAATCTCATGAAGTAATTTTTCCCCGGAGTTGTCTTTCCATGAAGCAGTTGTTGTTAAAGTACCCTCTCCTCTGCCACTTTCTGTATGTTCAACAGATTCATGGTAGATTGTACCATAATCATCTGCTTTCTCATCAGGAATAGCTTCTGAATTATTCCAGAAATCCAACCCGTTAACATTCCCATAATTAAGCCATATTCCAATATGATGAGGATGGTCAACGCGTTCCCCTGCTTTTTGTTTTAAAGGATACTGCCTGGTTACCTCATTACCTTCTGAAGTAATCACAGGCCACAGTACCGGCTTCTTTATATTATCAGGATAAATGTAAGAGGTGAATAATTCTCCTCCGATAAGGACATCTACTTTCTTTTCAGCAGGATTACTGATCAGTTCTACTTTAGGCTGCGTCCGGCTTATCATTGCAGCAGTAACTAAAATAACAATAATAAATATCTTCTTCATTTGATTAAAATTTATTTTCAGGTTAAACCAATATTGAACATCTTATAAGTTGCAATAACGTTTAATAATATTATATGCACCATGTATTCCGAGCTCACCGGCGCGGCTAAGATCCAAAGCCCCGCTCTCAATGTCATTTAGATAAATTTTTGTAAGTCCCCTGTTAAAATATGCCTCAGCAAATTCAGGTTCAAGCTCAATAGCTTTATTCAAATCCTCAACGGCGCTTTTATATTTTCCCAGCCTTAACTTAATGTAAGCCCGGTTATAAAGTCCGAAGAAAAAATCAGGTTTTAGATAAAGAAGTGTCTGGTAATCACTTAGTATTCTGTCATACTCAGGAGTAGCAACCGGCTCATCTCCCGGTTCATTCCTGGATGGTTCGTCAATCGGGATTACCACCTCTTCATGTGTCTCTTCAAGGGATTCAATCTGCTCAAGCATCTTATAACGGCAATTTCCCCTTGTAAAATAAGCAATTGCCTGTTTATTATCCATGACAATTGCACTGTCCAGATCCTCCATTGCTGAATTATAATTACCCGTAAGACTTTTAAAAATACCCCTGTTAAGATAATTATGACTGCTTTTGTTTATATCAAGACGGGCATTAAAATAAAGGATAAAATTTTCAAATACCTCCTGATACTCATCAACAGGCTTGTTGGTAATGGTAAGAAGCGGATTATAGTTATTCTTTATATTGATCTCCTCAACAGTCATATTATAATATTGGAACCTTTCATAATCAACTGAATTTTTTTCAAATGCCGAAACAATAAAAATTGGCTGAAGGTCGATTTCGATATTTCTGTTTTGAACCCTTCCGTCATCAACCTCCTCATCTTCCGCCGGCAGGTCACGCGTATCCTCAACAACAAGATTTATCCGGCTTCTTCTTTTCTGCCCGCTATCTTCTTCATCCTTATTACCATTTTGTTGTGAATTGTCCTTATTAGAAGTACTTTGTCCGCCGGCATTCCCTGTTCCCTGATGTGACTGACCTGCCGAAGAGGCGGTTCCCTGCTTAGACTGGCCGGCTTTTCCACTGCCTGACTGGCTGCCTCCGGCACCCTGGCCCTGTTTGCCCTGCCGGCTCCCGGAAGCTCCTCCTCCCTGCTGTCCCTGTCCTGCAGAAGATCCGCCACCCTGGCCGCTTTGCTGGTTTTGAGCAAGCTGACGGGCATCAAGACGACGGCTCTCAAGATCAAACCTGGGATTAAGACGGGCAGCGATACGGTAATCCTGTTCATAACCTTCCCTGTCGAGTATTTCTCTGGCCATAGCCCGGTTAAAATAAGCGCTTGCCATTTCAGGATTCAGTTTAATTGCCATGTCATAATCCATTATAGCACCGGCATAGTCTTCCAGCTTGTGCTTTACAATTCCACGGTTATTAAACGCAAGGGCATTTTGCGGATCAAATTTAATACACTGGTCATAATCACGCAACGCCGATGCATAGTCTTCCATTTCAAACCGTGCAAGTCCCCTGTTCAGATAAGCACCGGCAAAATGAGGCCGTATTATTATAACCTGGTTCAGATCACGAATCGCTTCTTCAACATTGCCCTGGACGATCCTGGCATTACTGCGGTTCATAAGGGCATGGGTGGATTTGGGATTTATTTTCAGCGCCTTATTATAATCGGCTATAGCGCCTTCAATGTCCTCCAGCGACAATTTAGCAATACCACGGTTATTATAAATCGATTCATTATCAGGATCAAACTCAAGCGCCCTGTCATAATCTTCAATAGCTTTTTCAAAAAGTCCGAGATTATGATAGGCCATTCCCCTGTTCAGATAAGCCTGGGGATAAAAAGGTTTTATCTCAATCGCCTTATTATAATCATTTATTGCACCACGGAAATCCTCCAGTTCATGCTTTGCCACTCCCCTGAAAAAATATGCTTCAGGCAAATGAGGCCTGAATTTGATTACAATATTGAAATATTCAATAGCGCCGGTAAAATTACCGATGGAAATCCTTGTACGCCCTACCCTGATATAATGATTAATATTTAATTGTGCCTCCGCCGAAAAATTCACGGTCAACAAAATGGACAATATCAGTAATATCTTCTTCATGCATTTCTTCTTGAATAACAAAAATAATATTAAATAGAGACAGATAATAATTCATTCACATTATTTAGTATTTTATGTCAGAAAAAACTGAAAAAGAGTAAGTCAATTTTTTCTCAAGTAGTTATAATTATTATTTTTGGGCAAATAAAAACAGATTTTTAATATGAAATTGAAATATGCACTAATTACGGCAATATTTATATCTTTTTCGATACCATCATTTGCCAAAGAGGAATCAAAAAAGGAAAAGTCAGTATATAAATTTGAAGATACGCTGGTCCTGCCGGCTACGCCTGTACAAGATCAGCACAGGTCAGGCACCTGCTGGTCTTTTTCCGGATTATCCTTTCTTGAATCAGAAATGCTCAGGCTGGGTAAACCCGGGGTCAATCTTTCCGAAATGTTTATTGTCTGGCACACATATTCTGAGAAAGCGAGAAAGTATGTCCGGGTTCACGGGAATCTTAATTTCTCTGCCGGAGGAGCTTTCCACGATGTAACCAATATCATTTCAGAATATGGGATTGTTCCCGAGTCAGTGTATAACGGACTAAAATATGGGGAAGACAAGCATGTTCATGGTGAGATGGACCGTGTTTTACGTGAATTTGTTGACGCAGTCGTGGAAAATAAAAACAATAAACTTTCCACAGCATGGCATGAAGCATTTAAACTTATTCTTGACTCATATCTGGGTGAAGTGCCCCAAAGATTTGAATATGAAGGCAAAAAGTACAGCCCGCAAAGTTTTGCCGATGAATTTTTAGATCTGAATATAGATGATTATGTAGAGATCACTTCTTATACTCATCATCCTTTTTATTCCAGATTTATCATTGAAATACCTGATAACTGGTCATGGGACGAAGTGTATAATGTTCCGTTGGATGAACTCGAGGAGATAATAGACTATTCGCTCAATAACGGATATACAGTAGCATGGGCAACCGATGTGAGTGAGAAAGGTTTTGCATCCAGTAATAAAGGAGTTGCAGTGTTGCCGGCTGCACCCGATATTGATATGACCGATGCTGAGATCGCCCGTTGGGAATCATTACCTGAAAGAGAACGTGAAAATGAATTGTACAAACTTGAAAAACCAGTTCCGGAGATGGAGGTTACCCAGGAAATGCGGCAGACAGCATTCGATAATTTCCAGACTACCGATGACCATGGCATGCATATTATTGGCCTTGCCAAAGATCAGAACGGCCAGACGTTTTATAAGGTAAAAAACTCATGGGGGGAGTATAACCTGTACGATGGCTATCTCTATGCGTCAAAGCCATATATGAAATATAAAACCATGAGTATTATGGTGCATGAGGATGCTATTCCCCAGGATATAAAGCAGAAACTCGGATTGTAATAAATTCGATTATTATAATTTTTCACTCTGATATTAAAAAAAATCCCTCATTGGTGCTATCTGCAGCAATCTGACGGTACATATGAATCAATAAGTTTTGTAAAAACCCCATGCCAAAATATTTTTAAAAATCAGGCGCCTTATTTTATATATCATTAAATTTGATGATAAAATATACTTTTGGGAGTTCACTCAAAATTTAAACTGAAAAATATGAAAGTGCTGCTTACCGGATTTTTATTAATAATGCCTCTGTTCTTCTACGGACAGGATCCGGATGCAGACTATGGTTGGTGGAATGAGCTACATGACTGGAAACCAGGAGATCCTGGATGGAGAAATTGGATGAAAATTTCTCCCGGATATCTCGGTCCTAATGCTCTGCCTGTACCACCAATAAAAAAGGGATTGATCACAGGGCCACCCGAAATAAGTATCACCGCATCCGGCCATTTTCTGCCTGGTGATCCGACACAAGATATTTCCTTAAGGGCTTTTATTCCTTTTGCTGATAATAAAATTGCTGTAGAAATATACGGGGTAGTGCTCGAACACTTTGCATACTCTGAAGAGATAAGAAATGAAAGAATATCAAGAGATGAGGATGGTAAAGGAATGGCAATGGGAGATCTCTGTTTTTGCACTGATATTCAAATATCGAAAAACCGCAAATTTCCAAACACTTTATTCCGGTTTGGCACAAAAACTGCCTCGGGCAATCAGTTGGCCGCTGCTCGTTATAGTGACAGCCCTGGATATTTTTTCGACCTGAGTTTCTCAAAAGCTATAGGAAATAAAATGCAGGGCCGATTCAGACCATTCTGGGGTGCCGGATTCTACTCATGGCAAACCAATGACGAACTACGGCTCCAGAATGATGCTTTCATGTATAACATTGGAGCAGATTACAGTAAGCTAAGATGGTTATTTTCAGCAGGCCTGTCAGGTTATTCAGGATACAAAAACGAACGTGACAGACCAATGCAGCTGAACTTTGAAGTCAGAAGAGATTTTGATAAAAGAGCATTGCGAATTCAGTATATCAACGGATTGCGGGAATGGCAGCACAATACTATGCGGATTTCATTTATATGGAAATTTAATTCTCCCGGATAATGTTAAAATTTTATAAATATTCATAACCGTTAATGATGAAAAAAAAACTTTCCCTGGTCATATGTGTATTCAATGAAGAACAAAACATTAAACCACTCTCGGAAGAAATCATATCTGCCCTTGACGGAACAGACTTTGAAGCTATATTTGTGGACGACGGTTCTACTGATGGCACCAGGCAGGAGATCATGAAGATCAGAGACGACAGGTTTACTCTGGTGGAATTAAAACGTAATTACGGCCAGAGTTCTGCCCTTCAGGCTGGAATTGACCATGCAGGAGGAGACTTTATAGCCCTGATTGATGGCGATCTGCAGAATGATCCTGCTGACATCCCACATATGTTAAAAATGGCAGAAGAAGAGGAATGGGATATGGTTGCAGGTGTAAGAAGGAACAGGAATGACGGTATGTTTCTTCGTAAGGTGCCCTCCAGGATCGCAAACTATATGATCAGAAAATCCACCGGCACAAAAATGAAAGACCTTGGATGCACTCTAAAAGTTTTTTCAAGGGAGACAATTAAAAATATTCACATATATGGCGAACTCCACAGATTCATTCCTGTGCTTATCACTCTTGAAGGCGCTACACGCATTACCCAGGTTAACGTAAATCACCGCCCCAGGAAATTCGGAAGCTCAAAATATAATCTTAGTCGCACTACCAAAGTTATAAGTGACCTGATTCTAATGTTGTTCTTTAAAAAATATCTTCAGCGGCCGATGCATTTTTTCGGAAGCCTCGGAATAATTACTCTTGGAATAGGTATAACAATAAATATTTATATGCTGGTGCTTAAAATATTAGGACAGGATATCTGGGGGAAGCCTCTTCTTTTACTTGGAATCCTTCTGGTAATGGGAGGAATACAGTTCATCACCATTGGAATAATCGCTGAATTACTTATGCGTACGTATTACGAATCACAGCATAAAAAACCTTATCGTATCAAACAGATAGTCAACACAAAAGAGTGACTAACAAACTAAACATTATCGGCATGGTTATTGTTTTATTTTATAAATTTGTATTAGATAGTAAATTAAATTAATTGGGAGTAAAGCCATGAAAAGGATAGTTTTGAATTTTTTTATTTTGATAATTTCCCTTGCCATTTCCGGTTTTGCCTCGGGGCAGGATAGGATTATTCACGGTATAGTAACCACTTTCGATAGTATCCCGCTGATTGATGCAGAGGTAAAAGTGGCAAGTACAAAGGAGGTTGTTCATACTGATACACTGGGCAGGTTTACAATTAACACCGGCCTTTCAGACAAACTCAGAGTAAGCGCTAATGGATTTTTTAATCAAAAAGTAAAGCTTAATGAAAAAGTCAAATATGCGGCTGTTAACCTGAAAATGAAACCTGGAGAAAAGAATCGTGAATATGCTATTGGATACGGACATGTTTCCAACGTTGAAAAGTTAAGCGCTGTTGCAAATCTGAATAAAAATGATATGGATTTTTCGCAGTACAGTGATATTTTTGAATTGATAGAAGGACGGTTTGCAGGAGTACAGGTAATAAATAACGAAGTCATAATACGCGGTGTCAACTCTTTTAATCTTAGCAGTGCAGCTTTAATAGTTGTTGACGGCGTAATGGTTGACGGTAGTGTTCTCAGTACCATACCACCGACACAGGTTGAAAGTATAAATGTTATAAAGGACGGTACGGCTGCCATTTATGGTTCACGCGGTGCAAACGGGGTTGTCCTGATCGAAACAAGGCGCGGTGATGATTAATACCTGAAAAAAATAACCTGAGAGCAGATTAATTACTCTCAGGTTATTTTTTTCATTATTGCGGTGACGACGAGACTCGAACTCGCGACCTCCGGCGTGACAGGCCGGCATTCTAACCAACTGAACTACGCCACCAATATTACATTAATATCAATATTCTATCTTAAGAACACTCCTTTTTTATTCCAAACAGCCTCCCGGAAAAGGTGATGCAAATATATACTTTCTTTTTTTTTCTGCAATAGGTTTAAAAATTTTTACAGGTAATATTTTCTGATTATCTTCCGGAAAAGGTTTAATTTTGACTCATTTATTACTTATCTGTATTAAATTATTTTCCAAAAGTTTTTTTTCACCATTCCACTGATAAGCAGTTAATGTCTTGCTCGTATTAACACAGGAATCAAGGCAACACAGATTGGGACGGATAATATGAGGTCCGCTGAAACGGCAATAATGGCCGAAAAACAAAATGGGTTCTCCTGAATCATAAGGGTATGTAACCGGAAGGATCTGGCCGGGCACCGTATATGAAGGAAATCTGTACTTACTTTCAAAAGAGATATCCTGAAATGTTTTCCCATAGGGTTCTTCCCACCACCTGATCCTGAAAGAACGGGGAGCAACTCCTTTATTGTTTTTCACCCTCAGATCACCCGGCATTTTAAATTGGGGGCCCTTTGTTATCAGCCATATATTTTGTGAGAGCTCTGAGTAAGGATCTGCATACAGCTTCCGGAATACCTTTTTTCTTATCCTGCCGGCAGGCAGATTATCATTCAGATAATCAATGGCCGGTTTTGCCCAGCAGGCATGTATTATCCTAATGTCAGGAAGATCAATATAAAAAGGAAGAGTTCGCATCCATTTCAGGTGACTGGCCAATTCATCCGGATCATTAGAGAACTCCTTCAATGTTTTAAACCCGGAAATAAAATTTCTATGAGTCATCTTTCCCAGTGGCAACCAATTTTTATCTTTTATCACACTTATGATAAAATTAATTTCATGATTGCCTATAACGGATAAAGCATTTCCATTTTCCACCATATTGCGTATGATCCTTATTGTTTTTTTTATCCGCGGACCACGGTTTATAAAATCTCCCAGAAAAATTGCTTTGCGCTCAGGATGCTTATATCCCTGCAATGTTTTGGTATAACCCAGGTGCTGCAGTAATTTTTTAAGCAACCCGGACTGGCCATGCACATCTCCTATTATATCATACATATATGTACAAAACTACAGGTTTATTGAGTATTACCAGAAATAAACATAGAATGCCAATATGGCAGCAATTATTATTGCGGAATTAATTATATCCCAATGATTATAAGAAGATCTTGTTTCCTTATACATTTCCTTCGTTGTTGTTCCAAGTGTAAGTCCGGCAATAGACTCAGGATCTTTCTTTTTAGTAAAATAACTTATTACCACCATGAGTACTATCACTATAGCAAACAGATAAATCTCATAATGCAACCAGTTATGCACCAGGAATATCTTATAAACAAGCGATGTTTCGGAAATTGACCCGGAAAAAATATTCAGTGCTAAACGAGTCATTCCCAATGCAAAACCAACAAGTAAACCCCATAACCCGGCTGAAGCTGTTGTCTTCCTTGACAATACACCTAAAAGGAAAACTGCTGCAATGCCTGGTGCCAGCAATGACTGAACATCCTGTAAGTATTCATACAATACCTTTCCTAATCCCCGCATTACAGGAATCCATGCAATCCCTAACATTACTATGACTACCGTAGCGATCCTGCCCACAATAACATAATGTCTTTCCTGTGCATTAGGACGATATTTTTTATAAAAATCAACAGTGAATAGCATTGCAGAGGAGTTAAACAATGATGCGAGTGAACTCATCAAAGCAGCAAGAATCCCTCCTACAACTATACCTTTGAATCCCACCGGAAGAAGTTCTTTTACCATTGTGGAAAATGCAGCATCATTATTTTCAAGATGAAACAACCCTTTTTGTTGTAAGGCATATGCTATCATTCCCGGGATAAGAAAAATAAATACCGGGGTAAGTTTTAGATATGCCCCGAATATAGTTCCACGGCGCGACTGTTTCATATCACGGCCGGAAAGCACTCTCTGGACAATAAACTGATCAGTACACCAATACCAGAAGCCGATTATGGCTGATCCCAGTATCACGCCTGTCCAGGGAAAATCCGGATCCTGTGGTGAACGCATCAGGCTTGTCATGGGATCTCCATGAGCAGTAATATTAGCCCTGCATATTTCCATCATCTCACCCCAGCCGCCTAATTTTATCAATCCCAGTACCAGTATTGCAACAGAACCAATAAGCAATATCGGCGTCTGCAAAACGGAAGTATAAAGTACAGCCTTCATCCCGCCAAAAGTAGTATAAAGGCCGGTTAACAGAACCAGTCCTATGGCGCTGACCCAGAAAAAATCGATATCATATCCGAAAAAAGTTATATAGCTTATATCGAATACATCTTTAAAAACAACACCTCCTGCGTAAACTGTCACAGCTACCTTGGTAAGTACATAGCTCACAAGTGAGATAAGGGAAAGGAAGGTCCGTGCCTGGGGATTATATCTTCTTTCCAGAAACTCGGGCATGGTAAAAACCTTGCTCCGTGAATAAAACGGAACGAACAGCCAACCCAGGAGAAGTATCATCCATCCATGCATTTCCCAGTGAGCCATGGCCATGCCACTCTCCGCTCCTGCCCCTGCAAGTCCCACGAGATGTTCAGATCCAATATTTGATGCAAAAATAGAGGCGCCGATGGCAATCCATGTGGCATCACGGCCGGCAAGGAAATAGTCCGCCGTATCCTTATCTTTCTTTTTCAAAACCCATATTACAATTCCGGCAAGGCCGACAACAAATAGTCCGAGAACAATCCAGTCAAGAATACTCATATTGCAAATTTTTTAGTTTATCTTATAATAATTATACGCTCTTGTTCTTCTTCTGCTTTATTTGCTTTTACCCTGTAGTAATAAGCGCCCTTCTTCGATTGTGAAATATCTTTCTGGTTAAGTCTTTCAAATATTCCTAAAGAGAGCATTTTTTTCCTGAAGTTACCCGGATCAAATACTCTCTGATAAATTGCTTCATAGAGCTTCCGCAGTTCAAGCAATGTAAATTTAGGCGGCAATAACTCACTTCCTATAAGACTTGAACCTGCTTTTTGCCGGAGTTTTTCCAAAGATTGAGTTATCATATCACCATGATCAAAAATCAACGGAGGCAATTCATTTATATGCCACCAAATTGCACCTTGGTCATCAGAACAGCTCTTTTTATATCGCTCCATCCTTATTAAAGCATAATAAGCAATGCTTATAACACGTTCAAACGGCTCACGGCATGGATCAGAAAATGCCATTACCTGCTGCATATAAACATTTTCAAGTCCGGTTGTATTAAGTAAAATCCGGGAAGCTGCATCTTCTGCGGATTCATTTTCCTTTATAAAACCGCCAATCAACGACCATGAACCCTTTGCCGGTTCGAAAGCACGAGGATACAACAGGAGCTTCAGTTGACCCTCTTCATAACCAAAAATTACGCAGTCAACTGCAAAAAGAAATTTTGCATGATCTTTGTAATAATCCATACTGTAAATCTAAAAAAGTATTTTTTACTATTTATAAAATGTTATTATATTTTGTAATAAATATGTTTTATAACAGAGATGTATTATAATCAAATGTAAAAGATTCCTCTTTGCTTACAATATTACGTTCTTTTAATATTATTAGATTAATTTTATGTAATTTTGTACTCTATCTCTTTTATGGGGCTGACTGGTTTTGACAGCGGGCAGAAGAGGCAGGTAAGCATGCAGGGTTTTGATTGTTGACCCTTATAAATAATGATCAAAACATAATTGGCGAAAATAATTACGCTCTTGCTGCGTAACCGAATTACAGTAGGTTAATCGCTTAATCCCGATGCAAGGCATCAGGACAAGACATCGCCCGGGTGCCGTATCTTCGAGGCTGCCCGAGAAGGCGGTGCAGAAAAAATCGAAGATAGCCGAAACGGGGTCCTGACGTTCCGGTGAAATTAAAAGGACTAAGGTGCCGGTCGGTGGCCCTGATCCAGCCGGCAGACGAAAATCAAGTCGGGGATAAGCATGTAGAAAGCCTGTGGCTTCCTCGTTTGGACGCGGGTTCGACTCCCGCCAGCTCCACAATGAAATTTATTAATCATTTGAAAACGAATACTTTAATGGTGTTCTTTTTTGTTTTTGGTCAACATTTAGTCAACCTTTTTAAAATAACCTGTTTTTTACTGTGAAAATTAATCTGTAAATTTGGGTTGTTATTCGTCGCCAGAATAACAACATTTGAATTAAGAGTTGTAAAATTTACCGCCCTCTTTTTTTACACATAGTAATCTATTTAAGAACACACCTAATGTTTATTTTATCTGTAATTTTTCCGTGCCTCTATTAACAATTTATCAAAGTTTAATTTTTCCCTGCCTCTTGTTTTGACTGATAAATTCATATCAATGGCATCTGCTATTTTGATAACAGTATCTATCCTGGGGCATTTATGTAAATTAAACATCTGATTAATATAGGGCTGTTTTATTCCCGTCTTTTCAGATATTTGATATTGGGAAATACTCTTTTCTTTGGCTATTACCTTCAGGAGTGAGATTAAAATTTTCCAAGTTTCATCTTTAATTTTTTTAATCGAATAATAGCCTAAAGTTAATTAATCTTTAGATTATTATCGATTGTATTTATATACCCTTAGAAATAAAACTGAAAATTTATACTTACATAGGAATATATTTAATAATATAAAAATATAATTATCTATATATTTATCTATCTTATTTTGTTTATCAGTTTATGATAGAACTGTATATCAAGAGCATTAACGGTATTATTGATTTTCTTTGAGTTGACCGGATCCCAGAGTTTTACTTCTACGGCAAACAAAAATACATAGTATTTTACCTTACAGTGTGTCCTGGTAAGTAATATATCTGTTATTTCTCCAGTATTGCGGTCATTTCCTGTTAATAGTTGCCAGCTATTAAGATCATTGCTTCCAAACACATAGAAACCAGCATAAACACTGTTTTTCGTTGTGATCTCACAATGTTGTACTGCACGGTGCAAAAGGGTAAAATCCGGCTCTCCGTCAAGTTTTGCAGGGCCGGGTTGTCAAAATTATGGTAACATTTCTTGTCAAATCTTCCTCTGACATGCTGTATATCCCGTCATCACTGCTATTCTCTCGTTGCACCAAAATTGCGGGGTAGTTATTTATTAATATCCTGTATGATTCGTTTATTTTGTGCCAGTATCCTGATTCAAAGTTGAATACATAAAAATATTCATAACTGTTGCTAGATGCCAATAATTCGTTATTTTGTTTGTCAAAAGTAATTTTAGCATCAAAAATGTAATCTTTTGCATCAATTGTTGACAAACTGTCAATAATCTGCGCCAGATTAAGATGATTAAGCCTTAGTTTATAGTTGTCAACTGCCAGAATATTAAGGTTTGACGTGCCTTTTAACAATTTTGTCAAGTCATTGATTGTTCTTCCTTCAATAAAATATAGTCCCCGGTCAGTAGAATATGTTACTCCGGTGCTGGTGGATATGATCTGATCTTTATTTTTCGCCACTTCGCCGTTCGTTTCAGCACCGGTCAACGATTAACCGAATATTGAACTTAAATGAATGCCCCAGAACAGATACGATTATTAAAATAGCCGATGCATTGAAATTGGATATTTCGGTTAGAACCCTGAAGGGCGAAAAATTAAACTTTGAAAAATTATGGGTTGAAGCAAGGGAAAATTATAAATAATTTTTTAAGTAATAAAAGTAATAATGAAACAAATTGAAATTAAATATCGTAAAATTTTGTGGACATTAAAATGCATTGAACATAATTATGTGCTTTTGAATCAACTCCTGAGAAGTGTTGATGATTTTATTATTATTATTATTCAATCGATTATTAATCTGAAGGTTATGAATTATTTTACATTTTTAAGACGTTGTCTTTTTATTCTTGTAATTATGGGATTTGGGTTGATTGTTTTTGCACAAATACCCCAAACTCCATCCATTCAGATGCTCCTGACCGATGATTCAGGAGATCCGGTTGCAGATGATTTTTACAGTATATCGGTAAGTCTCTATGATAGCCAGACTGGTGGTACAGCGTTGTGGACTGAAACACAAAATATAGATGTTACAGACGGTTTGGCTAATATTATTCTTGGTATTGTTACACCTCTTGATTTAAAGTTTGATAAACAATATTTTGTTGGCTTGTCAATTAACGGAGGCAGCGAAATGACTCCCCGTCTCGAACTGAATCCTTCAGCCTATAGTTTATCGGCAAAGGCTGTTTATGGTACAGATAATATTTTCCCTGAAACAGGTGATGTAGGTATCGGAACTTTATTGCCTCATGCGAAACTTGACATTGAAGGAAAATTGCGCATTGCCGAATTGCCGCAAGTTGATACCATTACAAAAGTGCTGGTTCAGGATACTTTAAACGACCAGGTTGTTAAATCAATCCGTGTTGATTCATTATTGCACCTTTTAAATAAAATTAGTTGGGATTTTTCATGGTGGAGCTGGCCAGGTAATCCCGGACCTCCCGGACCGCAGGGACCAGCAGGACCTTCGGGACATACCGGGGTTCCTGGTGAAGATTTGTTGGTACGTTCAGCCGACAGTACGGTTGTATTTTCTGTAAATGCTGAGACAGGGGAATCAGTCCATAAAGGATTCGAATGGTTTGAAGAGGGATTTTGGGTAGGCCCAAAAGATATAGACAGTAAAGCAGGACTTACCATCAAAGCAGATGGGACTTATATAGTTTTTAATCATATGGGGGATACAATGACCATTTTTAATCCGGACGGCACTTCATATCATGCCGGCAGGGAAATTTTCAAAAGTGGTATTACTGTTTCAGATGATGATTCTCCGGCAGGTGTGACTTTGCTTTCCGATGGTACTTTAATTATTACCGATAATAAGGGAAATGAAACAACGCGGATTAATCCGGATGGCACATCTGCACATGTAGGCCTGGAACTTTTTAAAAATGGATTGAAAATTCCGCTTGCTAATGGTGGATATATTCATATAAGTCCGGAAGAAGGCATTCAAATTTATGATCCGTTTAATTTGGTTTATCATCTTGACCCGGGAGGGAATTCTTTTCATAAAGGGATTGAGATATTTGAAGCCGGATTGAGGATACCGCTGGTAAATGGGAGTTATATTCTTATAAGTCCTGACCAGGGTATTCAGATTTTTAATACAAGCGGACTTGTATATCAACAGGATCCCTTTGGAAACTCTTACCATAAGGGATTAGAAAGGTTTAAAGGAGGAATTATCACTAAAGATTCTATCGACTCATCAGGAACAACACCGGATGAATTAATACCTTCCATTCAGGCAGAAACAGTTAAGGCAAAGCTCATAAAAGCTGATGAAAAGCAATTTTGCATCGATCATCCCCTTGATCCTGAAAATAAATATTTATCACATTCAAGTATTGAAACCAATGAAATAGCGAATATTTATAACGGGAATGTAATGCTTGATAAACAAGGATCGGCTGAGGTGAAACTACCCTTATGGTTTCAGGCTTTAAATGAAAATTTCAGATACCAGCTGACTCCTGTCGGGGGTCCTTGTCCTAACCTGCATATTTCCGGTGAAATAGAAAATAACCGCTTTAAAATTGGGGGAGGTGAACCGGGTATGAAAGTTTCCTGGCAGATTGTAGGCTCACGGAAAGATAAATACGCCAGAGAGAATCCATTACAGGTTGAAACTTTCAAGAAAAACGCAAATATGTCGGCAAGTATTGAGAATAAATTAAACCCGAAAAAATGAAGTTTATTAAATATTTCATAACAATTATTTTTATAATGATAATCAGTACTTTATCTGGGCAATACCAGGTTTCAATGTATGCGTCAGGAAACGTTGCTGGGAAAACAACCGGCAATGATTATTCGCTGCTTTCGGTAACCGGACAAAATGTGATTGGTCCGGTAGAAGAGGCTGATAATAATGCATACCTGGGACTTCTGGCCCCGATAAGGTATATCTTTACCGGGGTTGAATTATATGATCTGAAAAAGACAAAGCTCTGCCAGAATTATCCCAATCCGTTTAAGACAAATACTATTATTTCTTTTATAATTGCAAAACAAGGAAAGGTTGAGCTTACTGTTTATGATATACTTGGACACCCGGTGAAAGTTTTACTTAATAAGAAACTGCCATCCGGCAAACATGAGGTAATTTTTAATGCAACAAATGTTAGTCCGGGATTGTTTTTTTACCGAATGGATGTAGATAATTTTCAAAAAACTAAAAGCATGGTGCTGATCAGGTAGTTGCTGCTCGTATAATTTATGGTTAAATTATATTGCCGGACTAAGGCATTATTACGAAATAACCTGAACATTTAGGCTTATTCTTTTTGCTTTTATATCTGATTAGAGGTAAGGGAATAGTTTCTTATGAATTAGCTACCTTTATTTCTTATGAATATTTTTTAAAAATAACATTCCATTTTAATTATAAATTTTCAAGCCCATAAAAAAGTGACGCGGTTTTGCAGGACCATATATATAGCCGCTATCCCGGTTTTTGCCACTATCAAAATCATCCTGATAATGATTCAACATATTATTAATACCACCAAATAGTTCAAGCGAAGAATCCAGTCGGTTTAATTCAAAGCTGTAAGAAAATTTCAGGTTCAATTCAAAGAAATCAGGCGATTCAAATAATAAATCTTTTTCAGGGGTCTCGGGGTCCCCCGCCAGTCCGTAATGAGGAACAAGCATAGAACCGGTATAAATGCAGGAAAGTACAGAAGTAAAACGGGTTCCCGGTGTCCATGTAAATGTATAATAGCCATATGTTTCCGGGGTACGGAGAAATTGCTTTGTTCCTGGCAACTGTTCTGACCAAAACACAGGCTTATCGTGACTGCTTTTTTGTATTGTCAGACCGCCTTCCAATTGAAATATCCTGTTATAATTGCCCCGTATTTCAAAAGTGGCACCAAATACCCTGCTAAAAGCGCCGTTTCTTTTTTCCATCAGAGAATTACCCTTAGCATCTTTGCCTGTTTCTTCCAGTATAAATGCATCTTTTAAGCTTGTAAAAAAACCTTCAACAGTAAATCCGTATATGCACTTCTCGGTAGGCTTATCCCAGTTCATAGAGCCACTCCAGCTTTTTGAATGCTCTTCTTTTAAATCATCTGCAAGACTTATGGTTTGAATTCCTCCTCCTGCAAATGCTATGTGCATGTCGGCATCAAAAGCCTGGGGAGCACGGAATCCTGTTGACCAGGAAAGTCGTAATTGTGTATTATGAGCGGGTTTATATAAAAAAGAAAACCTTGGATTTACAATAATATTATTAACAAAATTGTGCTTATCAGCACGCATACCGGCAAGAAAAGTAATATTATTTGATAATTCCCAATCACTTTGCGTAAAAATTCCCAGATTTTGTGAATTTTGATCAATTAAATAGCTGTAAGTTTCAATATTATCAGTAACGTCATCAACAATATATTCCGCGCCAAAACTTAAAGTATTCGTCCCTCCCAAAAAATCCGGAACAATTTTATTCAGTTGAGCTCCTAACTGAATAGTATAATTTTTTGAATGACCATAAGGAGGGGCATTATTATATTTCTCTAATTCCTCACCGGAACCAGGTGATATTCCGGTAAAATGATCTCTTTTTGTATTTTGTCCTGCCGCATAAAGGGCAAAAGAAGTACGGTTATCTTCGCTGGTAATTTGGTAATCAGCACCACCTAATAGTACATTATGCATACGTTCTTCCGACTGTTTAGCCAAATATGCAGGCAAATCAACCATTTCCCCGCCATACCGGTATTCATACATACTCGAAAGATTAACCTCAAGTTCTTGCTTTTCATCAAGTTTAAAAAAAGAATTCAAACCGAAATAATTATTTTTAAGCAGAGGTAGTTCTGAAAAATTGTCGTTATTATGATCGTAAAATTCCCGCTGTCTGTGGGAAGTATAGAGGGCAACACCAGCATTGCGTTTCTGAGATATAACAGTAAGAGTACCGTTGAGGTTAAAATCCGCTGAGCCTTTTCCGACAATTGAATGCATAGATGTTATTTCATACGAATTACGTTTTGGCATCCTGGTAATTATATTAACTGTTCCGCCAATAGCACTGGAGCCGTATAATGCCGAAGCCCCGCCG
>CAZIOB010000103.1:0-5554 GCA_964540755.1 uncultured Prolixibacteraceae bacterium | reverse complement strand
ACATGTTATTTGCTTTTCTCGGGGGATGATTATTTTTCTCTAAGAAAATTAACCATTTCCCGGAATTAAGTTATAATTATTGTTTTGCATCAGTTACTTTCCGATGCAGAAATTCTTAAAGATATGGCCTAAGACTTCATCAGGGGATATTTCTCCTGTTATCTCACCAAGATAATAGATGCATTCACGGATATCCTGGGCAAGAAAATCACCGGTTATACCGCTTTTCAGTCCATCTATTACACGCAAAATAGATTCATGAGCTTTTTTAAGAATTTCATAGTGGCGGGCATTGGTGACAATGACATCCTGACCGGCAAGAGCATCTCTATTAACAGTATTTGTCATAATGTCAATCAACTTGTCAAGGTTCTTTTTGTCCCTGGCTACCATAAATACACAACTTTCATTTTTACTCAGATCAAGTGATTCAAGCTTATTTATGGTGTCCCTGGTACCAATATCAGTCTTGTTGGCAACAATGATCAGTTTCTGATCGCTGTTTATGCGTTGCCTTATCTTTTCAATACGATCCTTAACGACAGGGTAGGGGTTCTGGCAATCAACTACGAGAAGCACGATCTTGGCCAGGCTCAGTTTATCATAAGCTCTTTCTATACCCATGCTTTCAATGTGGTCTGTTGTTTCGCGGAGACCTGCCGTATCAAAAAACCGAAACGCTGTTCCATGAATATTTACAACGTCCTCAATAACATCACGCGTAGTTCCGTGAATCTCGGAAACAATAGCTTTGTCCTCATTAAGCAAAATATTCAGTAAAGTCGATTTCCCTACATTTGTCTCGCCGACAATAACCACAGGGATTCCGTTTTTAATAACATTTCCAAGCTGAAATGAATCTTTGAGATTCCTGATAAGTTTCTCAACTTTACCGGCAAGCTCCGTAAGATCCCTACGATCGGCAAATTCCACATCCTCCTCTGGAAAATCCAGCTCCAGTTCCACCAAAGATGTAAAATGGAGCAACTGTTCTCGAAGTTCATTTATTTCACGGCTGAATCCGCCCCGCATCTGATTCATTGCAAGCCTGTGGGCTGCTGCATTTGAAGAGGCTATAACATCTGCCACAGCCTCAGCCTGTGACAGATCCATCTTACCATTCAAATAAGCCCGCTGTGTGAATTCACCCGGCCTTGCCATCCTTGCCCCGTTAGATATCAGAATTTCAAGTATCTTCTGCTGAATGTATATCGATCCGTGACATGAGATCTCGACAATATCTTCACCGGTATAAGAATGTGGCGCCTTGAAAAGTCCAATAACAACCTCATCAATTATTTCATCTTTGAAAATTATCTCTCCGAAATGCAGGGTATTGGGTTTCTGTATGGCAAGCTTTTTGCCGGCAGGGCTCCTGAATACTTTATCAGCGATATCTATTGCTTCTGCGCCGGACAGGCGGATAATGGCAAGCGCTCCTGTACCGGGAGATGTTGAAATTGCGCATATAGTTGACTGGCCTATCATAATATCTCACTTTATAACAAAGATAATCGAATTATTTTGATTAATTCAACCAGTGAAAATCGAAACCCAAAAAGGAAATAATATGTAACAGAGAATTATAAGGTATTATATAATTTTGTATTTCAATACTTTATATCTTGATATTAAAATTACGTCATAAAAGATATGTTAAAAAGCTGATTTATCTTTAAAAATGATAAATTTATAGAAAGTAATTTTTATTTATTAGTACCTGCATGAGTTTGACTATTTCTTTCCGGCAAGTTTAAATGGTATAGATTCTGATAATCAATATCAAATTTAAAATAACAAGAAAAAAACACATATATGGATACATTGATTAAGGAAGCAGCAAAGATCATACGGAAATCCGATTTCACATGTGCATTTACAGGTGCGGGCATCTCAGTGGAAAGCGGGATTCCTCCATTCAGGGGAGAACACGGATTATGGAATAAATACGATCCTAAAGTGCTGGATCTGGGATATTTTATTGAAAATCCGGAAATATGCTGGCCGGTCATCCGGGAAATCTTCTACGATTTTTTTTCTGATGCAAAACCTAACAGCGCTCACTTGGTTTTAGCTGAAATGGAACAAAAAGGACTTTTACAATCAGTTATAACACAGAATATTGACAATCTCCACCAGGAAGCAGGAAGTATTATTGTTCATGAATTCCACGGTAATGCAAAAAAGCTTAAATGCCTTAAATGCGGGACTGTTTATAAAGCGTCAGAAATAGATTTTAACAATATTCCCCCGGTGTGCAGGAATGACGGCGAAATATTAAAACCTGATTTTATTTTTTTTGGCGAGGGAATACCGCATGAGGCTTATAATAATTCATTTGCAGATGCGGAAAGAGCTGAAGTGTGCATCATAATAGGTTCTACAGGTGAAGTCACTCCTGCATCATACGTCCCCCGTACAGCCAGTCAAAACGGGGCATCAATAATTGAGATAAATCCCGGGGAATCTATGTTTACAAATAATATCACAGATATATACCTTAAAGGAAAAGCCGGCGAGGTACTGCTAAAACTGGCTGCTTATCTTTTTTAAATTTTGCATAAATTCTGATATATTTGTGTAATTATTAATCTGCGGCACTATAACCGGGAAATAACATTTAAACATATTATGAAATTATTAGAAGATAAAACAGCGATAATAACCGGGGCTTCCCGGGGGATTGGCAAGTCCATTGCCGTCAGGTTCGCACAGGAAGGTTGTAATATAGCTTTTACAGATCTCTTTGAGGATGAGAATATGAAAGCTGTGGAAAACGAATTGCGATCATTCGGAGTTAAAGCAAAAGGATATGCATCCGATGCCTCAAAATTCGATGAAACAGAAAAGATAGTAAATAAAATACTGGAAGATTTCGGCAGTATTAATATTTTAGTGAATAATGCCGGCATCACCAAAGATACACTATTAATGCGAATGACTGAAGATCAGTGGGACGCTGTTATAACTGTAAACCTCAAATCTGTTTTTAACTTCACTAAGGCTGTTCAAAAAACAATGCTTAAACAAAGGTCGGGCTCTATTATAAATATGAGCTCGGTTGTTGGTGTTAGCGGAAATGCCGGACAAGCAAATTATTCAGCCTCAAAAGCGGGAATTATCGGTTTTACGAAAACCGTTGCCCGTGAACTCGGATCCCGCGGTATAAGGTCAAATGCCATTGCACCAGGATTCATAATAACTGAAATGACTGCAAAAATACCGGAAAAGGACCGGCAGGCATGGGAAGCATCAATACCTCTTAAACGTGGCGGAACACCTGATGAAGTAGCAGGAGTTGCGCTTTTCCTTGCCTCGGATTTGTCCTCTTATGTCAGCGGCCAGGTTATCCAGGTTTGCGGGGCTATGAATACCTGATAACCCGATTAGAGCCAAACAGCCAAAAACAAAATAAAAAATCTCTGCCTGTCCGAGTGTTATTTTAATTTCGAAAACATACTTTACATTTAAAAATATTCCTTAAATTGTATATGGAAATAACCGGAAAAAGGAATGTTCAATAAATCGATAGCTTACCGTTTGAGTATATTTATTTCGCTTGCTGTCATTATTGTTTTCGTGGTATTCATAATTGTACTATTTTTTTTCAACGAAAGGTTACTACGGGAAAATATTGAAAACAGAGCTATAAGTCTAAGTTCGTTAGCAAATTCAAGAATCAGCAGGAATATACTGACCGCGAAAGAAGTATCACTGAATGTCGCTGAACAGATTGTTTATTATAGTCAAAATAATGATGCGGAAGAACTTCTTTCAATCG
Organism: uncultured Prolixibacteraceae bacterium; assembly: GCA_964540755.1. GTDB lineage: Bacteria > Bacteroidota > Bacteroidia > Bacteroidales > Prolixibacteraceae > JAAYJR01. Next base: position 1,773 of record CAZIOB010000103.1, on the reverse strand, counting down.
TTATGAATAAATATCCTTTTCTTAATTCAATTTTTGTAAAAATCGATTCGCTTATACCGGAACAAACATATTTTTTAATTAACCGGAATAAAAATGACAGTATTTTTTATAAGGAAAGTAAACAGCTAATTTATTCCTGTGAAATAGAAAAAGTTTTATTCGAAGATATCTTTAAAACACACAAAACCGGGTGGACTGACCCATACAAATGTAATACAAGCGAAAATGTAGTTGTCTCCTTCTATTGTCCTATTACAATTAACGCAGAGGATGACAGATCCGTTTATGCAGGTCATGTTATCTGTGAATTATCTCTTTATGAGCTTAATAAGATAATTAACAGGATCCAGTATAAGAAACATGAATATGTATTTATTGTCAATAATAATGGTGATTACATTACCCATCCAAATTCTGAATGGATTTTAAACCGCAATATTTACAATCTTCCTCCTGGTGTACTTGATATCGAAAAAAGTAAAATAGACTTAATATTGAGCGGCAGAAGCAGCGGATCACTTATTGCACACCCGGATATTTTTAATTATGAAAAAAGCTGGGTATATTATACTCCTATCAACGATAACAGATGGATCTTATTTTTTGTAAAGACGTACAATGAGTTATTCAAAGAACTCTATTTACTAACAATAGGATTGTTAAGCTTCGCCCTGCTGGCTATCGTGTCTATATGCATTATTATCAAATATATCTCGAATAAACTTATTGAACCGTTAAGCCTTCTGACTTCACAGCTAAACAGAATGACAAGCCCTTTTAGCAGGGAAAAATTAAAAACACATGATGAAGTAAAACAGGTTTCAGACAGCCTTCTTTACATCAGGTCACAGTTTGAAAGATACAGAAGCGAACAGCTTGCCGAGGAAAAGAAGAGACTCCGCCGCCATCAGGATATGCTACAGGCTTCGGAAATACAGCAAAGTCTGATAAAAACAGATTTTAAGGACTTTAAAGATCGTTATAATATTGACCTCCATGCGATTTATAAACCTTCCGCCGGAGTGAGCGGAGATCTTTTTGATTACTATTTTATTGATGATGAAAACCTGATCTTCACAATCGGCGATGTTTCGGGAAGCGGGGTCTCTGCAGCATTGTTCATGAGTATTGCACAAATAATTATCAGGACCAGTGCGCCGTTAAAAGCAGCAAAAAGTATTGTAAGCAAAACGAATAATGAGCTATTTACCAGCAGCGACCACCAGTATTTTCTTACACTCTTTCTGGCTGTTCTGAATATTAAGACAGGAGAACTGAATTATTGCAATGCTGCCCATACAACATCATTTATTTTGAAGTCAGGCGGACAGATCATAGAACTGAATAAATTTCACGGACTTCCCCTGGGATTGTATTCCAAAAATGATTATTCCGATTCCAAATTATTACTGGAAAAGGGTGATTCTATTATATTATATACAGACGGGGTTACAGAAGAGGAGAATTATGAAAAAGTTCATTTTGGGAAAAAACATTTTAAGGATGCACTTCATGAACTGACATTAACAGACAAAACTGCTTCAGAAATGACAAAATATATTAAAGACAAGCTGGATAAGTTCCGGGGTGATACTCCTCAAACTGATGACATATGCTTGTTCATTATAAAATATACATCCTGATCTGTTTCACTTTGATCTTCGCAGAGGAGGCTGCTAGTGTCGTGTCAAGCCTGCTCTAACGCACAATGATTCGTTCTTTTGAATTTCTACTGCGTTAAAAAATATTTACAGAACGCTGCTATGCGCATAT
>CAZIOB010000102.1:0-7200 GCA_964540755.1 uncultured Prolixibacteraceae bacterium | reverse complement strand
ATCCTGATAATTGTGCCAAGGTTACCGGGATCCTGGATTCCGTCAAGGAAAAGCGATAATCCTCTAAGCTCAGGCATAAGAGTTTCTGAAGCAGGTAATACGCATATTGCCAGTGCATTCCGGGGCTGAACCAGAAGGCTCGCCTTTTTTAATTCACCGGGTTCTGTTTTTATGATAGTTTCGGCGCAGTGAACCGCATTTTCATGTTTTTTTATAAAATTTTCTGTTGCATACAGTTCTTTTACAGAATACTTCGAGTTTAATACTTCAGATACATTTTTATCCCCCTCCACCAGGAATAACCGGTGTTTCTCCCTAAATTTTTTTGAAGAAAGAGACTTAATAAGTTTAATTTTACTTTTACTGATCATTATAATTTAACAATCCTCTCAATAAATGTGTTAAATTTAAGTTTTCCTTCTAAAACACTTCATTATTTTTGTAAAAATTAGTGAACATTTTGTCAGGAAATATAATATTTAAAATAAGCCACGTAATAAAAATAATGGTATGTGCCCTGGGGCTTCTGTTATTTTCATGTTCACCGGCGAAATTTGTCCCGCGGGATAGATATCTTCTTAATAAGGTGGAAATGGAGGTTGATAATTCTGATATCAGCAAAGAGAATGCAAAATCATATATCCGTCAAAAAGAAAATTACAAGATACTTGGATTCGCAAAATTTCATTTATGGCTTTATAACCTGTCCTCACGTAAGAAAAGTGAAAGCTGGCTGAAAAAAATTGGCGAACCACCTGAAATTTACGATCCGGCGTTGACAGATATTTCCGAAGAAAGGTTAGAGCAATATCTTAATAACAAAGGATATTTCCGGGCGAAAGTATCCTCGGATTTAAATTTTAAAGAGAAAAGCCGTAAGGCCAATCTTAAATATACAATAAATACAGGAGAGCAATACAAAATAAAAGAGATAAATTATCACATTGGCGATTCCATTTTACGGTCCCTCTTTTTTAAAGATTCAACAAATCTGCTCCTCACTGCAGGCACACCGTTCGATTTCAATTTACTCGAAGAACAGCGTCAGGATATTGTTGAGTTATATAAGAATGAAGGTATTTATTATTTTTCACAGGATGATGTAAGTTATCTTGCCGACACCACAAAATTTGATAAAAGTGTTGTACTTGATCTTTTTATAGGTGACGGACGCAATGATTCCACCAAAGAATTTTCCCGGTATTACATTAACCGTTTTAATGTTTCTGTTTTACCCGGTTCGTCATCCTTTACAACGAGGCATAATTTTGAGGATACTTTCTCAGATACGGTTTACCGGGAAGACATAACCATATTCCGAAATTCTGAAGTAAAATTCCGTCCTAACCTTTTTGAGGATCTTATCCAGATGGAGAGTGGCTCTCTATACAGGCTGGATGATGCAAAAAATACATTTGATGCTTTCAACCGGTTACGGCAATTCCGGTTTATTGATATTCAGTTCGATGAGATTAAAGCGGACAGGGATACCCACCTGCTGGATTGCTTTATTCGTCTGGCCCCCATGAGCAAGCAGTCTGTTTCTCTGGATATCGAGGGCACTAACACATCAGGTAATCTCGGAGTTGCCGGCAATATTAATTACAGGCACAGAAATCTCTTCTGGGGGGCTGAGTTACTGCAATTAAATTTTAAAGGCGCTATGGAGAGGCAGCAAAGGGTTGTTGAAGATGTACCTGAATACTTTAATACCAGGGAATTTGGAGTGGAATCAAATCTGACTGTCCCCAAACTACTCGGCCCCGGCACTATTTTAAATGTTTTTGATGATTTTCTTCCGAAGACAGTTTTTACCCTTGGCTACAATTTTCAGCGAAGGCCCGAATATACCAGGACAATTTCAAATTTGAAGATCGGATATGACTGGATGACGTCGAGATTTCTAAAGCATACCTGGAATCTTATTGATTTTAATATGGTTAACCTTTACCGCTTTGATCCGGAATTTATTGATTTTATAAAAGACCTGTATATAAAAAGTAGTTTTACTGACCATCTCATTTTTGCAATGAATTATTCTTTAATTCATAATACCCAAAAACTTAATATAAAACAAAATTATTCCTATTTAAGGTTCAATGTGGAAACAGCCGGAAATCTTCTGAATATGTTGTCTTCCATGACAAATCGACCTAAAGTCAGGTCAGCCGACACACTGGGAGTACAAACATCTTCCTATTACCAGATATTTAATACCCGCTTTGCCCAGTACCTTAAATCTGATTTGGAATTCCGGTACGGTTATATAATCAATAAGTACACTGCACTAATGGGCAGGGCTTTTTTAGGTATCGGGCTGCCATATGGTAATTTTGATGTTTTGCCGTTTGAAAAAAAATATTTTACAGGGGGTGCAAATGGTATCAGGGCGTGGCAGGTTCGTTCTCTCGGGCCAGGCACATACAGGGCACCTCCGGATGCTTATCCTAATCAGTCCTCTGATATTAAGCTGGAAGCAAATATTGAATACCGGTTTAACCTGATTGGGTTCCTGGAGGGGGCATTTTTTCTGGATGCCGGTAATATATGGGCCATTAATAAAAAAGATAACCGTCCCGGTGCCCAATTCAGATTTGGTGAGTTTTACAAACAGTTAGCCCTGGGTACGGGAACGGGCTTTCGGTTCGACTTTAACTATTTTATTTTCAGACTGGATATTGGCATGAAATTGCGTGATCCGTCACAGGAATCAGGCCATGGCTGGATTATCGGCAACAGGTCATTGACTTCGGACGATTTTAATCTTTCATTTGCTATAGGATATCCTTTTTAGTAAATTCTGTTTAATATTAGATTATAATATTGCTGATTTTTTTGTTTCCCCTTTTAGGATGTCTTATTTTTTTGCAATTTTATGTCCGTTTTGATATTTTTTGATAAATAAATTGATAAGTATGTCAGCTTTACCTTCAAAAAGGGATTCTTTCGGCTCGAAGTTTGGTGTAATAGCAGCTACCGCCGGTTCAGCAATCGGCCTGGGTAATATATGGAGGTTCCCTTATATTGTGGGAGAGAATGGAGGTGCAGCTTTCCTGATAATTTATTTGTGTTTCATTGTAGGCATAGGGATACCTGTCATGCTCTCAGAATTCACAATAGGAAGACAAGCCAGGCGTAATGTTTTTGGTTCATTCCGCAGGCTGGCGCCGGGACGGCCATGGTATCTCATCGGTTTAATGGGAGTTGTTGCAGCTTTTATGATACTTGCTTTCTATACTGTTGTGGCGGGATGGACGCTTGAATATATTTATCAGTCAGTGCTTAACGGATTCTCAGGCAAAAATCCTATGCAACTTGATACTATTTATCATTCATTCATAGGAAGTACATGGCGTCCGTTATTATGGTTTTCCGTTTTCATGATTCTTACCGCATCAATAATTATGGCCGGTGTTCACAAAGGCATTGAAAAATACACTAAAATATTAATGCCGCTGTTACTGGTTTTACTGCTGATTCTGGTAATCCGCTCAATAACATTGCCTGGTGCAGGGAAGGGTATAACATTTCTGTTTGAACCCGATTTTGCAAAATTGTCGGCTTCTACCGTACTTGAAGCTTTGGGCCAGGCATTTTTTTCACTGAGTATAGGAATGGGAACTCTTGTAACCTACGGATCCTATATTCAGGATGATAATAATCTGGGTTCCACTGCATTTTCTGTTGCCCTTGCCGATACATTTATCGCTGTTCTTGCCGGCCTGGCAATTTTCCCTGCTGTCTTTGCCTTTAATATAGAGCCGGGATCGGGTGAGGGACTGGTTTTTATTACTATTCCAAATATTTTCCAGCAAATGCCCGGCGGATATTTTTTCTCGCTGATATTTTTTATCCTCCTTGCTGTTGCGGCCCTTACATCAACTATATCAGTCCTTGAGGTCATTGTGGCATTCTTTGTTGAAGAATTGAATCTGAAACGAAAGGCTGCAACCTGGTTAGCTGTTTTTTCCGTTTCTGTATTGGGTGTTATAAGCGTATTGTCATTCAGTTCTTTATCAAATTTAACAATATTCGGATTTACTGTATTTCAACTTCTTGACTTCACCTCGGCTAATTTATTGCTGCCTTTGGGCGGCTTGTTTATTGTTTTGTTTGTTGCCTGGTTCTTTGGCCGGGATAAGGTAAAGAGTCAGTTGTCAAATAACGGAAAACTAAGAGCGGGTTATGTCCCTCTCTACATGGTTATAATTAAATTTATCGCTCCCCTCGCCATTGCTTTTATTTTCATGCAGGGGGTCGGCCTTATCAGGTTTGGGTAAAAGTTCTTTTCTTAGTATATTCATATATCCCTAAACACAATTATTATGTCGAAATCACCCCGTCAGACAATCAGAGAATATTTTGATTTTTCCCGTAAAGACAGATCTGCGTTGATAACGCTCCTTTCATTTATCCTGCTCCTGACAGGAGCTCATATTATTATTGGCCATATTAAGTTATGTTCAAATGATTATAGCCGGGAATATGAACTTGCAAAGCAAAAATGGCTAAATGAATCTTTATGCGATTCAACCCCCCACCGGCTTTTTCAATTTGATCCCAACTATATTACAGAAAATGAAATGGATTCATTATCCCTGCCGGAATTCATTAAAGAAAACCTTATTAAATACAGGGCTGCAGGGGGAAAATTTTACAGGCAGGAGGATTTTAAAAAACTATATGGAATGAATGACAGTATTTATGAGGCTATAAAAGATTCTATTACCATACGGGAACCCGATTCCTTATTGCCTTTATCAGTAAAATCATCTACCGGAGATGTGAATAAGGGCAATAAAGAGCATCAGGAAAAAGAATTAAACAGCACATATGAAAATAATGCCTGTCATTTGATTGAAATAAATAAAGCTGATTCTGCCGGACTGGTTAAACTGAGGGGAATAGGGCCGGTATTTGCTGCCAGAATAATAAAATACCGTAACCTGCTCGGGGGATTTCATTCAGTTAGTCAACTACTGGAAGTATATAATTTCCCGGAAGAAACTTACCGGGATATTAGAAAATATATTTACACAGATACTCTTTCCATAAAAAAATTACGCATTAATTTTGCAGGTTACAAAGAGTTTTTAAGACATCCTTATCTTGATTCCGGGGATGTCAGGAATATATTGGACTACAGAAGTAATAACGGACCATTTTTATCTGCCGGAAAGCTGCTCGAATCCGGTTTGCTTGATTCGGCTGATATTGACAGGATAAGGCCATATATAAGTTGCCAATAATAAAGTATCCTCTCATTATTAGCCTGAAACTGGCGGCCTGGGAAAAAATATTAATCCATTTTGCAGATAATCCTGCTCTTGTTAAACTATTAATAAGTCGTAGTTAAAAATACTTAAATAGATTGAAGGCTTCTGGATATTATCATTTTTTTCTTTTAAATTTGATTTAAAGTGAATAATTTCTAAATTTGCGCCTCAATTTTTATAAAGAGAAAAATATATGATAGTAATTCCTGTAAAAGAAGGCGAAAATATTGAACGGGCTTTAAAGAGATTTAAAAGGAAGTTTGAAAAAACAGGCGTTATAAAGGAACTCCGCGAACGCCAAAAATTTACAAAACCTTCAGAAAAAAGAAGGGAAGTTGTTAAGAAAGCTGCTTATAAAGAGAAGTTACAGCGTCAGGAAGACTAATGGGAGTATAGTGGTTTCTGATCATTATTATAAGATTAATGAATTATCAGGAATCGTTTATTAACTATTTGAAGTATGAGAAGAGATGTTCTGCTCATACGGTGTTGGCTTATAAAAAGGACCTCGATCAATTTATACTTTTTTGTACTGATATGATCGGAGAATTTGATGTGAATAAAGTCAATACAAAGCTGGTGCGCGGATGGGTAATTTATTTGATGGAGAATCAGCTCACTCCCCGTTCCGTTAACCGGAAAGTATCATCTGTAAAAGCTTTCTTCAGATTTTTAATGAAAGGTAAAGTATTGGATAATAACCCTGCGGCTAATTTGCCGCTTCCCAAAATAAGAAAAAAATTACCCAACTTTGTGGAAGAAAAAAACCTGCATCACTTACTTGACGATGGTTTTTTCCCGGACAGTTTTACCGGGATAAGAGACAAACTGATTGTTACATTATTATATGGAACGGGGATAAGGCTTGCCGAGCTTTTAAAACTGAAGGATTCCAGTATCGACACATCCGGATATTTAATGAAGGTAACCGGAAAAAGGCAAAAGGAAAGAGTAATTCCCTATCCCAGGAGTATTAACAATCTATTGTTTCAATACATATCAGAGAGGGAAAGCAGGTTTGGATCCACTCCCGAAACATTGTTGGTTACGGATAAGGGGAATCCTGTTTACGAAAAATTAATCTACAGAATTGTAACCAGGAGCCTCGGACAGGTAACTTCTTTGGAAAAAAAGAGCCCTCATGTTTTGCGCCATACTTATGCTACACATTTATTGAACAAGGGAGCCGACCTGAATGCGGTTAAGGAACTTTTAGGACATTCCAGTCTTGCAGCTACAGAGATCTACACTCATACAACATTTGAGAAATTGCGGGATATATACAAACAAGCCCATCCAAGGGGTTAATTAAAAAGTATCAGTTATGGAAATAATTATCAATTCAGTGCATTTTAATGCTGATAAGAAATTAATTGATTTTGTAAATAAAAAAGTGAATAAGCTTGATACCTTTTTTGATGGTATCATTAATGCAGAGATAACGTTAAAAATTCTGAAACCCGAAACAGCGAAAAATAAAATTTCAGAAATAAAACTTTCAATACCTGCCAATGGTTATTTATTTGCTAAAAAGCAGGCCGATACTTTTGAAGAGGCTACAGATCTTGCAGTGGATGCTGTTCGCAAACAGTTGGTAAAATATAAACACAAACTTAAGAGTAAATAAATTTGAATTTTTATTTTCAGATTTTTAAGTTTTTAAAATAATATTTTTTACATTTGCACACCAATTTTGGGAGTTGTAGAAATATCTGAATATAAAGCAGTTTGGTGATTCATGCCGGGTTTTTAGTATTATTGTAATGTTAATCCGGAGATTCTTTTTTTGTTTAAATACGTTCTTTTAAGAGGAGATAACAGATAATCCGATTAATTTAGATAAATTTTTGTAATTTTGCACCGCGTTTTTAAGATGTGTATTTATGCGGGAGTAGCTCAGTCGATAGAGCATTAGCCTTCCAAG
>CAZIOB010000101.1:0-9362 GCA_964540755.1 uncultured Prolixibacteraceae bacterium | reverse complement strand
CCAAAATCAGGAGTCTGTAAATAATAAAGATTTGTACGATGATTCAATCCTCCCTCCTCAGGATGATAATTAAAAGCAACAGAAAAATTTCCGTTATTCTCTCCGCTAATTTGGTAGTGACCTTTTTGAATATGAGCAATAACCTGCCATTCTTTCCATCTCTTTCCGTCCTCACTTGTATTGAATCCGATAACCCTATCACCTTCTTCACTATATTTTGTATGGAAAGCAAAAAATCCTTTATTTTTGGTATGCCATACCTGGAAATAAGAAAAATTATCAAATGGCTGTTCCTCTTCTTCAACAATCTCAGTAGCCTCAACAAGTTTAAATTCAGTAATATCATAAGGTCTAACACTTTTGGAGATATAAGATGGCCGCGCCAGACCATGAGAAGTCGAGAAGATCCATATATACCCCTCATCATCAATTGATATAACAGGATTATCATGTGCATCTGTAGTTTCCTTATCAAGCACTATTGTCGGATTAGCCACTTCACCTGTAGCATGATCAAAAAAAGAAACATTATGGTACAATGTTGAATTATCCTCGTTGGAACCCCCAAAGCAAAAAAAAGTTTTATCAGCTTTTTCCGAATATATCGCAAAAGGCTGATGTTTTGCACAATAAGTTCCTAATCCACCACTATATTTATAAACATATTTATCCTGAGTTGGCTGATTCATATACCAGATACCCCTGAATCCGCCTGCTCTTTCGTTCAAAAGCACATTTTCCGGAAATTGACCGGGATTATTATCCTGAGCAATTACCGATAGAAACATAAAAAAAACCAGGAAATTTATAAACAAATATTTAGTCTTCATTTTCATTAGATTTATTTAGGATTTAACTATAGCTTCAAACACTCTAAATATACTATATTTATTTATCACTTCAAAAATACAAATAACCTGCAATCATTATTTACGTTTGGCAAGATGTTAAGTTTCAAGGTTAAACCTAAAGATTTGATTTTCAATATCATAAGATTGTAACTAAACCCACCTGTGAATATTATGTGGCTTTTCCGGAACAAAAGAAGAAAATTAAATAATAACCTGATAAACAAAGCAGAAAAACACATTAACCGCAAAATTGTATATGTCATACTAACAGAAGATCAGATGCAACATTTCTATCGTGACAAACCCATGCTCCTCATATGGGAAAAAGATTAACGTCATTTGTAGGAGCGTATCTACGAAGCAATGGTAGCCAAGCGAAGCAAACTCGCCTCCACCGCTAACCCCCGAAATTGACATTTATCCCAAAAGCTGCCGAGAATCTGTAGGCTTCACGATAGGTGAAAATTTGAATAAGATTGTCGGTGACAAAATAGAGATCGGCACCAGGAAAAAATCTGACCCTGAAGCCAAGTCCAAAATTATTATATTTGTATCCAAAAGTATAACTAAATGAAGTTGACAAAATATCCCCTATATCTCCGTTCAGGGAGACTGTAGCTGAAGTATTAGCGCCAACACTATAAAAGGAGTTATTTAACAGAATTCCGTAATTCCATTTAGGTGAGAATTGACGTGTGATACCCAAATAAAGTTTGGGAGGAATGCCAATACCTATTCTCTCTTGTCCTGTTATTCTAATTGAATCATTATTTCCTTTTAATTCATATCCATTAATTTTCCATCTTGACATGCCAATATTTAAAAAACTAGCTGATATAAACCATTTGTCTAAAGTATATGTACCTCCCAGATCAAGAGAAAAGCTTCGGTTATGCATAATATCAGAAATGCTCAGCTCTTCTTCCCAGTTGCCGGGTATAATCCCTGCGGCAAGTATAAGTTCATCCCCGTTAATGGCTTCTTCATTGATTTCAAAAGGCAGACCAAGGACTGCTTCTCCCTCAAAGGTTATATCATATTCCCTGCCCGATTCATTTATTTCGTCTATATCAATTATATAATTAATCTTATCGGTCTTAATGCCCAATACATTGTAATTTATATGAGGCGAAATACCGATTGTAAAATTCTCATTTATTCTTCGGGAATAGGTTAGTCCGACCGATAAATAATTATTTGTTCGGAAATTCAGGTTATCAACCTGCGTTGGAAATTTTTCTTCATCTATCTCATCAAAATCAGCAAACAGATAGACCAGGTCTGATTCGGCTTTAAGAGATGTTCTGTCGTTCATATTAACATGAAATGACAGATACCCATTCTCGCGGAGCCGGAATCCAAAAGATAAAAGATTTACCTGAGCCTCCCCGAAAAAAGTATTGTAATTACCTATTGATCTTATAAAACGATCGGGATTGTATCCCTCTTTTCCGAGATTGTCGTAAAAGAAATCAAAGGCATTATAATCGAAACCTGTGTTATAGGCATGAACATTCACTCCGCCTATCCCTGGCAATCCTAAATTAAAATTTGCTTCCGGTATAAAAGCCGGGTTGTATAAAATATTATTATGCACCCTCTCCATAAAGTACATTGTATTCTGACTGCCAGAAAACAAAGGAATGAGTAATGCAAGAAAAACAAATATTTTTTTCATTGGATTCAAATTTTATTTATTAAGTACCGGGGTAATATATAGCCTGTTTATTCAGATTACACATAATTTTTCCCTTTGGTTAAAATCATCCTCTTATTATGGATCTTAATAATTACATTCCTGACTTCAATAGGCTGGATTGTAATACTATTTTTCTGATTAAATTTTAAAATCTGACAACTGACAAATTTATAATTATTATTTTTACGACTATTAAATTTGCAAACTAAGTTTATGGACCCCCCAAAAAAAATAAATACAAAATAACGACCCCTGATAAACGCATATTCATCGGAATCTCAAAACTCCGGTTTATTATTATTCCACGGAAGAAATAGCGAACAACAGAAATATAGATAAATATAGGAGTGTAACTATATTTTAGATTCGAACTCAATTGATATGGATTGAAAATCTATAGTTTTAAATAGCGAATGAAATTCGCTTAAAGAATAAAAAAGTAAAGAACATTATGGACTCGCGTAAAATAAAAATTTATAGAAACCGGAAGTGACAATATAAATTGCAGGGATTTAACCAATCTTTAAGATATTAAATTGATAAGGATTTTTTTTGAATAACCTGAAGGCTGGGCTTTAATCCCTTTTATTGATAACTAACCATTTTTTCAACCCACAAATACTACAATCATGATTAAAATTAATGAACTTAAGGATTTACTTAGTAAAAAAAATGCCCGGTGGACTGTCCCTGAAGACATGCCTCCGGGAAGTAATATCAAAACAGCTGTTTCGAAAATGCCTCTCGGGGCTCTCGCTACTCTTCCGGGAACAGTGACTTCCCGGTATCCAAGGATCAGAAGGGCGGCAACTGATGGCTTTTTCCCATGGCATCCTGAAAAAAACAGACTACAGCAGTCTGCTGCCACTGCTGCTTCATTTCCGGGCTCATGGGACTGGAGAACTGTGCATGGTAAGAACTGGATACCGGGAGTAAAAAACCAGGGTAACTGTGGTTCATGTGTGGCGTTTGCAGTTGCTGCCGCTCTGGAAACTCACCTGCACATTAATAATAACAATGGAAACAATAAGGATATTTCTGAAGCCGGACTTTTCTTTATACCTGAGCGACAATGTAATCCCCGTGATCCGCGATATGGTTGGTATGTGCCGGCAGCGCTTGATTTTCTAATCGATGAGGGAGCTTGTTATGAAGATAATTATCCGTACAGAGATGTTAACCAAAATGCTGAATTGGTTGACGGATCTGAAAGGAGTATCAAAATAACAGGATATGATTCTTCCTCGAAAGTAATCCAGATGAAAAGATGGCTGTGCGAAGAGGGTCCTCTTGTATCCCGGTTCATCGTCTATGATGACTTCTACCTGTTCTGGCAGGGCGGCGCCAAAGGGGTTTATTCGCATGTTACGGGAAACAACTACGGAGGTCATGCAGTAACCGTCATTGGTTATGACGATAAAGAATCATGCTGGATATGCAAAAACAGCTGGGGACCGGTGCAAGGTAATGATGGTTGTTTTTGTATCGGTTATGGGGAATGTGGAATTGATGACCGTATGTATCTTATACAGGATGCATACACGGTCTATATAATGGATGAGTTGCATTATGATCCGGACAGACTAAGGATAGTGGATGAAGGTGCAAAAGGATGGCTGCTGACAGACGGACTGCACCGTATAAAGAGACTTGATAACAAAGAGGATGCCTACAATGCACTTCGCGTCGCAAGAAGACATACACGACACGGATTTGTAGGTCGCGATAATAACAGGAAGAACATAAGTGATTATGTAACTGAATATTGGACAGGTCACAGCGGTTTATCATACGAGCCATTGACAAAAGTTGACTGTATAACCTATCATCCTGAAAACGTGGTAGCAGAGGATATGGATGAAAGGGGCTGGAGACTAAAAGACGATAAAACAACTCTGCTGATGGCACACGACATGAATGATGCACTTGCTGTCCTGCGCATAATTGAACGGCATACAAAGATGTGCTTCATAGGTAGAAATAATCGCCGCACTGATAAAAAAGCTTATGTAATGACTTACTGGGAATGACAAAAGGAATATTGGAATCGCGAATATTGGAGCCTCGAGTATTAACAAAAAAACTGTAAACAAAATTCAGGACGAGTCACAAATATAAGAATTCAAGAGTCTTGAATTTCAGAGTAACGAATGTCAGAATCCCATGCAATTTATTATTTGCCGATTTTCATTAGCTCTGGCAAGCCGGGCCGGTCTGTGTTTCTTCCTGGTGCTATAATATTTTGGAAATTTATTTAGTTTCAGTTTCCCTATTTATTTTTTTAGTGATAAATTCGGGAAGGTTTCTGTAAAAAATAGCTTATATAATTCAAATAAGCTACTGTTAATATATCGGGTCAGATAAGCAATTCGGTTATAGCGAACCAGGTTGTCATTAAAGAAAAGAGAACCACAGCCCAAATGCCTGCATTCTCCCATGTTCCTGCTTTATGAATTCCCATAATCTTATTACGGTTTATCAACAATAATATCGGGATGGCTACAGCTGGCAGAATACATGCCTGGAACGCCTGTGAGAATACCATAAGGGCAGGCGGCCGCTGTTCTAAAAAAACAGTTCCGAATGCAAAAAGCATTGCCAGGAATATAAGCAGACGCGACTGCGGGGAATGAATGTTCCTCGGCTTACCTGTAAAATCGGCAATAAGCCATGGCGCAATAAGCACAATGGGAAATATGGTAGATAAACCTGCTCCCACTATACCCAAAATGAGAATAAACGCTGCGGTCCTGCCGCCTATAGGAGCAAACAATTCGATCATCTCGATTGTGTTATCGAGACGCAGGCCCATGACGTTAAGGGTTCCTGCAGCTACTGCCATAATAACCCCGCTCAGAAAAAGCATCATGCTGGCTGATACTAATGCATCTTTTTTCTCCGACTTAAGGTGCTTTACTGTCCACCCTTTTTCTGCCACTAAAGTGCTGCGCATTATAAACACAGCGGCGGAACATGTTGTTCCCGCAATGGCAGCTGCGAGGCCGAAAGCCCCCGGAGTATCGGGGATACGGGGAACCAGTCCTTGTGCAATAACAGAAAAATCCGGACTTACCATGAAAAACACTACAATGAAGGAAAGGCCCATTAATATTACAAATACCGTAAGTACCTTTTCAAAGGTTCTATACTGACCAAACCATAGTAAAAAATAGAGTCCACCGGCAAAAAACAGTATAATCCAGAACCGTGGAACTACCAGATTACCAAAGAGCAGTCTTATCCCTTCCTGGGCCAGATCGGCAACTATTCCCATAACACCGATAAGTGCAAGAAGTTCTCCGATGATAAGGGCTATAAGAATATAAAGCGAAAGTATATAACCATATCTGAACTCATTTTTGAAATTGAACAGGGCTGTATGTCCCGAAACTAAAGTGACTTTCCCATAAGCGACCATCAGTATAAATGTAAAGATACATGCCAGAACAAGAGTCCAGAAAAGCTCCATTCCGTGTTCAGCGCCTGTCTTGGCCATGGTGGTTACACTTCCTGTTCCAATGTTGTATCCTATAAGGAATAACCCCGGTCCGACTGCAGCCAGGGCTATCAATATTCTATTTAATATCCTTTTCATATATGATTAAAATTAATTATTTTCAAAAGACTAATTTGAAAGTGGCATAAGTTTCAATCATACTCTTGTGTGATCTTACGGTCATGCTCTTTTCGTTAAATTATTTGAAGTTTATGAAAATTTTAAATTAAGCCGGTCACTGAACACAAATGCATTTGAATTTGTCATAAATAATAAATCCCTAATCGGCAGAATATACCAATTTTCCTTTTACATATGTCTTTAAAATATTCACCCTGAAATCTTCCAGCCGGAACAGCACTATGTCTGCCCTCTTACCAGGTACCAGCATGCCACGGTCATTAAGTCCGTATAATTGTGCAGGATTAGTACTGGCCATCTTCACGGCTTCTGCCAGGGTACAACCGGTAACTTCAATAATATGTCCTACTCCTTTGGTTATCGGTGAGGCGGAGCCATACAATACATTTTGTGCCGGATATCTGAGCATTCCCTCATCAGTGAGCTCGATTGTCTCTCCGGTCCCTGTTTTATATTCACCGGGCTCAAGAGCTGCATAGTGGGTCACATCAGATGTTATAACTGTCATTTCCGGTCCCTTTACTTTGTAAAATGTATTTATCTCCTCGGGAAGAAGATGGAATCCGTCGCATATTATGCTGATCATAAAACGGTCGTCGGACAGCTGCGACCAGAAAGGATTAAGGTGCCTGTTGATCGTGTTGGCTGTGCCGTTGCCCAGGTGGGTAGCTATCCTTGCTCCCCGGTCAATTGCTGCGGTGACTGTTGCAGCGGGGGCATTGTGGTGTCCCAGGGCAACGAGTATGTTATTCTGACCGCACCTGGTGATGAAATCAAGTGCTCCTTCCATTTCAGGTGCCACCGTTACCTGCAGGATCTTTTCGCCGGAGGCTTCATACATCTCCATAAATTCGTTCCAGTCGGGCAGCCTGACATACCTTCTGGGATGGGCTCCCCGGTAACCGTCTTCCGGATTTATATAGGGGCCCTCAAGATGGAACCCGGGGATGGATCCTAACAGCTCTTCCTTTTCAACTGCCCCGGCAAGAATTGAAAAATTATTTACAAGAATATCCTGACTGTTGGTTGTAAGAGTAGGCAGATAAGTAGTCACTCCTTTTTTCCATAATTCGCGGGTGGCTTTTTCAACACCTTCGATTGTCAGGTCACTACCTCCAAATGAGAAGGAGACTCCGGCAAATCCGTTTACCTGGTTGTCGAAAAATCCCGGAGCTATATACACATCTTTGGTCCCGCTAAACTCATTAGCCTGTCTGACTTCAGATATCATTCCATCTTCGACTTCTATCTGCACAGGTTGCCCTGTGTAATAATGGATTCCTTCGATTACCTGCTGGGCGCTCATTTCATTAATATGAAGCATCAACAAGATGATAATAATCATCATTTTTGCAATACGGAATAAATTCGTATGTATTATCATTTGTTTAAAATTTTATAATTTATTAAAAATAAGTTAATTAAAAATCTGAGAACTAATGGAACCCTCCCTAACTACAGTCAGGGAGACAAGGCATTGGCTCCTCACTCTCGCATATATTTTAATCTCTTGTGCGAAGATACAATAATGGTCGTTTCGTATAGTCATAATTTGTTATTATACTTATTATTTTACATCTGCCCGATCAAATTTATTATTGCTGATCCGGAATTTTCCCCGGACTAATTTTTAACTATTATTCTGTTTATCGCCATGCTCTCCCGGATGTATTGGCGACCCTGATCAGATTGCTTTGTAAACCTTATCTTCGTCTAAAGGTGCCAGTCCTTCAATTAGCGCCCCCCGGAAATCTTTCTGTCCTGTTTTCCGTAATTCTTATGGAACTCAAGATAATAATCCAGGTTTTCCCTGATAATAATATCCAGTGGCACATACTGTGTTTTAGGAGGCAGATTCTTAAAGATAAAGAACTCAAAGAGTGTTTGTATAGCTCGTGCTCCCTGTTGTATTGGACTCTGGGAAATAATGTAATCGATACCTCCATTTTTCAGATGATCAATATTTTCCTCTACAAGATCAAATCCTGTCAATTTTTTGTCCATTTTATTTTTCAAATGGTATTCCGAGACCAGAAAGGCTTTTGAATTAGTTACAAATACTCCTTCGATCTTACGATTAGCCGCATAGAATTTTGACAGTTCACTATGTACAACATCTTTTTTGTCGGAATTTATCGTCAGTGTATATATCTGATAATTATCACCGGGAACATTATCATGGAAAAAGTCTTTGAATCCCTTTTCCATCCTACGCAAGGCAGAAGCATTCCTGAATCCTTTTACCATATTGATAATAAGAAGGTCATTATCCTTTTTTATTACAGAACTGAGAAGCTTTCCGGCTATATAAGCGCTTCTTTTTATATCAGGGCCTATATAGGAGAGACTCTGAAAACCCGGAATATCAGCATCGATAAAAACATAGGGAATCCCTTTCTCATTCAGTTGATGCACAAAAGTGATGCTCTCACGGAGAAACAGAGGGGCCAGAATAACTCCGTCGGGATCTGACTCCAATATAGCTTCTGTTTGTTCAATGAATGTTGCTTCAGAAAAGAGGTTATACAGATAATATTTTACCGAAAATCCGTAATCAGCATATAAAGCCGTTGCCTGGTCTATGCCTTCCGGAGGGCCTGACCAGTAATGGCCTGAAGTATCAGGAGAAGGAATCAGGACGGATATGTTAAACCTGCTGCCTAATGCAAGTGTACGTGCAAGAATGTTCGGATTGAAATTTAGTTTCCTGATAGCCTCCTCAATCTTCTGCTTCTTTTCAGGCGATACCTTCCCCCTGTTATGAATAACGCGGTCTATAGTGCCGGTTGATACATTTGCATACCTGGCAACATCCTGAATAGTAATTTTCTTTGATCTTTCCACTTTCTTTTTATACTTCTTACAAAACTATCTAAATGAATATCAAATACAAAACAAAAATGTGTACGTACACATAAAATTGAGTTCAACATTTTTTTTCTAAAATATATTTAAGTGATTAGCAGCATAATAAATTAGGAAAAATTACTGACAAGGTGTTGTAAAACATATTTTGAATAAATTATTTATTTTGAGGACAAGCGTAACGAAGGCAGCGGACTTTATAGACGGACTCTAATTAGTGTTCGTCCATAAAGTCAAGAGTCTGAAATAGAAAGTTTGCTGACAAGGCTTGTGAAGCCCGAAAAATGTGAGTTTACTATTCGTAAATGAC
>CAZIOB010000100.1:0-2775 GCA_964540755.1 uncultured Prolixibacteraceae bacterium | reverse complement strand
ATTAAAAGCCACTGTATCAAACTTATCACACTCAAATCCAAGTCCCGGCATAGGGGCAGGACGTGTAACCGCACCATTATTCCTCACTCCGAACCGCATGATTGTCCACTTGCCTTCAGGCACATTCCAGCGCAACTGACCGTCAGATTCCATCTTGCCCGTTAAATCAATTATTTTATTTATATCAACAACTGAGCCTTTGATCTCCCCATAAACAACAGGAGCTGGTAAAAATGGCGGGACTCCCTCACGGGAAGAATAAGGAGCACGATAGTACAATGCCTTTTCATCCACATCTTTAATCTTATTTCCCGTTTCCGGTGTTGGAAAAGCCAGAACAAAAGCATCCTCATAGTAATCTTGCCATAGTATTCTTAATGAATCAGTTAAAGCTCCCTCACCAAAGTAAGGCCTTTTAGGATTGGGTTTTGGCAGTTGTCCGTTAAATTCCTCAGGACCGAAAACATTAACAGAGGAAGCTACGAGATGCCGCATCGACTGTTCAGGCTTAACCCACGGACCACCGCTGCCGGCCCAACCTGGTCCGGAGCCCAAAGTAACCTCTATTCCCAATCTTTCAGCTTCATTTACCAAATGCTTATACAAATCCTGCCACTCATCACTCAAAAAATCCACTTCACCACGAGGTACGCCAACGTTAACTTCTAAAAACAAAACATTCCCTATTCCAGCCTCCTTCATGGACTCAAGATCAGCAGTCATTGCTTTACGCGACAAATTACCATCCATAAAATACCAGTAAACTCCCGGACGGGCAGAATCCGGAGGATCTTTAAACTCTTTTTTAAGATTATCATCAGATGTGGTGTTACAAGCTGGCAGTATCACCGCAACAAAGAAAGCCAGGGATATGATCTCTCTTAACATCAATTGGGACATTACTGTACGCATTGGTAAATATTTTTATTCAACAAATATATTATTTTCAATCGTATTATAATTTGGGTTGAAGCCCGATTGCTATGAATTTATTTGTTTCCCTCGCATTAATGCCGGGGCTAAAATGCCGGGGCTAAGAATACATTATCAAAAAGGGCTTTAGCCCAAAAACTATTTTTTCTCCGGAAAGTAATAATTTTAAATAATAATTAACATTTATAATCTGGGACATTAAGGGTTTTTATCCTTTTTAACCAGCTTATCAGAAAATACCAGGTATCTTGAAACAGGTATATCTATGCCATTAACAGGATTTATCCATTTTAATTCAAGAACATGCTCACCTTTTGAGAGTTCCAGATCAAAAAATATCTCTAATGCCCTGGAATGATAATTAAAGGGCAATCTTCTGACAGCAAAAGGTTTCCCATCAATACTTACCTGTATTTCAGCCACATAATCATTGTTTTCAAAATCTTTACCTGACGGCCCACCTAAAACGGCTATTCCTGTCCCGTTAAATTCGATCTTACCAACATCCTGAACCGGCTTATCAGTAGTTATTTCATTTTGGGGAAAGATATCCGGATATGCAACCTCCAAAGGCAGTGTTTCAGGCTTTTGATATTTTATGGCTATATAATCTCCTTCGACTTTCCCTCCATACTCAATTATATTCTGAATGGAGGTATTATAACAAATCTCATAACAATCATTCAGGGAAACATTAGTGTAATTAAGTGTAATATTCTCAATTTCTTTATAGGAGTTCAACCATTTCTCCGGAATTTTATCATAGCCCATGAGGGTACCAAGTATTCCACCAACAGATGAGGGATTGCAATCGGAGTCCTGACCGCACCGCATGGAAATATCCATTGATTTTGTAAAATCGCCGTCACCATACAATAAGCCGATTAAAACATAAGCCATATTAACAGTTGCATCTATGTTGAACGGCCTGTAAACGCCGGCAGTACAATGTAAATCATAACTCCATTCACTTTTTTCTATCTCCTGCCATGTTTTTTTCCAGTCGTCCGGATATTTATCATGCCACTTGATCACATCTTTCATAGCCTGGTAATACTTACTCTTCGGGGGAATCAATTCCAGGGCTTCATTTATTATGAAATTAATATCATCGGAAATAAATGCAAGAGAATACATAGCTGCAATATAAACACCGGAATACCAGCCATCACCATAATTCATTATATGACCCACCTTATCGGAAATTTCCACGGCTGCACATGGAACACCTGCTGAAGTCAATCCTGCAAAATCAGCTTCTATCTGAAAATCAATATCATCAGAATGCATACTGTTCCTCCAGTGACCAGATTCCGGAGGCATAATTCCGTTAAGGATATTATATCTGGCAGCCTGATTGGCGTGCCAGAGACTGAATCCCGCATTTGCAAAAGCGACTGCAAAAGAATCAGCCGGCGCATCCGCTCCCTGTCGTCCGATCACTTCAATAAATTTAGCATCCATATAAATATCATCATTATTGAAACGATTTTTTAATTGTTCTCCTGTCAGGGTCATTTTAACGGAATCGGGTATCATCATTTTTCTATACCTGAACTCTGTAGGCAGACCATAACAAACCCCTATTGTTTGTCCCGCCCAGCCTCCTTTGATCTTGTTGAGCAGTTCTGATTTTGAAATTTTTATTTCCTTGGGAAACCTGTTCCCATTATTTGCTTTTATTGTAAAAGCGAATAATAATATGTACAATAAATAGACTTTCATTTAATAATATTATGAAGGTTATATTCTTTGATCATTACTTCGACATGCAATTTAAAAGTAATATCTTTATCCTCCGTATAAAATGTTATTTTTTATTTTGATAAAAGGGAACCAATC
>CAZIOB010000099.1:0-5740 GCA_964540755.1 uncultured Prolixibacteraceae bacterium | reverse complement strand
CGGCGGGGCTTCGGCATTATACGGCTCCAGTGCTATTGGCGGAACAGTTAATATAATTACCAGGATGCCAAAACGTAATTCGTATGAAATAACATCTATTATACTGGAAGAAACAGGCAAGATTGACAGAGATTTAGCCAACTAAAAGAACATGACACTTATTTGCCAAGGCTTTAAAGCTAATAAGCGGTGAGGGCGGGATTCGAACCCGCGGTACAGTATTATCCGTACGCCGGTTTAGCAAACCGGTGGTTTCAGCCACTCACCCACCTCACCGTTAATAATATGGATAAATTACTAAATAACTCCTGCTTAAATTAGCATTCTAATTGTCCTGCCAATATTTATCAGAACGATATTTTTTGTGCGTGCAAATGTATTAATTGTTTTTACATACTCAAAATCTTTCATAAAATTATTTACAAAGATTCAGATAGCCTTTTTAAAGGATTAATCCTTTTAATTATCCCTCTTTTACAACAACATGTATTTTTTCAATTGTTTTCAAAAATTATAAAATTATTTATCGTCCTGAATAAACTTACAATTCATCGCTTTTAATAATCTTACACCCTTTGCTCCTGAGCTCTTCTGTGATTTTTCTGAATTCTTCAGCATCAATCGGACGGGTTGCATCTTCTATCAAAGTTGCTTTAAATCCTTCTTTTAGTGCATCTTTAATAGAATAATAGACACACACATCAGCAGCAAGCCCGCAAAAATAAAGGTCATCGGCTTCACGTTCCCGCAGGAATCCTGCCAGTCCGCTGGTCTTGGCATGGTCATTGTCATAAAAACCGCTGTAACTGTCTATTTCAGGATCCATGGCATTCCTGAAAATTGCTTCAATCTTTTTTGTTTCAAGATCGGGATGCAGCTCAGCTCCCCGGGTTCCCTGAACGCAATGGTCAGGCCACAGAATTTGTTCTATGCCATGCCACTCGATTTTATCCATTGGCTTTTTATCTTTATGATTTGAAGCAAAGCTGACATGATCAGCAGGATGCCAGTCCTGTGTTGCAATTACCAGTTCAAATTTATCCTGTATCCGGTTTACTACCGGAATTATCCGGTCACCTTCAGGTACTTCCAATGTGCCTCCCGGAACAAAATCATTTTGTAAATCAACTATAATAAGTGTTTTCATAATTATTCCTATTTATATTCATTAATTAACTCATCTCTTACATACTTTAATCCGTCGCTTATACCTATTTTATAAATATGAGGATTAATAAATCGTTTATACTCTTCAGGCAAAAGCTCCTGCCTTTCCTGCCTGTATTCTGAAATCTCTTTAAGCGGCCTCTTCCCTTCAACCCTTTTCCCTTTATATATTACTTTTTTAAGCAGCGGCTCCTTCTGAAACTCCTCTATATTCATTGATTTCCCTGGTTCAAACGGATGATGCATATTCTTTATGTCATTTTCATTTTTCAAGGCCACCGCATCCGCCCCTATCCACCGGCCACCGGAATTCTTCAATCGATAGACCTGTTTTTTACCGGGCAGGGTAGTTTTACTGATATTCTCCGACAATTTGATGCGCGGTTTACCTTCTGCATAAGAAAGTTTATAAACCCCGTCCAGGGCAGCATCCGGCTGACCGGTAACCACACTGGTGCCAACTCCGAAAATGTCAACTGGAGCATCCTGGTCTAAAAGACTCTTTATCACATACTCATCCAACTGATTTGAAACAGCAATTTTCACGTAATTCAGTCCTGCTTCATCCATCATCCTACGGCTTTCTTTTGCAAAATATGCCAAATCGCCGCTGTCAAGCCTTATCCCCAGTAATTTTTTACCACGTTTCTCCATTTCTCCGGCTACCTTAATGGCATTGGGGACACCGCTTTTGAGTGTATTATAGGTGTCAACCAGCAGAACACAGTTATCAGGATGAGCAAGGGAAAAATCTCTGAAAGAATCTATCTCTTTGTCATAGCTTTGAATAAAACTATGTGCCATGGTACCGGAAACAGGGATCCCAAAATCACGGCCCGCAATTACATTGCTGGTAGCATTGAACCCACCAACAACAGCAGCCCTGCTTGCATAATATCCACCGGGGCCCTGCGCTCTTCTTAGTCCGAAATCGATCAGACTACGATCTCCCGCAACCATACGCATCCTGCTCGCTTTTGTTGCTATAAGGGTCTGGAAATTAAGAATGTTAAGCAGAATTGTTTCTAATATCTGTGCCTCCAGCATGTCCGCTTCAACCTGAATCACAGGACTGGCCGGAAACACGATGTCACCTTCCCTGATACTGTATATATCTCCCCTGAACCGGAAGTCCCTGAGATAATTTAAAAAATCATCAGGAAAACCATTATCTCTGAGGAAAGAGATGTCATCCCGGTCAAACCTCAAAGTTTCAACTACATCAAGAAGATCTTCAAGTCCTGCAAAAACAGCATATCCACCCTCGAAAGGAAGCTTTCTGAAAAAATAATCGAATATTGCCTTATCCTCAGCATTTCCATGCTGGAAATATACCAGCCCCATGCTTAACTGGTAAAGATCTGTATAATTTGCCGTGTAATTTATCATGCCTGATTGTATTAAAAAAAATATTTAGAGCAAAAATAGCATTAATATAAAAATAATTAATTAAAGTATCCGGATCATTTTCCTATACGCTTTTTATATAATTTACAAAAAAAACCGGAACTTTTAAAATTGTCATGCAGTAATTATACCAAAGAGTATAACCGGACAAACATGACCAAAATATTTATAATTACCGAAAAAATGGCTCAGGGGTGTCAGGATATGTCTCATTCAACCGGTAAGGCATATCAATCTGCTAAAAATATAGTCAGTCTGTGACAATTCGTCATAAATTACGGTTGGCACAAGGTTTGAACAATAGGGACAAATCATTAATTAAGTATCATTAAAATCGAAAAAATATGCAAACAGGAAAAATTGGCGTGACCAGTGAAAATCTGTTCCCTATTATCAAAAAATTTCTTTATTCAGAGCACGATATCTTTTTAAGGGAAATTATGTCGAATGCAGTTGATGCCACTCAAAAACTGAAAACCCTGGCATCAAAAGGCGAGTATAAAGGTGATGTCACGGGCCTGAAAATAAAGGTCAGCCTCGACAAAAAAGCAAAAACCATTACAGTCAGCGATAATGGCATCGGGATGACTGAAAAAGAGATTGAGAAGTATATCAATGAAATTGCATTATCAGGAGCTAACGACTTTCTTAAAAAATATAAAGATGACGCACATGCGATCATAGGCCATTTTGGCCTTGGTTTTTATAGCTCTTTCATGGTTTCTAAAAAAGTGGAAATAATAACCAGATCATATAAAGAAGATGCTAAACCGGTAAAATGGAGTTGCGAAGGCACACCTGAATATACTATAGAGGAAATCGAAAAAAAAGATGTAGGTACCGATGTTGTTATGCACCTCAACAAGGATTCGGAGGAATTCCTGGATGAAAACAGGATATCGGATATCCTTGAAAAATACTGTAAATTTTTACCCGTACCTATAATCTTTGGAAAAGAAAAAGAGTGGAAAGACGGCAAGCAGGTTGAAACAGATAAGGACAACCAGATTAACGATACTGAACCGGCGTGGACAAAAATGCCGGCGGATCTGAAGGATGAAGATTATAATAAATTTTATCGCCGTCTTTATCCGATGGCCGATGAACCTCTTTTCAATATTCACCTTAACGTGGATTATCCTTTCAATCTTACGGGGATTTTATATTTCCCGAAGATCAAAAATAATTTTGAAATACAAAAAAATAAAATACAACTATACTGCAACCAGGTTTTTGTAACTGATTCTGTTGAAGGGATTGTTCCTGAATTTCTCACTTTGCTTCACGGGGTAATCGATTCTCCGGATATTCCTTTGAATGTTTCACGTTCCTATCTGCAAAGTGATTCCAATGTAAAAAAAATAAGCAGCCATATTGCAAAAAAAGTCTCTGATCGTTTAAAAGAGATATTCTCGGATAACCGTGAAGATTTTGAGAAAAAATGGGACTACCTGAAAATATTCATTGAGTATGGAATGCTTACTGATGAAAAATTCTATGACCGCTCGTTGAATTTCTTCCTGTTTAAAAACACAGAAGACAAATACTTCACTTTTGAAGAATATGAGAAACTGATAAAGGATAACCAGACAGATAAAGATAATAATCTGGTCTATCTCTATACAACTAATAAGGAAGAGCAATATACTTTTGTTGAAGAGGCAAAAAACAAGGGGTATGATGTACTGATTCTTGACGATGTTCTTACACCCCACCTAATAAGCCGTTTTGAGCAGAAAAATAGCAATAAAAAATTTGTCAGGGTTGATTCGGATGTAATAGAAAACCTGATAAAAAAAGAAGAAACAGAAAAAGATCAACTCTCATGGGAAGAGAAGCAGGAACTTTCTCCTCTCTTCCAGGCTGTTTGTCCTGAAACAAATGATGTCACCTATTTAATTGACTTCCGGAACCTGGGAGAACAGGCAAGTCCTATGGTTATTACCAGGAGCGAATTTATGCGCAGGATGAAAGATATGAGCCAGGCTCAGGGCGGCCTTAATTTTTATGGCGACCTGCCCGATAACCTGAATCTTGTTGTAAATATATCTCATCCTCTTGTAAAAAAGGTTATCGAAACAAAAAACAAAAAACTTGGAGATCAACTGGAAAAAATTAATGTAGAAATAACTGCTAAAAAGGATGAGGCTAAAAAACTGGAAAAGGTTAAAGAAGGCAAAAAAGACGAAGAGATACCCCAGGCTGATAAAGAAAATCTTGAGAAGCTTAACAATGAATTATCAAAACTTGAAGAGAGTAAAAGAGAGAAACTTACAAATTTTGGCAAAAAGAACAAACTTGCAAAGCAGCTTGTTGATCTGGCTTTACTGGCAAATGGAATGCTAAAAGGAGCTGATCTGGATAAATTCGTAAAAAGAAGTGTTGAACTGATAAAATAAATACTCGACTTATTAACAGATAAGGATGGCTTTTTTTACAGAAGGAAAATTTTTCTGTACCTCAACACACTGATCAGGTGTAAGCGGCGTCCGCCTGTCGGCCGGTTTCTTACCTTCCCTTAATATTCCGATTATCATAGATCTTAAGTTTTTCAGGTAAAAATACTTAATTATTCTTATCTGACATATTTCAATATAAACAGTTACAGACTTCAGTGGGTTTAATCCTTATAGCTCATCAGAATGGCAAAGAGGGTATAAATTTTTGAATGGATTTGAAACTGACTGCTCCGGTCACTGAGGTATATCAATAAACAATGAACATAAATTCATTAGTAATGATATAAAAGCATTTTAATAAATACATATTCTGTTTGGATATTCTGTTTCTTTTTTTAAAAAATTATGCCAATATTTGTAAGGTAAAAATTAAAAAAATGGCAATTAAAAATATAGTCTGGATCACAGGATGTCTGTTGATTGCATTATTATTCTCCTGCAAAAACATAAAAAAAGATGAAGTTGCCGAATCCGAATTCACTGGTTCAGAAAGTTGCATTGTATGTCATGAACGCTTCTACGACCTGTGGGCGACTTCATGGCACGGGAAAGCCATGCAACATATTAATGCCGATTTTATCAGGGAATACCATTTACCCGACAGCGAGCCAATGGAAGTGGAAGGAAAGTTATACCAGGTGGTTTTTGATGATTCAACAATGACAATGTACGAAAAGAAAGGTGATAAATTATTAAATACCTACCAG
>CAZIOB010000098.1:0-9131 GCA_964540755.1 uncultured Prolixibacteraceae bacterium | reverse complement strand
ACTCAGCACTATCCTGAGTCAGAATATTCCGTTGATGTTAAATATGGAGAAACGACAAGCTGGGAAGTACCATCAGAAACTGCTGTGATTTTGAAGATACAGCCGGTTAAATAAAATAAAATAAGTTAGAATATGGATTGAGGTTTTCCAGTTGATGGAATTTTATTTGAAGTTTTCATGTTCCAAGTTTTCCAAATTTTAATTTGTTTGAAAGATTGGAATATTCTGAATTGAGAATCACAGTTAGTGTAGTTTTTCTATTCGGTAGCTTAAACTTAAGTTGGTTCGTAATATTATTAATTAATTTCTCCTATATATTTTAAATTAATAAAATTTTTACATAATAGATTTAGCTTTAATTATTTACTATATCATATATTTTTAACCTTAATAGTAACTAAAATGAAGTTCATACTATTAACAATAATTTCAGCAGCTATTTTGATTTCAACTGATAATATATTGGCTGCGCATACAAGATTTGATACCGGCAATGCCGGGATTCAGGATAATAAGGAATTAATTCTTGAGAACGGCAAGATAAAGTTAAGCTTTAATGAGAATGGGACTCTGACAGCTATGGACAATAAGCTGACAGGAGAGACCTATCAGATTCGCGGGGACGAATTCTCAGTAGCGACGGAGAATTATCGTTTTTATTTGTCTGATACGAGGCTTTCATCTATTGAATTAAAGGATGAATCTTTAGAGGCTCAATATGGTCTTGCCGGATTTACGATAGATGTTAAGTATACCCTTGAAGGGGAAGATAACTTTGCAGAGAAACAGATAACCCTCACTACCGGATTCCATTATGGATTAAAGGATTTGGTTATCAGTAAGGCAACTTTTTATGTTCCTGAACTCAGGATAGTTCCCTATCGTTATCAGAAGAATGTAACTTATTTTGGCCGTACTAAGAGGGGAGGTTTTTTCACTGGGGTTGAGCTGCCGTTTGATGATTCTTCGGTAAGCGGGAATGAGATAAGTATGGGTTATGTACCGAGTTTGAAGGTAAAGGCAAATGAGGAGGTAGAGAGTGAGCCTGTATATTTTGGAGTATATAAACGATATTCCGGGGAACATGAGATCACGGCTCCGCCTTTTATTTTTCCTATTCATCGGTATCCGGGCACACCAGATTTAAAGGTAATCCCGCTCCGTTCTGAGAGTGAAGCTATGGTAGCCATGACTTCAAAGATTCTCGGTCCACCGCGGCATGGTCTCATTCCCATGGCATGCGGCTGGCATTGTGAGATGGAACATTTTGCATATACAGAGGAGAGTGTGGAGGGAGACATGGAATCTCTTTCTTTTCTTTCTGAATGTGGGATAGATTGGGTTCAGACATCAAATTCCTGGGGAGGGGAAATTGAAAAGATGAATTCTTTGGTAGATGATGATAAGTATGAGATTGGAGAACTTCCCCGAATGTTTTTAGAAGATGCCAGGAAGAAAGGTATCAAAATGGTAAATTGGACAACCATGAATAACTCCCATCCCTGGTGGGGAGAGAAGGCGAAACCATTCAGGCCTGATAAGCCTGAGTGGGTTATGATACCCGGTGGGGGAGGCTTTCAAAGGAATCTGGAGGTTAATTGTTTTGGCAACAAGCCTTTTTTTGAGTGGTTGGTTGATATAAATATACAATCACTTAATACTGGATATTACAAAGGCTGGTCTATGGAATCAGGATTCATGGCCGGGCATAGTGGTTATGGGTTGGCAAGTTCTTCCGTAAATTGTCCCTCGGATAAACATGATCATCTTCCTTTAAATGCTACCTATGCCTGTGTATTTAATCTTAAAGAATTATATAAACGGATTCGTCAACAATACCCGGACTATCCGACCTTTGCTCTTGGGCCTCCGATAGATGTTGGAATATGGACGCTTCAAAATATTGATATGTGTTTCACAATCGATGAAGGAACGAGGATAGACTATCTTCCGGGGTTAGAAGACCAACATCCAAATGTAGCAAGGGGGGATAAAATTCGCAACTGGTCACGCGTCAGAGTTCATTATCATTTTTATCCTCATTATATTGATCAGCCCTTGTTATTTTCCATTCGATCCCCATGGTCGAGTGAAAAGATTGATTACATAATGCTCAGCGCTTTTTCATGTTCGCCAAATCAGTTATATTATATGCCGACTAAAACAGGTATACCAGATGAAGATAAGGCGGAGATCAGCAAGTGGCTTGACTGGGGGCGTGATAATATAGACTATTTGAAGGTTCGAAAAGACTTGCTTGAGTGGCCGGCAGCAGGCAAGGTTGATGGTTCTGCTCATATCATCGATGATCATGGACTGATATTCCTGTTTAATCCCAACAAGTATCCTTTACAGGGTGTATTTTCAATAAATGAAAAAGATATAGGATTAAAAAGTAAAGGAAATTTCAGGATAACTCAGCAATATCCCAAGTCAAAACATTCCGTTGATGTTAGATACGGCGAAACAGCAAGTTGGGAGGTACCTTCAGGAACTGCCATGGTCTTGAAAATACAGCCTATTAGATAAACGAGTTACGATAAATTTTTCACATATAGGTAGACCAAATAATTGACGATCTCGTACCTTTAAAAATAAACAATGATAATTAGATGAAACTGAAAAATTTGAATAAATTGCATTAACCGGAGGCTGCGTCAAAAGAAAAATAGATTTAAACGACAAGAACACCGGACATTTATTGACTGGTTTATATCAGTTCCTGCCAAAAATACCAGGAGCGGACATCAAATAGAAATAAAATTATATAAACATCATTTTTACAAAGCCGACTGGGAGGAGCTTGATAAGCTCATCGAAGCGGCATAAAAACAAAGAAAGGAGGGAAATATTATGATAACTCCAGGAATTTATGGGCGATGTATGTTCTATCAGCTCAGAAAATGAAAATTAAGGGGCATATTATGCCCAAAAGACAAGGGATACAGCATATTTTTGATTGGAGTTAAACTAAATTGACCACGATAAAATAGCTTTTGTCTTATTGCCGGGATTAAAACCGGCTCAAAAAATTCAATTTAGATATTTAAGTAAACTATTTTGATTATGAAAATTAGGATTAGTATATTCATTATTTTAATTTTAACGATAGTTGTATCTTCTTGTGATAAAATTAAAATCGGAAGCAACCAAAAATTTAATGTACTTTTTATTGCCATTGATGATTTGCGTCCTGAATTAGGCTGTTATGGGAAAGAATATATGCATACTCCCAATATTGACAAACTGGCTTCAGAAGGAAGGATATTTAGAAATCATTTTGTGCATAGCGCGGTGTGTGGACCATCTCGTAATACTTTATTATCGGGTCAGCGTACCCTTGATTGGGATTATTGGAAAGAAATGAGAGAGTTGGATTCAAAACCAGATAGTATTATTTCATTGCCTCAGTTATTTAAGGAAAACGGATATGTGACAGTTTGTATTGGTAAAGTGAGTCACCAACCTGGAGGTGTTGTTGATACTCTTTTCCTGAATATCTTAAAGGAAATGGAATTAGTCTAAAACCGATGATTAATGATCCAAATCAAAAAATAAAAAAATACTCATTAGGTGAGAGAAATTTCGATGCTATTCATGGGGGCAATACTAAATTTGGTGATATTCATGGAATTACCATAAGAAATGACCAGTACAGGCTAATAATAGCTATTGATAATAAAGGAGATACGGTTGATGTCCTATTATTTAATAATTTTGAGTATCCAATACCCCATACTAATATTGCAAATAGAAATTTTGAAATTGTTAATAATCTTATTAAGGAGCTAAAAAGATATTAGCTATAAATTTGAATATCGTTTTATATATGAAACGACATGTTTTATTATTCACATATCTGAGAATGATTATACTTAAAAAGTAAATTCAAATCAGAAAAAGTGATATTAATTGCTTATATTCAAATTATTATAAATATAAGATTCGATAAAAACATCAATTGGTATATTTAAGTTATAAAATGGCACCACTTATGAAACCCGAACTTTTTTTTAATAATTCATACCACAAATTTGCATATTATTTAATTGCAATTATATTCTTTTTCTTTGTTCAGAGTACCTATGGTCAGTTAGTTTTTTATAATGCTGATAATTATACTTTATTGGGTAAAATAACAGGTGAAACAGAGTCTCCTTATGAAAGGTTGCCTGAATACCTTAAAATGATTACCCGTCAACCAGTATGGAACCTTGGTAAGAACACAGCAGGACTCGCAATCAGATTCCGGTCCAATTCAACCCGAATTGCTGCTAAATGGGCACTTTATAGTGATCGGGTAATGAATCACATGTCATTTACCGGCATCAAAGGATTGGATCTTTATTCGCTTCAAAATAATAAATGGATATTTGTTAACTCTGCCCAGCCCCAAGACAAAAATAATGAAGAAGTGATTGTGTCTAACATGAATAAAAAAATGCGTGAATTTATGCTTTTTCTTCCTTTATATGACGGAGTTACTTCACTTGAAATTGGCATTGATTCTTTGTCCTTTATAGGGCAGCCGGAAATTAATTTACCCAAAAAGGATAAACCGATAATATGTTATGGAACAAGCATATTGCAGGGAGGATGTGCTTCACGTCCGGGAATGGCACATACCAATATTCTAACCAGATGGCTAAACAGGGAATTTATTAACCTTGGATTTAGCGGAAATGGAAAGTTAGATTATGAAATTGCAGAAATGATATCTGGTGCTGACGCTTCTGCCATTTTACTTGATTTTATGCCTAATGTGAGTGTACAACAAATCGAAGAAAAAGTAGCAAAATTTTATAGAATGATAAGAGAACGATCACCTAATACTCCTGTGTTTTTTATTGAAAATCCTTTATACCCAAAAGCTGAATTCGATAAGAAGATCAAAGAAAATATAAAAGAAAAAAATGAAGCCCTGAATAAAGTATATAATCATCTATTCACTGAAGGCGAGAAAAATATTAGGCTTATTCCTTCTGAAGGTATGATCGGGAATGATAATGAAGCTACTGTTGATGGTGTCCATCTAACTGATTTGGGCTTCTACAGATATGCAAGATTTTTACAACCTTATTTGAAAGAGTTTTCTGCTCTGTAATTTGGATGTCAAATATGTAAATTATTATCTGTTCAGGCAAATGGGCAAAATAGACGCATCATTTATTTCATGAATTTTAAGTCTTAATCTGAATGAAATGTAAATTTTTAATCTTAATTGTAAATAAAATGAAGTTCATACTATTAACAATAATTTTCGAATCCTAATGCTGACAGGTTTAAAGAGGTCGGCTTTTTAATAATCCTACATTATCTGAAGCTTGGAATTGTTCCTTAGGGTGGATCTGAGGAGTGATATGACGCTTTTAACAGTGTCGATGTAAAATGATTTGCAAATCAGATTCATTTAGCCCATGCAGAATTCATAATATTCACACTGGGCAGGAATTTAGGTTTTTACTATTATCCAAATTCAGCATATGACAGGGTCCCAAATAAGTAAAAATTAATCTTTATTCATAAAAATTTCCCCGGATATTACAAATACCTGAAATGTTCGATGAAAAAGTAGCAGAAATAGTTTAAAAGGATAAGAGAAAAACAATAACAGGCTCTTTTTATATCTTGAGATAGTCTTTGTAAAGAACATTAAATGTAGAAATAATTTCAAATACAAATTTTTTAAACTGTTTAGATTTAAGTTATTTGAATTTTGTAAATTGTTTGTATTTTAAAATATCTTATTCTAAGATAAAGTTATTTCCCTGGTGAAACTAAATAAATATTAGTAAAGTATAATTATGTATAAATACTTTTTGATAATTCTTATGGCAGTGGGATCTTTTTTCCAATCCTCTGCGAAAGATATGGAGTGGAAAACAATATGGTTAAGTGTGAAGCTTTCAGATAAGGGTGAGTTAGTTCAATTTGATGATAATTTAAATAATACGGAATACCTGGCTCCGGGTCAGTCTGCACCCTTGCTTAGTATCCGTAGCAACGGCATCATTGAGGCTCCCTCTTCTGCAAGTTTGACAGGAAGCTCCATACACTTGAATTATCCTCAAAGTGGTGTTGAAGCCCATATAGCTGTAGCTGAAAAAGACCAGTATCTCATTTTTGAACTGACAGATATCAAACCGGAAGAAAAGGTAGAGCTGGTTATTTGGGGTCCTTATCCAACTACCATTAAAGAGACGGTCGGTGAATGTGTGGGGGTGGTCAGGAATAAAACATTTGCTATTGGCATCCAAGCTCTTAATGTCAAAACCCTGGGGGGATATCCTACAAATGAGAATGACACGGAACCTTCATACGACATTTTTTCTTCTGATAATCTCATAGATGTTGATGAATCGGTAAAAATGCTCTATCGGGGCCAGACGGCCAAACATACAGAATACGGAAGTATTCTTCAGGCTTATTGCCGCAACAGGAGTGAAACAAGAGTGATCGAAAACTGGGGACATACAGATTATGTGGTTCCGGCTTTTGAAGACGGCGGTATGGAAGGGTCAAAAATTGCCCTTTTTGGTTGTCCGGCTGATCAAGCCCTGGAGGTCATTGGTAGAATTGAAGTGAAAGAGGGATTACCGCATCCGGTTATTGACGGGCAATGGGCAAAAAAGGCGAACAAAGCAACGGCTTCTTATCTTATAATGGGCTTTGGTGAAGAAAATCTGGACCGGGCTCTGGGACTGACTAAAAAAGCCGGACTTGAGTATCTGTATCACGGAGGTCCTTTTGAAAACTGGGGGCACTTCAAACTAAATGAAAAAGCATTTCCGGATAACTGGGATAGTATGAAACAGTGTGTTGACCGGGCTGGAAGAGAGGGGATCAAACTGGGCGTGCACACCCTTTCCAATTTTATCACCACGAATGATCCTTATGTTACGCCGATACCGGATGACAGGCTGGCACGTGTGGGGGAAAGTGTGCTGATCCGCAGTATTGATGAAACGGCGGAGGAGATCTATATCGAATCTCCGGTCTTTTTCAATCAGATGAAAAATAATTTCCTGCATGCTGTGGTGATTGACGAAGAGATCATTCGCTACCAGGAAGTCTCGGAAGAGGAGCCCTGGCATTTAACAGGATGTGTTCGGGGGGCCTATAATACAAAGGCCTCCGCACACGAAAAAGGGGCAGTTATTGGCAAGTTAATGGATCATGGCTACAAAGTCTTTTTAAGCAACGCTGACCTCACGGAAGAGATAGCTGAAAACATTGCCCGCCTGTTTAACGAAACTGGCCTGAGGCAGATATCCTTCGACGGACTGGAAGGGGTTTGGTCCACCGGCATGGGGCAATATGTCAGGAGCTGGTTCACCAAAACCTGGTACGACCGATTGTCGCCGGAGCTTCGCGGAAAAGTCATTAACGATGCAAGTAATCCAAGCCACTTTAACTGGCACATCAATACCCGTTATAACTGGGGGGAACCCTGG
Source organism: uncultured Prolixibacteraceae bacterium (assembly GCA_964540755.1). GTDB lineage: Bacteria > Bacteroidota > Bacteroidia > Bacteroidales > Prolixibacteraceae > JAAYJR01. Next base: position 1,677 of record CAZIOB010000098.1, on the reverse strand, counting down.
TATGCAGGATTCCGGGAGAGCCAGACCATGTACCGGCTGATGAACCAGGATTTTTACCGCCGGAACCTGCTTCCGGCCATGCTGGGATGGTTTAATATGACCAGCATTACCACCCTGGAAGATACTGAATGGCTGCTTGCCCGGGCAGCGGGATTTGATGCGGGTTTTGCATTCAATTTAAGTTTTGATGCTCTGGAAAAAAACGGACAAAGTGACACCATCTTCAGAGCTATAAATACTTGGGAAACAGCACGGATGTCCGGAGCTTTTTCTCCTGAACAAAAAAAGCGGATGGAAAATATTGATAATGAATTTCATCTGGAAGAGGCGGTAGAGGGATGCTGGAATCTTTATCCGCTGAAAGTGGAGCAATTTGACCATAAACAGAAAATACGGCAGCCGGGTGAACCGCTTCACACCATTTTTGAATTTGAAAATCCATATCAGGAGCAACCTCTGGTTTTTAAAGCCACATTGCTTCCTGAAGAGAACTCCCCGGGATCTTCGGTTTCAAAAATTATTTTTGAGATCAACAGAACCAGGCAAATAGAGATCCCCGTGAAGATGGAACCTTTTCAGGTATTGCAACTGGATGAAAAGGGTGAACTGAAACTGCTCGACCGGAACAGTAATCTGATTCGCCGGATAGCCTGGTCATCTGACATTCCTATGCTTAAAAATGGATTAAACCATGTAATTACAGATGCCGATTTTAGTGATGATGGCTTTTCACAGCTGAAAGTGGAGATAAAAACAAGGGGACCTGCAGAGCAGGCAGGTAAACCCTGATGTATCCAAAGGCATGTAAACAGACCGGCCAAAAATTCCCCCGGAAATGAGCGTTGTGGTTTGGGCAACTAGGATGAGTTCAAAACAACCGGTTGGATAATACCGGCAAAGGTAAAACGAACAGAATTCATATCCCTCTGCTAAAATTTTTAAATAATGGGATAATAACCTTAAAAGATAAAAACTATGAACCGGGTATTTATAAATTTAATTCTAGTTTTTACCTTTCTTCTATCTTGTCAAAAATCAGATTTACAGCAATTTGATTTTGATGGTGATCTGATTGCCAAAAAAATAGTTGAGTTGACCGGAAATTTTCCGGATGATGTGCAGGAAATAGATTATAAATGGTTTATTTCCACATTACCGGACGGTGCATGGGAGATACTACCGGGAATTCATACTGCCCGTATTGTTCTTCTGACAGATTATGTAGATCACTACCTGAAATGCGAAGCTTCATTTACTGTATTTGGCACTGAGAAGATACAGGTCGTTTCCGTTATTTCAAAAGATCCGGTTGTTTACGAGGGAAATCCCAACACCGACTGGTTTAAAGATGCAGGTTATGGCATCATGGTCCACTATCTGAAACCGGTCATTGTTCCTGAAGGAGGTTCCCGGGAGTGGAACGATGCAGTTAACAGTTTTGATGTGGAAAGATTTGCATCTCAGGCAAACCAGGCCAATGCAGGTTTTGTTATGTTTACTCTTGGACAAAACTCCGGTTATTACTGCTCTCCCAATGCAGCATTCGACAGCATTGTCGGGACAAAACCAGGAGAATTATGTTCCGTCCGTGATCTGCCGATGGAACTGATGAAAGCCCTTCAGAAATACAATATTCCGTTGATTCTTTATTTGCCGGCCAATCCCCCGGTAAGCAAT
>CAZIOB010000097.1:0-22053 GCA_964540755.1 uncultured Prolixibacteraceae bacterium | reverse complement strand
ATTTTGAGGCATAGCTAAAGCTATGGCGAAAAATTTCAATGCAGTAAAAAGCAAAAAGAACAAGCCTAAATGTTCAGGTTATTTCGTAACAATGCCTAAATACTATCGGCAAATCAGAAATGAAATAAAATGAGTGATACCTTGAAAAATAAACATTTAATATTGTGAAATATGAAGTATAACGTAGATGAAAAAGGTTATTACGGTGAGTTTGGAGGAGCATGGATCCCTGAAATGATGCACTCCAATATTGAGGAACTCAAACGCCGTTATCTCGGGATAATTGAGTCAGAAGATTTTAAAAGAGAATTTGAAGGGTTGCTAAAGGATTATGCCGGCAGGCCTTCTCCGTTATATTATGCCAACAGGTTGTCTGAACATTATAATACAAATATTTATCTGAAAAGAGAAGATCTGAATCACACCGGTTCGCATAAGATCAATAATACAATTGGCCAGATATTACTGGCTGAAAGGCTGGGGAAGACCCGTATTATTGCCGAAACAGGCGCTGGTCAGCATGGATTGGCTACAGCTACAGTTTGTGCATTAAAAGGAATTAAGTGTGTTGTATATATGGGTGAGCTGGATGTAAAAAGACAGTCGCCGAATGTAAAGAAAATGAAAATGCTGGGTGCAGAGGTAGTACCGGTATATAGCGGCAACAGAACACTCAAGGATGCAACCAATGAGGCTATGCGTGACTGGATCAATAATCCTGAGGATACACATTATATAATTGGTTCTGTTGTGGGCCCCCATCCTTATCCTGATATGGTAACAAGGTTTCAGTCGGTTATAAGTAAAGAAATTAAATGGCAGCTGTCTGAAAAAACAGGCAATCCCTTTCCTAAAAGGATTATCGCATGTGTAGGAGGAGGCAGTAATGCGGCGGGAGCATTTTACAGTTATCTTGAAGATGAAGAAGTTGAGCTTATCGGTGTGGAGGCTGCAGGTAAGGGGACAGATACTCCGGAGACAGCCGCAACGTTATGTGTAGGTTCAGCAGGAGTACTGCATGCCAGCAGGACAATAATAATGCAAAATAAGGACGGACAGATTAATGAGCCATATTCAATATCGGCAGGTCTTGATTATCCCGGTGTAGGTCCGATACATGCTTTTTTGCAACAGACAGGCAGGGCAAGATATCTGGCTGCTACTGATTTGGAGGTGCTCAAAGCAGCGCTGCTCCTGACACGTAAAGAAGGTATTATTCCCGCTCTTGAATCAGCTCATGCACTGGCTGCCCTGGAAAAAATTGATTTTAAACAGGAGGAGATAACTGTAATTAATCTTTCAGGAAGCGGTAATAAGGATATGGAAGCTTATCTGGAATATTTCGGATATTAACGGATTGGTGCAGAAAGAGTTTTATTTTAGATTTTCAGGTGTTAAATATTGATAATAAAATCAGATGGAAAACAGAATAGATAAATTATTCAAAGAAAAAAACAGGAACATTCTTTCAGTATATTTTACTGCCGGATATCCGCGTCCGGAAGATACTGCTGATATTATAAAGCAACTTGAGAAAAACGGAGTTGATCTTATTGAGATAGGAATGCCCTTTTCCGACCCGACGGCTGACGGACCGGAGATTCAAAGAAGTAGTGAGATCGCCCTCAAAAATGGAATGAACCTCCACTTGCTTTTTGAGCAACTGAGTGAAATAAGACAATCAGTAAATATCCCTTTGGTTCTAATGGGATATATTAATCCCGTATTACGATTTGGAATGGAAACTTTTTGCCGTCAGTGCAAAAAAACCGGGATCGACGGCCTTATTCTTCCGGATCTGCCTATGGAAGAATTTCAACTACATTTTCGAAAGATATTTCTTAAGAATCAACTTCATAACATACTTCTTATCACTCCTCAAACTTCTGATGAGAGAATTAAAATTATTGACCAGACGGCCGGCGGTTTTATTTATATGGTATCATCAGATTCAACTACAGGAACAGGTAAAAAAGTAAGTGATTTTCATAAGGATTATTTTGAGAGGATAAATAAAATGGATCTTAATAATCCAAGGCTTATAGGGTTTGGAATTTCAGATCATGAAACATTTTTGAATGCATGTAAATATGCAAGCGGAGCTATCATTGGCAGTGCGTTTATCAGGTCATTCCGGCCTGATATTAAGCCTGAAGAATCAATAAGAATGTTTATAAAAAGTATCAGGGGAGAAAAGATCGGCCGTATATAAACCAAAAATCAATACTGTTGCTGCAAAAACCTTTTTTGATATATGGTGTTTAAATTTCCGGATGAGTATTATTAATTTTAATGAAAAATTACCCCTGTTAATTAATGTTAAAGAGAATAAATTTCATAATCTTTTTGAAAAATAGGTGTTATATTAATAGAACTTTAAGAGAATATTAACAGGAATTAAATTTTACAGTCATGCTTGAGTATGCCAAGGTCATATTACCTAAAGTAAGTTTCGATAAAAATTTGTTCAGAAAAGAATTAGTTAAATGCCTTAACTGGGTCGAACCCGCAGAAATACATGAGTTACGTGACTGGTGTTATGAAAATTTTAAAAATCAATACCCGGGAATTCTGGATGAAGTATTTGAAAACATTGCGGCGTAATAATAAGTTGTTTTTAATAAATAATTATTACATATCAATAAAAAAGATAACAAGTTTTATTTTGACATAAAAGCCTCAGACACACCATTTAGCGGCATTGAAAAGTCTTTTTATTTTGCTGTTTCCGATTATCTGATATTTTATTATCCTTAATTCGTGTTAACGAACTAATGTTCTGTAATGCAAGATATACATATTTTATATTTTTGTATTTATGAATTATGAATGTTTGATATGCCAGGTTAATTCCCTTGGAAAAAGACTTGAAAAATTTGGTATTCCCAGGGGAAAGCGTGATTATATAGTTAGTGAAATACTCAGGGAGATTGCCAGAATTGATTTGTCTGCCAGTTATTCCCCGGAGGTTACCAGTAATATTCTGGGCCGCCTGAAAAAATTCTCGCAGGTTTACGATCCATATTTTGAGGAAAAGACAAAAAGCAATCAGCAATTACTAAAACGTTACGATGAATTTAAGGCCCGTATTTCTTCCTCTGAAGATCCTTTTGATACGGCAATGAGACTTGCCATTGCAGGCAACATAATCGATTTCGGCCCTAATCATATTTTTGATATTGACGGAACCCTGGAAAAAGTATTAACTGCAGACTTCGGTATTGATCATTCTGAATTATTAAAGGAAAGAATAAATGATGCAAATACGATTTTGTATCTTGGTGATAATTGCGGGGAAATTGTCCTTGACAAATTATTTCTCGAAACTATTGCGCATCCTAATGTATGGTTTGCCGTGAGGGATAAGCCGGTCTTAAATGACGTTACGGCCAGGGAAGCTGAAGATGTCGGGCTCAATGAGGTTGCACATATTATAAGTAATGGAGATGATGCTCCTTCTACTCTTTTAAACAGGGTAAGTTCAGGATTTTTGAAAATCTATAATGCAGCAGATTTAATAATATCAAAGGGTATGGGGAATTATGAAGGATTAATGTTTGAGACGGATCCCCGGATTTTTTTCCTGTTAACGGTTAAATGTTCAGTAATAAGTGAAAAAATAGGCGTTCCTAAAGGTGGTTTTGTAGTGAAACATAATTGGAACGGTGTTCAACCGGTAAAACTTTGAGGCGGGTGCTGGATCCTGACTTTTCACTTCCTGTAAACGAAAGGAGATTTAAAGGATCCGTGATATGTGTTATTTTTCAATTATCAGTTAACAGATAGTTCAATTTTTCAGGTCTTGTTTATTGTTGAATACCCACGCACCCGATTCCGGATTCTTTTCCAGAAAATTGTACTGGGCGGCAAATGCCTCTCTTTCGGTATTATAAATTTCTATTCCCACAATATAGAAATTTCCCTGTTTGCCAAGATGAAAAGGTTCATATCCTTTGCTTTCCAGGTTCCTTATATGCTTTATTGAATTTAACTTTTCTTTAAAGCTCCCGGTTACGAGATAATACTTTCCCGGTTCAGGGGTTATATAAACGGTGCTGTCAATTTTTTCAGGCGTTATTTCTGCTGAATCGATATTTGCTATTGATAATGAATCAGTTATCAGCATATCTGCAACCGGCATTAATTTTCCGGTGTCAGCATTATTGCCGGGAGAGTCAGGAGTACTTATAAATTTTATATCAACTGTTTCCTTTTTCTTCTTATGGCTATTATTGTTAAATATATAAATTCCTGCTAAAACTATAGGGATGATAAGCAGCATAATCCATAGCCATTTTCTGTAAGACTTTTTATTTGTATCTTCTGCATCTGTTGGCGGGTAGTTCTCATTATAATCAGCGTTTTGTAATTTGTATGACTGATCAATATATGTCTCTTCAGATTTCTGATATTCCTTTTCACGGGTATCTTCTATGTGTAAGGTTTTATTTCCCTTTTTCAGTGAAATGTTTGTAAGTCCGTAGGCATCAAGTAGCAAATTATCGGCATAAAAAGGTTCGAAGCCGATTGTCCGGCCTTCCCCCGGCAACAGAACACCGGTTTTTTCAAGGGTCACTTTTTCACCTTTATCAAGCCGGAAAAGTATCTCATCACGTTCTTTATCAATTTTAGCAAGCGCTTCAGTTTCAGATACCTGTTCAATTATTGCAATTATACCCGCCAGAAGTCCGTCGTTATTTTTTATTTTCGGTTCAAAATAAACATTTTTTGACGGAGGTGTCATCTCCCCGGTTTCAGCATTTAGTCCGGCCGGTATATACTCAGATATAAAAGCTCCCAGTCCGGGTACTATAACAGTTTCATGCTCCAGCAATAATTTATTGATATATCTTCCTAAATTCACATTCAATTATTTTATTGTAAAAATAATAAAACATCAGTACAGGCACACACCGGGATATATGAAATCTCAAATAAGTTTGATCCGGTATTTTGATATTTATGTATGAAATTTGGATTATTACAGGGAATAATACATTTTTCCGTTGATATAAATTTTTAAATTTACAGTTTAAAATAATTGAAAAATGAGTGATAAAGTATTGGTCACCGGCGGAACAGGATATATAGGCTCTCATACAGTAGTTGAATTGCAGGAGGCGGGGTATGATGTTGTAGTGGTTGACAATCTCTCAAATTCCCGTATTGAAGTACTTGATAATATTAAAAAAATAACAGGGGTACGGCCATTTTTTGAGAAAATTGACTTGTCGGAAATGTCACCGACAAGGGATATGTTCAGAAGGATTCCGGGAATAACTGCAGTAATACATTTTGCTGCATCTAAGGCAGTTAATGAATCTGTAAAAAAACCATTGCTTTATTACCGTAACAATCTTGTATCACTTATCAATTTACTTGAATGCCAGAAAGAATTTGACATTCCCTTCATGGTCTTTTCCTCTTCATGCACGGTTTACGGTCAGCCCGAAAAGCTGCCTGTTACAGAGCAAACTCCCCGTAAAGAGGCGGAGTCGCCTTATGGGAATACCAAGAGGATAAATGAGGATATTCTCAGAGATACCATAGCAGCTAATCCTGCATTAAAAGGAATAGCCCTTCGTTATTTTAATCCTGTTGGTGCACATCCATCAGCTATGATCGGAGAATTACCTCTCGGTGTTCCCCAGAATTTAGTTCCTTTCATTACCCAGACTGCCGCCGGAATACACAAAGAATTAAGGGTGTTTGGTGATGATTATGATACCCCTGACGGATCTGCCATCCGCGATTATATTAATGTTGTTGATCTTGCAAAAGCACACGTTATGGCAATTGAGAGGTTATTGAAAGGAAAGAACAGGAATAATTATGAAGTATTTAACCTGGGAACCGGCAAAGGAGTGTCAGTACTGGAGATGATAAAAATCTTTGAAAAAGCAACCGGTCGGGCTCTGCCTTATAAAATAGTTGAGAGGCGGCCGGGAGATATAGAGAAGATATGGGCGGATACTGGCTATGCCAACCGGGAGCTTGACTGGAAGGCAGAGAAAAGTCTTGAAGAAACCTTGCTTTCAGCCTGGAATTGGGAAAAATATATAAGGCACATTGATTAAAACTAATGAACTGATACTTAGTCAGCTTCCTTTAACCAGTTAGTTAAGCTGAAGTCATTATACGGGCATGCTCTTTTAAATCGTTACATATTATTAAAATTTAAGATTTTTAATTTGTTCATTTTAAAATAATTACAAAGTATGAAGATTTTGATTACAGGGGGCGCAGGATTTATTGGATCTCATGTAGTGCGTCTTTTTGTTAATAAATATCCCCAATATACAATTGTCAATCTGGATAAGTTAACATATGCTGGTAATCTCGCTAACCTGAAGGATGTGGAAGGTAAGCCCAACTATGAATTTATCAGGGGGGATATAATTGATGATAATTTCTTAAATAAATTATTTAAGGATTATCAGTTTGACGGAGTGATTCATCTGGCTGCAGAATCACATGTTGACCGGTCTATATCAAATCCGTTAAGCTTTGTTTATACTAATGTCATTGGCACTGTCAACCTATTAAATGCAGCCAGGCAAATCTGGGAAAAGGGTCTTAAGAAGTTGTTCTATCATATTTCTACGGATGAGGTATATGGATCACTGGCAACAGAGGGGTGGTTCACCGAATCTTCATGCTACGATCCGCATAGTCCCTATTCTGCTTCAAAAGCCAGCTCCGACCATTTTGTACGAGCTTATCATGATACTTATGGCCTGCCTGTTGTCATTTCCAACTGTTCCAACAATTATGGCCCATTTCAGTTCCCGGAAAAATTGATCCCGTTGGTTATTAATAATATAAAGAACAGAAAACCTCTGCCTGTTTATGGAAAAGGAGAAAATGTCCGCGACTGGCTATGGGTTGTTGACCATGCCAGGGCAATTGATTTGATTTTTCATAAGGGAAGGGTAGGAGAAACATACAATATCGGAGGTTGCAACGAGTGGAAAAATATTGATCTGATACGCCTTATCTGTCGTATAATGGATGAGAAGCTGGATCGTGACAAGGGTGAATCAGAAAAACTTATAACTTTTATTAAGGACAGGGCCGGCCATGACCTGCGATATGCCATTGATGCAACCAGGATTAATAAAGAATTGGGGTGGAAACCGTCATTGCAATTTGAAGAAGGGCTAAGCCGTACCATTGACTGGTACCTGGAAAATGAAGACTGGCTGGAAAGCGTGACTTCCGGAGAATATAAGAAGTACTACGAGGAACAGTATATGCGGAGATTGTAACGACAGGATAAAATCATTTTATATTCCACAATATGGAAAATGTATTTTGGGAGTCAGTCTTAATACCAGAATAAGCGAAAGGCCTGTTACTGTTTTTTTCTTGTTGAGACATTGAACAATGAATAGAGCGGACACCATTTAAAAAGCCCGGTAGCTAACGGTACAATACCTATTAATCCCCACCAGCTATCCAATATTATTCCGATAATAGCAATCACAAGACCTGCTATTATTCTCAACAGCCGGTCAACTGGTCCAACATTATACTTCATACGTTTAAAATTTTATAATTATTATTCTCCTCTCACTGCTGCGATTCCGGGTAAGGTTTTTCCTTCCAGATACTCAAGAAGCGCCCCGCCGGCAGTAGATATATACGAAATACCTGAGGCAATGTTAAATTTGTTAACGCATGCCACTGAATCTCCTCCTCCAACAAGAGAGAAAGCACCCTTCTCAGTTGCTTCGGCTATTGCATTGCCGACAGCCTTTGACCCCTCTGAGAATTTCTTCATTTCAAAAACGCCGACCGGTCCATTCCAGAGTATTGTAGCTGAGTTTTTAATAACTTCTTTGAATTTTTCAATACTTTCAGGACCGGAATCCAAACCCTGCCATCCTTCGGGGATCTGGTCAGCCGGGATGATCCTGGTATTAGCATCCTCACTAAAGTCATCAGCAGCAACAACATCCGTTGCCATTATAAGGTTAACTCCTTTTTCTTTGGCAAGTTTTTCTATATTCCTTGCTGTATCGAGATATTCATCTTCACAAATAGAATTACCAATTTCTCCACCGTTAGCTTTAACAAAAGTGTAGGTCATTCCGCCCCCAAGAATCAGGTTATCAACCATATCAAGGAGGTTTTCAATAATTGTGATTTTTGTGGATACTTTAGCTCCCCCCATTATAGCTGTAAGAGGCCTTTTGGGTTTTTTTACCACTTTGTCAAGACTGTTTATTTCATTTTCAATAAGATATCCAAACATCTTATCATTCGGAAAGAATTTAGCTATCACAGCTGTTGAGGCATGGGCACGGTGAGCTGTACCAAATGCATCATTAATCCAGCAATCCCCGTTTTCTGCCAGTTTACGGGCAAAATCTTCATCGCCGGCTGTCTCTTCATTATAAAAGCGCAGATTCTCCAACATAAGCACTTCACCAGGATTTAACTCTGCAGCCATTTTCTTCACTTCATCTCCTATGCAGTCAGGTGCCATTTTAACTGTGGCGCCGTCAAGAAGGCCGGAAAGATGAGATACTAAATGTTTAAGGGAAAATTTATCTTCAGGTCCGCTTTTAGGCCTGCCCAGATGTGACATTATAAGAGGTGATCCTCCGCCTTCAATCACTTTTTTAATAGTCGGGACTGCAGCCCGCATACGTGTATCATCAGTAATTTCGTAATTTTCATTTAAAGGAACATTAAAATCAACACGGATAAGGACTTTTTTATTTGAAAAATTGTAGTTGTGGATCGTTTGCATTTTATTTTATCTTTAATGGATTACTAAAACTTTATCAAAGATAAAAAATAAATCTTGCAGGACGTAACAGAAACTGAATGATAACTTCAAATTAAAATATGTTTTACAAATAAAGTATTTTGATGCCCGGATAATATTCAGAAACCATTATTTTTGGCCTATGTTTTTTAAAGATGTAATCGGACAGGAAGAAATTAAAAAGAGATTGATCCGTCTCGTAAGGGATCAGCGTCTCAGTCATGCATTACTGCTGACCGGCCCCCCGGGTACCGGAAAACTTGGTCTGTCAATAGCATTTGCACGTTATGTTTCTTGCCGGAATAAAGGTGAAAATGATTCCTGCGGGGAATGCCCCTCATGCCGTAAATATAATAAACTGGCGCACCCTGATCTCCATTTTGTTTTTCCCGTATTTAATACTAAAGAAATAAAAAAGCCTGTAAGTGATGATTTTATTAATCAGTGGCGTGAATTTGTTTTAAAATCTTCCTATTTTACATTAAGTCAGTGGTTAGAATTTTTAGGTAATGAGAATGCGCAGGGATTGATTTATGAAAAGGAAAGTGACTCTATCATTAAAAAAATGAGTTTCAAACCCTTTGAATCTGAATATAAGGTGATGATCATATGGCTTCCGGAGAAGATGCATGTTGCCTGCTCTAATAAGATTCTTAAAATAATTGAAGAACCTCCTGAAAAAACTCTGTTCTTAATGGTTTCCGAGGATGATGAGAGTATTATCCCAACAATTCGTTCCAGGGCGCAGATAATAAAAGTGCCATATATCGATAAAGAATCCCTGGGGAAAGCGATCGCTTCTAAGGGGGAATATTCACGGGAGGAAATTGCAAATATTGTGCATCTTGCCAATGGCGATTATATCAAAGCAATGGAGTTTGTTAATCCTGGGGAAGACAATAGTTTTTTCTTCGTTAAATTCCAGGAAATGATGAGATCTGCTTATAAGGTGGATATTCTTGAGCTTATGAACTGGACGGATGAAATGGCCGGATTGGGCCGCGACAGGCAAAAGGGTTTTTTTAGTTTTGCATTGAGACTGGCAAGGGAATATTTTATCATGAACTTTAAAAGGCCCGGACTGGTATATTTGAGTGACAAAGAATATAAATGGGGTAAGGATTTTTCACCCTTTATAAATGAACGTAATATTATTCCATTTGCCGGGGAATTCGAAGAGGGGATAAAGCACATTTCAATGAACGGGAATCCGCGTATTATATTTTTTGATACTGCTTTGCGGATTACCAAACTGCTAAAGAGGTAGTCTTTCCCTGTTTACTCGGCTATAAAATAAGGAATCATAATTTCTGCAATGATCCTAACCATTAATTATCAACCCTTTTTCTTATCAAATTGATATTTATAATTATTTTTGTGGATGAAATAAACAAGATATGTTGATTTTTTTGATGTAAGTAGGTTATGGAAAATACAGACAGGATTATGATAGAGAGGGGAGTTTGTACATCAAATCATGCCACATGTGATAAATTACATTGTGTTGACTGGCTTAAGGATATTATAAGTATAGCAGACACCAATAATATTGTAGAAGTACGTTTTAAAAATACTCGTAAAGATTTCTACGTCAATGTTAATGATCTTAAACTTTATCCTGGCGATATAGTGGCGGTGGAGGCAAATCCCGGACATGATATTGGAATAGTTTCACTTACCGGTGAACTGGTTGCCGGGCAAATGAAAAAACATAAAGTCACAACGGTTAACGGTGAATTACGAAAAATTTACCGTAAAGCCAGATCTTTGGATATAAAAAAATGGAAGGAGGCTATATCCCTTGAATATAAGACTATGATCGAGGCCAGGAAGATCGCTGCTGACCTGAAACTTGACATGAAGATTGGCGATGTTGAATACCAGGGGGATGGAACAAAAGCAATTTTTTATTACATTGCTGATGAGCGCGTTGATTTCCGTCAATTGATAAAAGTGCTTGCCGATACTTTTCATATAAGAATTGAAATGAAACAGATCGGTGTCCGTCAGGAAGCAGGAAGAATAGGAGGTATAGGTCCTTGTGGCAGAGAACTGTGTTGTTCAACATGGATATCCAATTTTGTTTCAGTTACTACTAATGCAGCGCGTTACCAGGAAATTTCATTAAATCCGCAGAAACTGGCGGGACAATGCGGTAAATTAAAATGCTGCCTTAATTTTGAAGTAGATTCCTATATTGATGCCCAGAAAGATTTCCCTCCCAATAATATGCCTTTGCAAACTGAAGCAGGTGATTATATTTTTCTGAAAGCTGATATTTTTAAAGGAATTTATTGGTATGCGCTTAAAGGAGATACTACTACCGGCATGATTGCCTTACCCGTTGAAACAGTTAAAAAGATACTGGCAATTAATAAAAACGGGAGAAAACCCGAAAGATTAATATCCGAGATTACAGATAACTCAAAAAACGCTGAAGATACTTTTAATAATCTTGTTAACCAGGAAGATTTAGACCGGTTTAATAAGCCTCAGAAAAAATCCCGTAAAAAAAAGCATCGGAAATTTAACAGGAATCAGTACCGTAAGCCGAATAAGTGACGGAAACATATTTTCCTGTTTAATGATTGTGTTGGTAAAATATTTGGAAGCAGATGAAGAATTTTATTTATCAGTTTTTAGTTTCAGTTTTTTTTGCTGCTACTATATTTTCGTGTCAGAATAATTCCGTTTACGATGAATATAGAGCGATTCCTTTGTCCGGATGGGATAAAGATTCTGTAATTGTTTTTCATGTGCCTGTCACCGATACAACAAAAAGTTATAATTTGATAATTGGCGTCAGAAATGAAATTGATTATAAATTCAGCAATCTTTGGTTATTTATAGAAATAGTTGAACCGGGCGGACATGTAAAAAGAGACACATTCGAAATAGCGCTTGCAGATCCTGCAGGAAGATGGATCGGAAGCGGTTTGGCCGGAATAAAAAACAGGGATGCTATTTATCGCAGGAACGTAAAATTTTCCGCTACAGGAGTATATACAATAAAAATCCGGCATGGAATGAGAGAGAGAATAATACATGGAATACATGACCTGGGATTCAGGGTTGGGAATGTAACAAACCATTGAAAAATATTTATAAGAACATTAATAACGGAAGATTCCCCGGATATATTCAATTGGTGTGAGTAAAAATAAACTTGTTAAATTTGAAGAGATAAAGACATTTAAAAATGTCATCCAGGCTCCTTATTCACTGATAAAGCATAAAGATTTCCCTTTGAAGGGAATCTGGGCGGAGTCTTTTTTCGGGAACAGTACCCCGTTAATTGTGGAAGCAGGTTGTGGAAAGGGGGAGTATGCCATAGCGCTGGCTGAAAAGAATCCGGGGAAAAATTTTATAGGTATTGACATTAAAGGAGCGAGGCTATGGAAGGGTGCAAAAATTGCCCTGGAAAAAAATCTTGATAATGTTGCTTTTTTGCGTACGAATATTGAAATTATAGATCAGTTTTTTAGTAATGAAGAGGTGGAAGAGATATGGCTTACTTTCCCTGATCCACAGATGAAAAAATTAAAAAAGCGGCTCACTTCAACATACTTCCTGAAAAAGTACAGGGAGATAATAAAAAAAGATGGCGTCATTCATATGAAAACTGACAGTCTTTTTCAATATAAGTACACAGAAACGCTTGCCAGGTTGAACAACTTTAAGATTTGTGCCGATACTGACGATTTGTATAATTCAGATCTGCTGAACGAAACTTTGCAGATAAAAACATTTTATGAAATGCAATGGCTTGATCGCGGAATTCCAATTAAATATTTAGCTTTTACATTAAATGATAATGATTATGCCGAACCTGAAAGTGAGCCGGAAAGGGACAGATACAGGAGTTTCGGACGCAGTGCCTGCGATATTTAAAAAGAGGCTTGCAAAAGAAAAGATATGCCAGGGCAGGATAATAATGTTGTGGGGGTGCAGTTTTCTTTTTTATTGATTGCTGTGGATTATGAATGATTTTTATAGCCGTGTTTATGAAGTTGTTAAGTTAGTCCCTCCCGGAAGGGTTACGACTTACGGGGCAATCGCCAGGTATCTGGGGGTCGCGGCATCAGCCCGTATGGTAGGATGGGCTATGAATGCTTCTCATAATTGTACTGATTTTGTCCCTGCTCACCGTGTTGTTAACCGTAATGGACTATTAACCGGCAAGCGTCACTTCGACACTCCCGATGCCATGAAGGAGCTGCTTGAAAATGAGGGGTTGAAGATTATTGACGATAAGATTGAGAATTTTGAACATTATTTTTGGGATCCGGCAGAGCAGGCCTGACCTTGTCAACCTGCTGCGGGGAGTTTCATTGCCTGGTCTGTTTAAAGCTATTAAAAATTACCAATTTAATTGTAAAAAATTATTATAGCCATTTCCATATTATACCTGTAAAAATTTATAATCATAATGAGATAATGTTCATACCTGTTTCAATTAATTATTAATTTTGTGAAATAATAAAAAAATCAAGTTATAATGAAAATACCTGAAAAATTAATTGTTCCGAAGAACGTAACTGATGCATTACGTAAAGTTAAATATCCCGGAACTGAAAAAGATATTGTATCTATGGATATGGTCCATGAAATTCGCATTGCCGGACAAAAAGTCAGTTTTTCTCTGATCTTTCAGCAAAGTAATGATCCAAATATCAGGCCATTGGTAATAGCATGTGAGAATATGATCAAAAAGCATTTTGGCGGACAGGTTGATATTGAAAATAATATTTCGGTAAAATATATGCATGATATTGAACGTCCTGTTTTGCCCGGAGTAAAAAATATCGTGGCCATTGCCTCCGGCAAAGGCGGGGTGGGAAAATCAACCATTGCGGTGAATCTGGCAGTGGCATTGGCTGCCTCAGGTGCAAAAGTGGGACTGATAGATGCTGATATATTCGGTCCCTCGCTTCCAAAAATGTTCGGAGTGGAAGGTACACGTCCCACCGGAAGCAAAAAGGATGGTAAAGATGTTATTAATCCTGTGGTTAAATACGGAGTGAAATTTCTCTCTATTGGTTTTTTTGTTGACACTGATAGCGCTGTTATATGGCGAGGCCCCATGGCATCGAATGCACTTAAGCAATTAATGATGGATACCGACTGGGGTGAACTTGACTATATGCTGGTTGATTTGCCTCCCGGGACAAGTGATATTCACCTGACATTAGTCCAGACCGTTCCGGTTACGGGGGCCGTAATCGTCACTACCCCGCAGGATGTTGCACTGGCAGATGTTCTCCGTGGTACAAGTATGTTCAGAAGCAAATCAATCGATGTGCCTGTACTTGGACTGGTAGAGAATATGTCATGGTTTACCCCTGCCGAGCTTCCTGAAAACAGGTATTATATTTTTGGCAGGGACGGGGGTAAGATGCTGGCTGAGAAGCTGGGACTGGAGCTGCTTGGCCAGATTCCGATTGTCCAGAGCATAAGAGAGAGCGGCGATAAAGGTGTTCCTTCAGCAACAGATACAGGTACAATGTCAGGGACAGCTTTTAAGGAACTGGCTGAAAACCTTGTCAGACAGGTTCATAAACGTAATATTGAACTTGCACCGACAAAAAAGGTGCAGATCACCCGCAAATAAACAGATTGTTTTCCCGGGTTAAATTTTTATCCTGGCGCAGACTTGAGGTTTCTGCTTTCCGGGGATGATAATTTTATTATTTTTGGATCTTGCCAAAATAAATAAAACAGGAATGTTTATAACAATATTCCCGGGAAAAAATAGTTTATTCCTAAAGTCAGAAAAATATTTTTGAAGAGAATTTTTTTACATATCGTTGGGATACTGCTATCGTTATCTCTTTTTCAGGGGTGTTCGACTGAGAAGAATACCTTTACTTCCCGTTTATATCATAATGTAACTTCAAAATATAATGTATTCTTTAATGCAAAAGAAAGTTGTAAGTCCGGGACTGCAAAGATTGAAGAAGATTTAGAAGATGATTTTACCAGATTACTCCCGGTATATAAGGAAAGTGACCCTTCAGCGGCAAACATGGTTAAATCTGATATGGACTATGTTATTGCAAAAGCCTCTAAACTTATTGAAATACATTCAATAACTGAAAAGCCTAAGCGCAGGAGGCAAAGAACAAGGAAATATATGGAATTTGCCAGTAAGGAGGAGTTTAATCCCAGGATTGGCGATGCTTATCTGATCATGGGACAGGCTTTTTTCTATCAGCATAATTTCATAGCAGCAATTGATAATTTTTCTTATATTCTTCGCAAGTATCCTGAATCCGGTTCCCGTCACGAAGCCCGGATATGGCTGATACGCAGTTATTCAGAATTAGAAAGATTCGCTGAGGCTTCAGATGTAATCCAGGAGGTACAAAATGACAATGACTTCCCACGCAGCATGGAAAAGGAACTTGCTGTGGCCACTGCTGATTACTACATAAAACAGCAGGAGTATGGTGAGGCCATAAAATTTTTGGACATAGCGATTAAAAAGTCTTTTTGGGACAATAATAAAGCCAGATTGCAATATATAGAAGCTCAATTATATGAGGAGATGGGTAACGATGCCCGGTCAGCCGAGGCTTACAGGGCAGTATTAAAAATGAATCCCGATTATAAAATGGCTTTCAATGCCCGGATAAATGCTATGGGAATTTTTTCGGTTGAAGGCGACCTTGAAGAAACCAAAAAAGAGTTGCGTCGCATGTTGCGCGACAAAAAAAATGCAGATTTTCGTGATCAGATATATTTTGCATTGGGAAATATCTTTATGAAGGAAGGAAGCAGGGAGACGGCAATAGAAAATTACAGGAATTCTGTTGCAACGAGTTTCAGTAACCAGTATCAGAGAGCACTGTCTGCAATCACAGTGGCGGATCTGTATTTTGAAGATATGAATTACAGGGAGGCCCGGACTTACTATGACAGTGCCATGATAATAATTGATGAAACATATCCGGATTATGAAGTTCTTTCAGATAAATACCGGAGCCTTACTAATCTTGTTGATAATATAATCACTGTTGAGCGGGAAGATAGCCTGCAGAAAATCGCTAATATGCCTGAGGCTGAAAGGGAAGCGCTGATTGCAAATTTGATGAGAGAGGAACAGGAACGCCAGCGCAATTTGGAAAATCTTGCACTACAGGGTCAACGAAGCCGGGGATATTACCGTTCAAACCGTTATCGAATGGGAATGGGCGGGGGACAGCAAGGCGCGGGATGGTATTTTTATAACCCCCAGACAGTTGCATACGGAGAAGTTACCTTCCAGCAGCGATGGGGT
Source organism: uncultured Prolixibacteraceae bacterium (assembly GCA_964540755.1). Taxonomy (GTDB): domain Bacteria; phylum Bacteroidota; class Bacteroidia; order Bacteroidales; family Prolixibacteraceae; genus JAAYJR01. The sequence goes on along the minus strand of CAZIOB010000097.1, from coordinate 5,998 downwards.
AAACGTCAGCTGGAAGATAATTGGAGGCGGTTTGATAAAGGAACCATTTCAATGGATGAGATGGATGAACTTGCCGAAGGATCTGAAGAAACGGAGGAGGAAAAGAGAGAACTGGATCCTCTCAAAAAAGAATTTTATACCCAGGATCTTCCCCTGACAGATTCCCTGATGGACTTATCGCATAAACGCATAGAAGAAGCCCTTTATAATGCCGGCAAAATTTTTAAATCGGAATTTTCGGATTATAAACGTTCTGCAGAAGCTTTTGAAGAACTGATAGAACGATATCTTTCAACTGTTTATCTGCTTTCAGCGTATTTCGATCTGTACGATTTATATGAGTTAATGGGAAATAGTCAGAGATCAGGTTATTACAGAAATCTGATAATTTCTAACTTCCCTGATTCCAGGTATGCCCGGTATCTTGTCAACCCCAATTTCTTTATTGAGATAGAGGCCCGTCTGGATAGTATAAACAGGTTATATGAAGAAGCCTATAGAAATTACCGCTCAGGTAATTACAGAAGCGTAACAGATATTACCAATTCCATTAAAACTCTTGATCCCGATAGCACGGTGTTACCCAAGGTTGATTTCATGGGAACAGTGGCAAAAGGTGTCCGTACGGATATTCATAATTTTGAGGCGTTGCTTAAGGATTATCTTGAAAAATATTCTGATGAGGAACCCTCTCCGCTTGCCAATGAAATACTGACATTGATACAGGACAGCACTCTTGCGGATTACCAGAAGCTGGTCGAGATGGGTTATATAAATGAAGAGATACAGAATGAGGAGATCTTGCTTCAGGAAAAAATGGAAAATGATGAATTCGGAGGCAAATATTCCTATGATCATGATCTGTTGCACTATTTCATTATTGCTTATCCCAGGGACGCCCGGATTGACCTTAACCGTCTTAAGTTTGATATTGCTAATTACAACATCGATCATTATACTAAGATAGACTTTGACATTGAAACCGAAAACCTTAATGAGAAATATACCCTGGCTGTTGTCAGAGCCCTTGAGAATAAGGAGAACGGGATTATCTATCATCGGGCGATAATTCGTAATGCCCCGGTATTTGAGACACTTCTGGGCACCGACTATTATAACTTTGTTATTTCATCAACAAATTACAGGCAGATACTTTCCGAGAATTCCATTGCCGATTATCTCAAGTTTTTTGTGAAAAATTACAGCCGGTTTATAGGTTCTGATTTTACTGAAGAAGAACCGGATATCTCTCCGGAAGAGCTTATGTCCAAAGCTAAAGAAGAAGATGAGATGTTAAGGGAAAGGGGAGAATATGTTGTTGTTAAAACCGCAGCATCTTCAATTTTTAACAGTTATATAGATACTACCCAGTCTTTTGTCCTGGCTGTCAGGAATCCTGATTTTTCAATGCGCCAGGTATTAAAAGGATTTGCTGATTTTAATCTGAGTGAATATAAAAACTGGAATCTTGCTGTTCAGTTAAAATCGGCGGGTGATTATCAGATGTTAATCGTTCAGGGAATCCCGTCATTGAACGAATCCATGTCGTATTTCCGCAAGGTGGTGATTACCCGGAGTTTATTTGAGCCGCTTAGGCGTGCAACCTATCGTAACTTCCTTATCACCTCAGAAAATCTGCAAACAGTCATTGATGAAGATAAGGTTGAGGATTATATTGATTTCTTCAGAAATAATTATATTCAGAGAAATCCGTCCGGGGAGAAACAAAAACCGGATATTCAGGAGACAAGTGATGAAACAACTGATAATGAGATAGAAATACAGTCTGAACAGTATTCCGGGCCTTACAGTATTGATATAGATCAGGCCAATCTTATTGTTTTCGTTGTACCATCAGAAGGTATTGATAAAACTTCTTTCATAAAAAATATCATCCGGTTTAACCAGATGGACGATGCATTTTCTAAATTAAATATTGAAGAAAAAACACTTGATGATCTTCGCGAAGTTATTGTGATATCGGGCCATACAGACAGGGAAAGTGCTACACGGTATTTCCGTATGGTCGTTCAGAACCGGGATTTGTTCACCCCGCTCGGGGATGCAGGTTATCGCAATTTTCTTATTACAAATGAGAACTTAGACATTTTTCTGCAGGAAAAGAACATTACAGAGTATATGGATTTTTATAAACAGAATTATCTGGAATAACTGGATCCGGGTTAAAGTTTGTTAACCTCTTCATATTATTCTGATTTGTTTGTAACTTTAAGATTCAAATAAAACGACATTTTCTTTTTTAAATAAGAAATATTTATTTGACAGGAGGGGTTCCGATATGTTCGGAATTTTCAATTTTGTTTTTAAATATTTGATTCAGGAGTAATATGAGAAAAACACGCATACTTTGGGTAGATGATGAGATTGATGTCTTGCGGGCGCATATCATATTTTTGCAGGAGAAAGGCTATGAAGTTGAAACTGCTAATAACGGACTTGATGCCATTGAAAAAGTAAAGGATAATTTTTTCGATTTAATATTGTTGGATGAAAATATGCCCGGGATAACAGGCCTGGAAACATTGAATCAGATAAAAACTCTTTCTCCAAATATACCGGTTGTCATGATCACGAAGAGTGAAGAGGAAAATATTATGGATGAGGCAATCGGGGCTAAAATATCTGATTATCTTATTAAACCTGTTAACCCTAAACAGATACTGCTTTCTATCAAAAAAAATATAGACCAGAAGCGTTTAGTGACTCAGCAGACAACATCTGCTTATCAGATGCAGTTTTCTGAAATAGGGATGCGCATTAATGACCGTCTCTCCTTCGAAGAGTGGATCGATATATATAAAAAATTGGTTTATTGGGAATTAGAGCTTAGCGGGTCTGATGATGAAGCAATGGACCAGGTGTTAACGATGCAAAAAGATGACGCTAATAAAACTTTCTTCAGGTTTATTAAGGAAAATTATTTCAGGTGGTTCAATAAAGATTTAGGTGAACGTCCTCTTCTTCCTAAGGATATTTTCAAACATAAAATTTTTCCGTTGCTTGATTCAGGCCGGAAAGTTTTTGTGGTTGTTATTGATAACCTCCGTTTTGATCAGTGGAGGACAGTAAGCAAGGTTTTTGAACCTTATTTTCGCATAATCCGGGAAGAGTTGTATTACAGCATATTGCCTACTGCAACCATGTATGCCAGGAATTCCCTCTTTTCGGGATTAATGCCTTCAGAAATACAGAAAGTATATCCGGAGTATTGGGAACATGATGACAGTGAGGGCAATAAAAACCGTTATGAAGAGGAATTATTGAGAAAACTGATGGATAGGCATGGCCGGAAAGAAAAATTATTTTTTGAGAAAGTATCAGGTCTTCGGCGTACAAGTCAGATTACGGAAAATATTAAGGATATAAAGGAAAGTGATATCTCAGTGATGGTCTTTAACTTTGTTGATATGATATCACATGCCCGGACTGAAATGGAAATGATCCGTGAACTGGCTAATAATGAAAAAGCATACCGTTCATTAACTCTTAGCTGGGTTAATCATTCCTCATTGATGGATATAATAAAAAGTCTTGCAGGTGAGGACATACAGATCATCATTACGACCGATCATGGTTCCATCAGGGTTGATAATCCTGTGAAAGTGATCGGAGACAGGGAAACGAATACCAATCTTCGTTATAAATTGGGTAAAAATCTTAATTATAAATCAAAGCAGGTATTTGAGGTTCGTGATCCTGATGATGCTTTTCTTCCTTCAAGGACTGTCAGTACAAGTTATATTTTTGCCCACAATAAAGATTTTTTTGCTTATCCCAATAATTATAATTATTATGCAAATTATTATAAAGATACCTTTCAACATGGGGGAATCTCAATGGAAGAAATGATCATCCCTTTTGTAAGTTTGGTTTCCCGGGGGTAAAAATTTATTTTCAGGTATTAGGAAAATTCTAAAATTATATTTAAATTAAGCAAGAAGACTTTAATGCCGTGTACTATTTGCTTGTTTGAGATCATACCGGAGTATGCTTAAACAATATGCGAGTTCAATATGATAACTTTTTAAATAAAAACTTTTTAAGGAATGAAACGAAGAATTTTTATCAGAAACAGTGCATTAGGGGGGTTGTCACTCACAATCCCGATTATACGCAGCTTTGGCAATAATTTTAGTCCGGGTTATAAAATCCCGAGGCGTAAACTTGGAAAGACAGGAGAAGAGTTATCGATAATAGGATTCGGAGGGATAATGCTAAATGACAATTCTCAGGATTTTGCTGATGAACTAGTGGCAAAAGCCTATGAACTTGGAGTTAACTATTACGATGTTGCACCTACATATGGGAATGCTGAGAACAGGCTTGGCCCTGCCTTGAAACCTTACAGGAAGAACTGTTTTCTTGCATGCAAGACTCATGAGAGGGAAGCGGGAGGCGCTCAAAAAAATCTGGAGAATTCGCTGAAGAATTTGCAGACAGACCATTTTGATCTTTATCAGTTGCACGCCCTCAGTTCAACTGAGGATGTGGAAAAAGTTTTTGCCCCGGGAGGCGCCATGGAAGTTTTTGAAAAGGCAAAAAAGGATGGGAAAATCAGGTATATGGGATTTTCAGCACACTCTGTCGATGCTGCATTAATGGCAATGAGGAATTATGATTTTGATTCTGTTTTATTTCCTCTCAATTTTGCCTGCTGGAATGCCGGCAATTTTGGGCCCAAGGTATATGCCGAAGCAGAGAAAAAAGGTATGGGTATTTTGGCTTTAAAATCGATGGCATTGACACGTCTTGGCCCCGGAGAGGAGAAAATTTTCAAGAATGTATGGTACCGGCCGATAATGGATGAAGAAATTATGGAAATGGCTCTGAAATTTGCTTTGTCGAAGAATATTACAGCTGCTGTTCCTCCAGGTAAAAATACATTGTTTTTAAAAGCGCTCGAATTCATGGATGAATTTGAACCAATCACTGAAGCAGAGACAAAACAACTGGAAGAACTGTCAAAAGTTACAGAGCCTGTATTTATGCATGCGTGATAATATATAAACGCAAACTATTTTAATTCGAATGTAGTTGTCCCGATATTATGGCCATCTGCAAAAAGATCGACAGTATATTCTCCTACCATTAATTCCGGTTCATTTGTGTTATCCCAAAAGATGGCAACCGGCAGGTCGTGGCCTTCATATACTACTTCACGCATGGCAGAATATTGTATTTTCAGATCCTCGAATTGAAAAAGATTATCAGCTGATTTGCTCATAAGTAGCTGATCAGGACGCATAATACGGGCATAGATATTCTTTTCTCCGCGCTTAGCTGCAACATTTTCATTTAATACGAAGTAGATACGTATTTTTTCTGCACGGTTTGAAAATTTTGTTTCCTTATTTCTGCGATTCAGGGCTTCGGCACGCAAATCACGCACCTGTAATACAGAAGCGAGCTGAAGATTTTTTTCAAGCCGGTTTTTTTCCTGGCTTAATTGTTCCTTCTCAGTTTCTACCTGCTTATACCTTTCTTTAACCTCTATATTTTCAGCTACCAATTGTTGGTTTCTGCGATTCAAAGAATCAATCTGTACCACAAAATCACGCATAATTCCTCTAAGGGTAGTGACCTGTTTTTGATAAGAATTTATCTGCCGGATACTTATCTTTTTTGTTTGTTCGATCTCAATCATGAGATCTTTTACCTTAGTCTGGGCAAGGAAGAGTTGTTCATTTATTGTATCATTTTCTGTTTGGAGAGAATCATATCTTACAACCAATTCTGTTAATTCGGATTTAATGGAATCTTTTTCAGCATTTAATTCATTTATAATTACTTTGTGTTCCCTGTTTTGAAAAAAGTATAAAGCAGCCAGAACAAGAAGTATAACAGAGAGGGCAATGACTATAATATTATTTCTCCGTTCTTTTTGCTTTAATTTTTTTTGTATGTCAGTCTCGTTCATATTCTGAGTTTTATATAGCAATAACATTACAAAATTAATAATCTTTTAAAAACATTAGCA
>CAZIOB010000096.1:0-41770 GCA_964540755.1 uncultured Prolixibacteraceae bacterium | reverse complement strand
ATAATTTAAGACACTTCGTAAGATTAATTTGGATATATAAGGTAAGATTTTTGAATATGCCTCAGCGTAGGTGGGCTACTAAAAACTGATAACCGCTTTGATCATTCCTGTTATTCCTGAATAATCCACTGTCGCGGTTGGATCGCTAGGCATGAAGAAAGTGGCATTATGACTGTCGGCATTCAGTGATCTGTATCCTACTTCAGCCCTGATGCCTATATAGGGACTTATCGAATACTGAATTCCTCCTGAAGCTTTCAGTCCGACAACATTGTCCGTACCTTCTGTGACATAATCGTCTTCACTTTCGTAATAATTTGAAAAATACTGACCTGCTCCAAAAGATCCAACCAAGGAGAAACCTTTATCAGGGGTATTTGATCTTAAATTCACGGAAATGATAATTCCGTTTGCCTTATTCTCATTTGAATAATGTGAATCGTATGTTTGCAGAATTCCTTCGGTAGAAATGGTAATATTTTCAAATTCCACTCCCACTCCCACGTTTCTCAGAAAAAAGTAGTTGATGCCGAGAGCATAAGAAAATCCGTTATTAATGTGCGCTACATTCCCGTTCCATGTAGTATTCAGATAATCATAATATTCATTTAATTCTGACGGAGAAGTTCCCGCGTATCCAATTCCGCCGGTTAAACTGAACCGGGCAAAATCCTTTTCAGGCGTGTCGGTTTGAGTTTCATCCTCTAAAATGGCGTAATTTCGTCCGATTTCCTTTTCTGCTTTTTCTTTTATTTCCTTTGCTGTATTAATCGGAGTATCGGGGAAAGGCTTGGTTCTCGTTGTATCTATTAATGTTGTTGTATTTTTTTCAGGCGGAGGTTCCTTGATTTTACATTCAGCCCATTCATTCCATTTGTCTAAAATATTTTCCAGTTCTTTAAGTCCCTTTTCAACTTCTGCTGCATATTTGTCAGCTGCCTGTCTGAAAGCAGAGACAGCCACTGCCATCGCATTGAAATTATCCTTAAGCTTTAAATCCGCATCAATTTTATCTTTATCCTGAGATATATTCCTAATATAGTTTTGCCTGTAATGATTCATAAGGTCTTCCATCCGTTTGGCCGATTGTTTTATTTCTCTCAGCCGTACACGTATCATTGCTATATGTGCCTTGATTTGAGCCTTTATCTGTTCAACTTTTTCTTTCTCTTCTTTTGTCACATCCGGTGGTTTAGGATGTCGTAATGCTTCAAGTTGTTTTATCAGGTTAGAGATCTCATCCCAATGACCGTCGATATCCTCTTTAGCCCGGTTGCAGTATTCACAATGATAAATGATCTCTGCCATATAAGACCTTAATTCGTTCAGTTCCATAGACAAGTGTCCATTTTTGAAATCATTCTGGATATTTGCAGTTTGAGCATCGGTGAGTAAGGCATGCATCCCCTCGTGTATCAGGGCTCCTGTAAGTAAATGAGTATTTTCTTCTCTTAAGACGCTCATTAACCGGTTATAAAGATCTCTTCCAAGATATTTGTACAATTGCCTGTGGGAGGCGTCATTTTTAAAATATGATGAAAGCCTGCCCATTTTTTCCTCGAATTCCTTTCTTTCAGGTTCATTATTTTTGATATTGTTATATTCTCTTACGATGTTGTTGGGATTGAACATTTTCTGGTTTTTTATGATCCCCCGTAGAATTTTTGAATTATATACTTCGATACATGTTCTTCCGCTGTATGGCCCGTGCGTCATAAAGTATTCATCACTTTGCATAAACATGAACCTTCCCGGATAATATTGCTGCACCTTGCTCCATGCCCTTGAATACAGGTCTTTATTATATTCCCTGCCGGTCATATTGTTCTGGAGAAGATAGTTTTTATTATTCAGCCTTCCTTTGATAATTCCGGTGAAAATATTTTGAATTTGAGTGCCATCCCTAACTGATCCGAGTTTTTTAAAGGGTACGGCATTGTCATTTGAAAGTCCTTGAAATGTGAAGTATAAAAAGAATAATAATGTCAGGGGGAGGTTCCGGCTTAGATGGATGGTTTTCATTGGTATAAAGATTTAGTTCTTTATACGTGATTTTGGGGAAATGTTTACATGATGTGATGAATTATCCCGGATTGTGGGGACCCAGGAGAAGTATTATGTTGCTTAATGTTGATTATAAGTTATTGCAAAAAAGGAAGTATCATTTTCTTTAAATTATGATCAAATCATAAACAGTCAATTAAAAAATGGAAAAGAGATATCCGGTTTATGGTTTTTTTACCATTCTTTTTATCTTATCACTAGTCCATGGATGTTCTGAAAAAGATAAGGAAGATGTTGATGATGAGAAAGAAATTATCAGTCAGGCGATTAGGGCAGGCCTGACAGTATATATTGTTTACAAAACTCAGAGTAATGATGTAATGAAAGTTACATTTCACGGTAGTTCTGTAAAACTGGGCACATCTACTGATCCTCCAAAATGGTCTCCCGACGGCAACAAAATTGCATTTATTGAAAACGACAATGAAACGAGCATGATTGTAAAATCACATAAGAGTATGATTAAAACATAAGCGAGTCCCATATTATACCTTTGAAAACAAACAATTTTAATAATATGAAAATATTTCTATTAAAATTTTCAACAAGAACGGGAATCAGGAAAATAGCTGGTTACTGATGCCTTCCATTCAGGCAAACGGTGAACATTCTTTCACATGGTCACCCGACGGATCTGTAATAGTAATACTAACCCAAAATGCAGAAATAATTTATCTGAATGTTTCCACAGGGGAGAAAGATATAACCCAAATCGATTAGGTAGGAATTTCTTTCCGTGCAATTGCATGGTGTCCGAAAAACAATAAAATTGTGATATCTCAGATTAACAGCGCAAACGACAAATCCATTTATGTGATTGATGCTTTCGAAAAAGAAACAGTTTTAGGTTTTGCCCCCTGCTGGATGTCCAATGGTGAACAAATTATATATACAGGGCCAACAGGCGCTGAAGGGTCAAATTTGATTTTCGGGTTATTTGTAACTGATTTTGAAGGCACATACAGGGTGGATATACAAATTAAGGGGAAAGAATCTGATTGCATTTGAAATTGCACGCTCATAATCAGCGCCACCGATACTTATCCTCATCCATCTCTTCCCAAAAGGCATCATCAGATTTGTGAACTTTATTGCTGAGGATAAATGCCAGTGGTTTGGTGCTGTTGTTATACTCCAGGATAATTTTTACAACAGCAACAGCCGGAATAGCCAGGATTATGCCTGATATGCCCCAGATAACCCCTCCTGCAAGAATAGCAAGTATGGCTGCCATGGCGTTAACAGATACACTGCTGCCTATTACATTGGGAGTAATAATGTTACCTTCAAGAGTCTGAATAAAAACATATAAGGCCACAACGGCTAACGGTTGCCACCAATTATCTGCAGTCGCAACAGAATAAAGAAAAGGAAGTGTTCCTCCTACTGTAGTGCCGATATAAGGAATAACGGAAAGAAATGCCGCAACAATACCCCAGAATATGGCATAATCGATTCCTATTATCAATAAACCTATGCTGTTTAGTATCGCAAGTATCAATATAACCAGGAGTAATCCGTAAAGATATTTCTGTAAGGTAGTCTGTATTTTATTTACTATGCTGCTTAATTCCTTTCTTTTGGACTTGTCAGCCTGATTCAGAAGAAATCTTTTGAAATTACCCCTGTACCAAAGTAAAAAGAAAACCAGCAAAAATGTAATAAGCGAATTAAAAATAAAAGTTGTTGAAGAAGAGATCCCTTTCTGTAAATAGCTCACAGAATTATCGACAATATTGGGAATATTTGCCTGCAGGTTTGTTTTATTGAGATTTAAATTCTCATTCAGCCAAAACAGAATCTGTTCCAGTCCCTGGCCTATTCTGCCGGTAATGTCTGTCATATTATTTAATATATTTGACAACTGCACAGAAAAAAGAACAATAAGTCCAGCCAACAGAATAGTTACACTCAGCAAAGTCAAAAGGATTGAGGGTATTTTATATTTTATCAAACGTTCAAAAAACATACAAACCGGAAGTAACATCACTGCAAATAATACTGAAAATGCCAATGGACCGAAAATAAATTTTCCTTCACGTAAAATAATGAAGCCAAGAACAATAACAATAAATATTTGTGACAACCTTTCAAAAGAAAAGGATTTCTGTTTCATGATTTATTTATTTTTTTTTAAACCATACCGGACAAATTTTGCATGTAAGATAAGAGATATCTTTAACATGCTCAAATTATTGTTGATCATAACTCCTTTTCAAACTGAACCTGATATTATTTTCCGGCATTATCTCACAAAATCCTTAAAATTATTTTTGAAACTCCATGGCGGGCCGTCTGAAACAGTTTGTTGTTCCATACGCAGGGTTTCATCATCAACCAGTTGCATAAGAATAACATTTTCTGAAGGGAAGGTGAAATCAGTAACCGGCTGATCCCATAAATTTACAAAATTACTGAATGTATAGATTTTGCCGTCATTGGTTATTTTATTAAAGGGACGGTTATGACTTTGTCTTCGAACAGGAATACTTATTTTTATTCAATATACAGCATTATAATAAAGAAATACATAATTTAACTTCAGATATCCTGACTTTATTTTTTTCTAAAAATTTTTTTTAACACCGAAAATATCCGGCCCTGTTCCTCATCGGACAGGTTTGAGCCTGAAGGCAGGCAGAGGCCATTTTCAAAGAGCTGGCCTGATATGCCGTTGCCATAGAAAGGCGAACCGGCAAATACAGGTTGCCGGTGCATGGGTTTCCACAACGGGCGGCTCTCGATGTTTTGCGCTTCCAGCGCCAGCCGGACTGTTTCGCGGGTAATACCCTTATTCTTTTCAGGGTTGATAATGATGCAGGTGATCCAGCGGTTAGAAAAATATCCCTGCGGTTCACACTGAAACTCAAAGTGAAAACCATTTTCAGTCAGTTGTCCGAACCAGTTTCTGTAGCGTTCAAAATTGGCCCGGCGTGCAGCTATGCGGTCTTTGAGTACCTGCATTTGTCCGCGGCCAATGGCAGCCAGCACGTTACTCATGCGGTAGTTATATCCGATTTGGCTGTGCTGATAATGTGGTGCATTGTCGCGTGACTGAGTAGCCAGGAAACGGGCTTTTTGGATCAGTTCCCCGTCATCTGAAAGCAGCGCGCCACCTCCGCTGGTGGTAATGATTTTATTCCCGTTAAAGCTTAATACCCCAAACTGTCCGAATGAGCCGCACTTTTTGCCATTGATATGTGATCCGAGTGCTTCAGCAGCATCCTCAATCACCGGTATGTCATACTCTTTTGCTAAATGATTTATTTCGTTCATTTTTGCCGGCATGCCATACAGATGAACCGGAATAATCGCTTTAGGTTTTTTACCATTCTTAATTCTCTCTTTTATGGCCCGTTCAAGCAGCGACGGACTCATATTCCAGGTATCACTTTCACTGTCAATAAATACCGGTATAGCTCCCTGATATACAATTACATTGGCTGATGACGAAAAGGTCATGCTCTGGCAGATAACTTCGTCACCTTTTTTTACTCCCAGCAGGATCAGGGCCAGGTGCAGGGCCGCTGTCCCGGAGCTGAGGGCAGCAGTGTGGGCCACACCTGTATAATCCTGGAGGTCAGCTTCGAAACCATTTACATGAGGCCCCAGCGGGGCAATCCAGTTAGTATCGAACGCTTCTTTTACAAATTGTTGTTCAGCCCCGCCCATGTGAGGTGATGATAGCCATATTTTTGGTGGTGCGGTCATTAATTATCCTGTTCGTGAAGTATTGAAATTCTCCGATGGAATATGATTGGGGTATTCTATTAATAGATTTTTAGTTTTTTTCCCAGGACAGTATAAATTATAATCTTCAAGTCGAGCCATAAGCTACGGTTCCTCATATATTCCAGGTTAATGCGGACTTTATCGGGCCAGATGACTTCGTTGTTGTATTTTACGGGGTCAGGATGTTGGGATAGCATTTCTTCTTCATTGGAATACTTCATGCTGGCAGGGCCGGTTATGCCCGGACGCAGTTCCAGAATTTTCCGTTCTTCCCCCTTAAGCCTGTCGGCATAGCCGGGCACATCCGGACGAGGCCCTACAAAGCTCATATCGCCTTTCAGTACATTCCACAATTCCGGGAGTTCATCAAGTTTATATTTCCGTAGAAAAACACCTGGTGAGGTGATACGGCTCTCACCCTTTACCGTAATATTATTACCCTTGTGGCCTGTATACATTGTACGGAATTTTACCAGGGGAAACAGTTCACCATGACGGCCTACCCGCTGCTGGATAAAAAAGAGTGGCCCGGAACTTTTTATTTTGACAAGCAATGCAATGATCAAAAAAACCGGCAGAAGGACAATAATCCCCGCGAGTGAGACAGAGAGATCAAATAACCGTTTAAGAAACATAATTATAATTCAGGGCTATGCTTAGGAAAATTTCAGAAAAAACAGGGGTTTTGCCAGCGAATAAACTAACTAATATCCACATTTAATAAAGAAATCCAAAAAGCCAGAGAGGAATTTTGTTTATATACCCATACTCGATATCATCAGCAGCGATAAAAGCCCCGGGTATTCCTTCAATTTGTCTCATATTTTTGTCTTTTCCGCCTATCTCAAATGTATATTTTCCATCCACGAAAAAATCTCCCCTGGGCGTATAATTCAACCGGTGAGACTCCTTGATCTGGTTTGCAAAAAAAGTTTCTCTGACACTTCCCGTTTGAATTTTATCAGAGGACAATGCGAACATCAAATTAGTATTTTCAAGGTAAATACGATCAGGTTTTTGAAGTTTACTGATTCCCCTTGCATCTTTATGCAGTTGAATGGTAAGATGGCTTTCTTCAAGCCCGGAAAGGTAGAATAGCAATGATTTACGTGAAATCCCGATTCTTTCACTAAGTTTTGTGACATTAGGAATAAACGGCACCGATTCGGAGATAATTTGGAGCAGTTGCTTTATTTTATAAACATAAGCTATATCAACGCCCCTGAGCAAAGGTAACTCAATATCGAGCGTCATATTTACAATTTCGTTGATCTTATGGTAATATAATGCAGGAGCTTCGTTGTAAAATGGATAGTAACCGTTCCTGAGGTAATTATGGAAATGCTCAAAAACTCTTACATGAGAAATAATTCTTTCTGTCAGTTGATTATGTGATGTTAATATATCATTCAGGGAAAAGACAGGAAAGTCAGTTTTCAGCTTTCTGTTCAGGTACTCACGAAATGAAAAACCCTGCATTTCATAAACAATGGCTCTGCGGCTGAGATCAGCGCGGGCGTTAAGAATTTCGAGCAGAGAAGACCCGGTAAATACAATTTTCAATTCAGGGAAGTCATCGTAAATATTTTTAATCTCCTGCGACCAGTCGGGATATTTGTGGACTTCATCAAGAAACAGATATTTTCCGCCTCTCTTAACAAAAATATCAGTAAATTCATATAATCTATGTTCATTAAACCAGATATTATCGAGGCTAAGATATATAGCAGTATGGTTACGCGGCAGATTTAATTTCATGTACTGGAGCAGCAGGGTTGTTTTACCTACTCCACGTGCTCCCCTGATACCTGTCAGTCGTTCTTCCCAATGTATTTTGTCCATCATGCTTCGCACAAAAGTCAAAGGGACAGAATTTATTTTTTGCTTCGACCGTTCAAATAAAGCTTCCATGCAATTTGTTTATTAAGAGTTACAAAATTATAAAAAATTGTTTACTCTAATAAACAATTTATGCAAATTTTGAGTACTTTGATAAACAATTTTTAGTTTCCCATCAATCTGTACCACAAGAATCCCACATATTCATGAACGGCACTTTCCATCTTACGGATATTATTGGAGGATGGGATACCTATCCATGGATTATAATTTTCATCTTTCTTTATCAGATGATTTGTAGGTGCAGGCACAGGATCAAGTCCCTGTTTCTGAAATGCATATATGGCCCTGCGCATATGAACAGCATTTGTAACAACGATCAGCAGGGCAGAATCACCGAATAGCCGTTTATATTCCGCAGCTTCCCCCATGGTATTTGCCGGTTTGGTTTGCATTTTAAGGAAAGCCCGATCAACGCCAAGCAGCAAAGCAGTTTCAGCCAGTACTTCAGCCTGGGACATATTCCCCGAGCTACTCCAGCCTGATGTAATTATGATACTTCCCGTGATTTGCCGGTGCAGCCGAATACCTTCTGCAAGTCGTGCCAATGCCACTTCAGTCAGACGGCTATTTGCAGGCAGGTGCTGATCATTGCTATGGCCACCGCCAAGTACAAGGATATGAACAGGTTTATCAGTCTGCTTAAAAGAGTCCGGATTAAAAACTTCATAACGGTTTTCGAGGCCAGTAACCAGACATACCGGAAGGAACGAAGTAGAAATTGTCAGCAGCCAGATTATTGAAAATATTGTAAATATCCTTGATGATGTTCTCCTTCTGCTAAAATAAAAAATAACCGCCAGTATAACTAGAATCCAGAAAACCGGTAACGGCATTATGATATTAGAGAAAAATGCTCTTAGCATGTTTTAATCTTGTACATCTGCTGCCTTTTTCAAGTTGGCAATCATCTCTTTTGCTGATTTATATGTATTGACTTTCCTCTCTTCAACCTCATTCATAGCTTGAATAGTCTCTTCATTTGGTTCCCTTTCTTCAAGGACCCTGGCATAATGTGTTACTTTTAAAAATTCTACCAATTTTTTCGCTTCCTTTGAACGAGTATCTATAATAACTGTTGTCATAGCTAATATTTTAATCTGGTACTACAAAATTAGTAATTTTTAAACCTCTTAAATTATTGAAATATTACAAGGCGGACAAATCGAAAGTCAATGATAGTTTTAGGTGACTTAAGAATTATTCAGGTCTAACAAACTCTACTAACAAATAATCATTAGGCAAGGTTTTCAAAACCTTCAAAGCCTTGTTATTAGCATGAGAGCGCATCACCAGTTTGTTATTTTTTGAAATAGTTGAAAGACACCTGAAGCCTGATCGCCATGCAGTATTATACATAATATTATTCATGACCCTGCCTTTTCCCCTGCCTTCATAAGGTTCGTCGATCAGGCGGTCTATAAAACACTTCTTATTTCAGAAATACCTTAAAGAAGTAACCAAACCATCTTTTGGCCTTCGAAGGTCCCCATTATTAGGAATGATGGGTTGGAATGCACTTTTGTAAGAGCTTAAATAGAGTAACGGTGAGGTTTAAAAAATGCCCATCTTGTGGCTGATTGGTTAAATCATAGAATTTTTAAAGATTTAAAACAAGCCATTAAACTATTTCTATTCTCTAAAGTGAGAAACGAGATTAATTCGAATAAATATTTTTATCAATTATCAGTATCAATAAACTCAACCAAGTAATAATCATTGAATAATTCTTTGACAATTTTTATATTTTTATTTGCTTTATGTGAATTGAATGATGCTATATTATTTATTGAAATTGTTGAAAATATTCTAAAATCAGAAGTCCAGGCAATATTATAAAGAATTTTTCCCATTATTTTACCTAATCCCTGACCTTGATAATTTGAATCTACAAACCGCCCAATAAAACTTCTCTTATTTACAAAACATCGAAGAAAAAAGTAACCTATTATTTTATCATTATCAAATATACAAAACATCAAGAAAGATGGATTTTTATGAAGACGTGTTAAAGTTTTTTTATCAAATTTATGAGGCTTAAAAAATTCATATTGTTCCTGCTTTTGTTTTTTAAAGAAGAAGTATAAATCTTTCAAATCATCTACATTTAAAATGCGATAGGTATATTTATTAGTAGAGTATTCATTTAAAATCCTTTCAGCGTTTCTAATTAAGCCTTTATAAAAAATAATCCGAAATAAAACACCATTTCCAAATTCTAAAATTTTCCACAAAAACTCAAGGTGATGTTTAATGTATAATAGAAACCGCATAATTACGTGGTTATTTACAATATTCTATAAGTATGGGCTTTAATCCTTGTTTTACAGGCATTTGCCATATACGAGCCCCCCAGTTATGGTTACCCTCAATTAAGATTGGTCCTTCATTTTTTATGGCTATATCCCAACCTACTGATCGATTTTGGGGGAAAAGTAAAGCTGCCTTCCTTGCCATTTCTATGGATTCTCGCCAATAAGGAATTTGAAAGCCCTTGAGAATTTTTCCACTAACCGGGTGTACAAGAAAATCAGGTTTGCTAATGTCAAAAGATATTCCGTTAGTATTAACAATTCCGGTTCCCGGATCAAACGAGCAAGCAAGGCCACCTGTGGAGATATTATCTGTTTCACGATCATAACCTAGACGAAGAATTGTTCCAATGATTTTTACTTTTTCTTGGTTGTTTATTTGTGTAATTATCCGTAGGGTATTTAAACTGTTTGGAGCTAAATCCATTAAAGTTTTATGCTGAAAAACAAATTCTTCCAGAAGATCAAAATTGTTATTTTTAGAATATTCAAATAACGATGGTGATGTAAAATATTGCAAATCAATTATTTTGACAAAATTGCCTGCTTGTCCTTTGGAATTTTTTAAAACAACTTTTGACTTTCCTTTTATAAATGCTGATATTTCCTCGATATCTGAAATATTCAAATCAAGCCATTCCCTACCAATGAATTCCTTATATTTTTTTAAAAAAACCATCTTGTCTTCAAGCAGATATCTTTGGTCACGAGGATTCATTTTTAGCTGATATTCATACATATAACCAGATAATGCATATAATTTTTTTCCTTGGAGACTTACATTATGGAAACCATAATATAAGTATTCATAAAATGAGTTGCCAAACCTAAGACTGGAATAGAAAATGCTTAAAAGCAGATAGAATTTTGAAAGTTTTATGGATTTACTGACATAGGATAAATCAGATATAAATTTCGACCAATTAGTATGTTTTACGTGATAAATAAAATATACAAAATGGTTTCCTTTTATCCAATTTTGAATTACCATAATATAGTCTAAAACTAAAATAAACTGCTATTTAAATATATTTAACAGTGGATGTACCCAATAAACTTTGTATGACATTAATTTAAGGAACAATTGGTACACCAATTTATATAGAGTCGCTTTGTAAAAAATAAAACAACCTAAATTAGCTATTCATTAAATTTGTCAAATCATTCGAACTAATAAATTCTACATCAGGCCATTTTTTAATTATTACTTTCAATAGTTTTTTCAATTCGTTTAAACCTTTAGTACGATTTTCAGGATTAATTGATCCAATATAATTCACTCGATGTGTATTAATCACTGCAGGTTTATGCCATCGAAAGGCCGTTTCAATTTGTCTTATTGTATAATTAATTCCTAATTTATCAAAAGCGGGCTCAAATGAACAATTTCGTATATAAATGTTATGGGTGCCATTGTAAGTTTTTCCCGGATATTTAATTCTAGTATATAGACCTCGCTTCCCGGTAGGTTCTGATCTCAGAAAGTTTGTAACAATTGATTCTATTCCATTATCAAATAATAATTCATCAAAAATATTATGAGATATACCATTTGTTGGACAAAAAACTTTGGGTTTAACACCAAATATTTTTTGCATAAGTATAATGCCTTCTGTTAATGAAGTTTTTATATAATCAATATATTTAGCATTCTCAAAATACAAAGCAGGCCGGAAAGAACTTATATACGCAGGTAATGTTGAGACAGGAACAGCAAAATAACCGTAGTCAAAACCTATCCTTGTTAATTTATCATTATTTTTCAAATATTGCATCCATATCGATACATTCAGATGCTCCCGGCCATGAAATGCTGGTTCAAATATACCGGAGTTCATTCCTTGCTTCCATAGATTCAACACCTCCTCTTTTTTACCAATTCGATCCAACGAATCAAAAAATGTTTCGTGGAAATAATTATTGAAATCGCTTTCACGGATTTTTTCAAAATCAGGATTTGAGATATTGACAAATGGACTAAATACTGCTGAATGGCCATTCCGGTCTTTCACCGATTGTAAAGTAATAAAAAGCATTTCCAAATCATCTGGTTGGGCAATAGAATCATTTTGATCGAAATAATTGTTAGCAATTGGAATACCTGCATTTATTAATTTTTCATATATCTTTTTTGAAGGCATACGAATACTTCCCCAGTCATCACTTTCAAAGATTACAAATTTTTGTTTTGAACTCCATCCCGGAATATTCTTCAGATTTTCCCTGAGTACTCTATTAATTATGCTAATCATTGTTCTCAAATATGAAGTCTTCAAACAATTTGCCTATTTTATCCAATGAAAGTGTTTCTTTTATCTTTTGTGCCTCTTTCCCTAATCGTCGCCTGAGGGAAATATCTTGTATTAATAGTTGAATGTTTTTTGTAAATGCCTCAATATCGCCGTCTGCCACGAGCAATCCGTTTACGCCATTTTCAATGATTTCCGATGGCCCTGAGTTGATATCAAAACTAATACACGCCAGACCATGTGCCATGGCCTCAATCAGGGCATTTGGAAAACCTTCATGATAGGAAGGCAAAACGAAAATACTGCTACGTGAATATACCAGGTCAATATCTTTCACTCCCCCCAGGAAAATAACCTTATTTTTTAATTTCAGGTTTTTAACTAGTCTATTAAGATATTGAGTCTCCGGTCCATTACTACCGGCAATATGTAGTACCCACCCGGGTATTTCCAATAAGGCAAAAACTTTAATAAGCCTATCTAATCCTTTTTCAGGATAATGTCTTGCTACGGCAAGAATAATATTTTCCTTTTCAATATTCGGATTAATAATTATGGGTCGGACAGGGTTAGGTATTATGCTTACATTTATATTTGTCCCCAACATATCTCTTTTTTGTTGAGCTGCTCTGTAAGTTTGTGCGATAATACCACTCGCTCCCGGATAAAACAATCTTCTTAACAATTTTACGTGAAAGGGAAATTTTAATCCCGGGCTTGCACGGTCTGAAATAAATGTTTTTATCCTTAATCCCTTAACTGCAATTAATACTAAAAAATTTGACCAATCTCCATAAGCAATAATTCTATCGGGTAAATTTTTTTTTATTTCCCGGCGCAAGAACAATACAATCCTAAAATAATATAAATATTTTGATACATTTTTTTTTGGAAATTGTGGTTCAATTACTTTTATTTTAGGATTTAACTTGTAAAAATGAGGATATTTATAAATTGTAATAACATTTACAAAATAATTCTTGCTGTAAAAATATTTTACCATTACAGTTACAGCATTTTCCAAACCGCCAAGCTTCAAACACGATGTAATAAAGCAAATGGTCTTTTTATTTGAATTTGTCATAGATGATAACTAATCAAGGTACTTTCTGTAAATATTTGACATTATTTTTAATGATTTTTCAACTCTAAAATACTGAGCTTTTTTAAAGCTGTTATTTCCCATCGTTTTTCGTAATTCAGGATTATTGTATAATTTCATAATGTAATTGACAAAAGTTTTCTTATCCCCTTGAGTATACATGAATCCATTGTAGCCATGATCAATAATTTCTTTATGACCTCTGTTCAAGGATGCTACAACAGGCAAGGAACATATCATTTCTTCAGCAATGCCCATGTCTAATCCTTCACGCCTACTGGATGAAATACCAACATCAGCAACTGCAGTAAAATTTTGAATATCATAACGAAATCCCAAAAAATCAATTGTATCAGTTAAATTATACTTAGCTGAAAGTAATTTCATTTTATTAAATAAAATTCCCTTACCTGCAAAAATTATCTTTAATTCCGGAATTTCTTTTTTTAGGTCGGGGATTGCATTAATAATAAATTGATGGTTTTTATTATAAGTAAATCCAGCGATATATAGTAATATAAATTGTTTTGATTCATAACCTAATTCTTTCCTTACTTTTTCAATTTCTTTTTTATTGTAAGTTTGAAATCTAGTTGCATCAATGCCAATACCGTTGATTAGAAAGGATTCTTTATGTAACATTTTGCTGTTGATGTATTCAAAATCTTCCTTATTTATAGTGATAATTCCATCAGTAAAAGCACTTAATATATACTCTGCCGTATAATAAAAAAACCAATTTTTCAACGGAGCTCCTTTATAAAAATGAAAACCATGGGCGGTATATAAAATTTTTGTGCCATTTTTTCGGGCCTTCCTGGCAGCCAACCTGGTAATTGCACTAGGTAGCGGTGTGTGACAATGTATTAAATCAAAATGGTTATTATTAATAATCGATTTCAATTTTTTATAAGTTGAAAAATAGGTGACTATTTTTAGGGAACGGGGAAATTTTAAATAATAAATATGATCAATATTTTTAAATTCAATATCACCCCTGTTCTCTATTGCCAATGATACCTCATGCCCCTGACTTTTTAACCATTCTAAATAAGGTAGATGAAAAATTTTTAAGTGAACATCGCTTGTCGCGACATAAAGAATTTTTCTCATTTACTCTTAATAATTATAACTTTTTTTTAAGCTTCTTCATAGCAAGAAGCATCAAATAAAGCCCTATCCCAAAATGAAGTTTTGCAAACAGGAAAAAAAACCGCCAATGTAATGGAAAATAATGATATTGTAAATTTTTATAAGCAGTAACATATTCTGGCGTTTTTAGAACCTCTCTTAAGAAACGCATTTTTTGAAAAGTATTTTTTTTATTTAAAGCATTTAATTCATTTAAACCCAAACCAATAATTGACATACAAATGCGATTATTCAATGCCTCCTTAAAATTTGGTCCCAAATTGTTTTTATAAATAACAAAATCCATTTGATTATGCAATATAGTCCACTTTTCATACAACCAAGGCCTATAGCAAGTAGTTAAAGTTTTTTTTATTCCTTTTCGGTAATGATAAAAGTGTTTATTTATAAAAATAAAACGTTTTACAAAAGAAAAACACTCTAAATTAAATAAAGCATCTTCTGCAGAACCAATTAGTTCAATATCCAAGAATTTTACTCCTGAATTTTTTAATATATTAGTGCAGTATAACTTCATGCATACTGGAGATAGTGAGTCCGCATTATTGGGATACTTTAACTCTGAACCTTGAAGACCAACCATTCTTCTTTGAATAGTATTTTTTAACTTTTCATACTCATATAAACCTTCTTTAATATTAATTTTCTTTTTAATAGATTTTTCAGGATACTCCCGGATATAAGAGAACATTACAACGTCAGCACTATTTCTTAATGCTAAATTATATGATACTTCGCATGTTTCAGCATCAATCCAATCATCTGAATCAACAAATAAAATGAAATCACCGGACGCAATTTGAATTCCAAAATTTCTTGAAGATGAAACGCCTTGATTGTTTCTATGAAAATATTTAATTCGCTTGTCTTTATCTGCAAATCCTTGACATATTTTTCCAGATAAATCTGTCGAACCATCATTTATTAAAATAATTTCTATTTCTTGAAATGTTTGATTAATAAGACTATTAATGCAATCTTCTAAGTAATTATCAACATTATAGACAGGAACAATTATTGAAATCTTGGGTTTCATATTTTTAAAGTAGAAGATCAATTGTTTTTTTAAATTCTTCTAGCTCAAATTTAGTTGGTGCGCTACCTCTTCTCTTCAAAAAAAAGTCAACCCCCAAAACCGGAAGTAATAAAAAGTACATGATGAATTTTATTATGGATTTAATGAGCTGTATTAACCCTACAAATACTTTTCTTTGAATTAAAAATAAATCAGATTTAATCCCCTTTGCATAATAAGTTAGAATTTTTTTTGAGGTAGTTGAACCAAATTCAAAATAATAGTAGAGCACTTCATTCAAAATAAAGTACTCTTTCCCTAAAAGAAACTGGTCAAAATAATCAACATCCTCTGCACTCGCCAAATTAATCCTGTATTTATATTGTTTCGCATCATCTAATCTAATCAATGAGGTCGCTAGAGAAAATCCTGAAATAACACTATTTTTATTATGTTTTTTTATCTCATTATTTCCTTTTCCTCGGATTGTTCTCAATTTCTTATTGTTATCGAAGGTACCAATACCACAAGCAATCAAGGATACCTCCGGGTGTTCAATTAAATAACTAACCTGTTTTTCTAATTTTTCAAAATGATAAAAATCATCTGCATCCAAATAAGCCAAGTATTCTCCTTCAGCATTTTCAAGCGCAACCTGACGTGCATATCCCCTGCCCTTGTTTTTTGGTAAATTAATTATCTTGAACCTGTGGTCTGATTCATAATTTTTTAATATTTCAGACGTACCATCGGAACTGCCATCATTTACAATTACACATAACCAGTTGGTGTATGTTTGGGAAAGCAATGACTTTATTGCAGATTTAATGGTGCTTTCACCGTTATAGACAGGCATCATAACAGACACCAAAGGACATTCTTTTTTTTTCATACTATTTTGTTAAATGCAAAGACCAATTTTATAGATATTAGTAATCAACTGAAGGAAAGGACAAATATTAATCAGAATATTATGATTATAAATTGTAATTATTCATTTAAAATGCAATTTCATCTACCATCCATCCATAAGGATTTAATGAACCTGGATGCCAATTAAGTTTATTATCCCAGTAGCCAGGGCATGGATCATAAACAGTTGGGACAAATCCATAACTAATTTCAGTTATTCTAGGCTGTCCTTTTTCATAAATAAAATCCATTGCTGTACACTGACTATTCAACTTTGTATGGATATTAAATGCTAATCTAATATCTTCTTCATTGAAATGCTCTTTATCATATAAGATAGCACCGCTACCTGAGGCACGAAAATCGTTTTCACGAACTAAACGTTTAATAGCAAATGCTTTTCCCCCTATTACTACAACACGTATATCATAATTATTGTCAGGAATAAAATCCTGGAAATAGAGGTAGCCCTTTTCCCTTCCTGCAACTTTTGCGAATTTAGTTGGATGGAATAATCTGATTACACCTTTTATCAAATCCCATAATGTAGTTCTTCCGATTTTATATTTCCTATAACGCTCTTTCAGGTTGCTCCACCCTTGATACTGGCTGAAACCCCTGCCAAAGGCCTTATTAACTAACCTGTTAGCCTTTCTCTTTGTATTAACTAATTGTACATTTTCTGATCCGGCACCACCCCGGAGTTTAAAAACTTTGGGAAAAGTAGTATTATCTACCCACTTCAAGACCTCCTTTTTATTGTAAAAAATCCAGGTTGACACCAATGGAGCACCTATGGCTTCCAGTAAATATTTCTGTCCTACTTTATCATCGAAGTGCCACATGGTATTATAATTAGGGAATACTTTTTTCCCGGCAGCCTGGATTGAATATAAAAGTTGTTTAGCAAATAGAGTATCTTTTGCACTCGCATGTTGAAAATGCCACATCAATGCATCACAATCTTCAAGTTGTTTAATAATATCTATAGAATAACAATTCACTAGTTTATATTCTATTCCAGTATTTATACAATGAGAAATCCACCTTTCAGCAAAGGAATCCCTGGATTTATGAATTGCTATTTTCATAAATTTAAATTAAGTATTTTCATTTTTTTTACCGATAATATTCATAATCAACATTAAATATGTCACAAACACATAAATTAAATTTACTTAAAAACATTTATATTTTCCAGTATTAGGTTTTTTTAAGTCAATAATTTTAGAACAACATCCCGGTGGGCTTCACAGCGGATTAAATTTTTAAACAACCTTCTTTTTCGTCCGCTTAAAAAAGATGGTAATAATCTTTGTTTTTGTAATGCAAAAATATATTGACTCGAATGCGGTTCTAAAAAATAATCATAGATTTTTTTATTTGCCAAACAAAATTTTTCAAATTCATAATGTAATTTTTGGTGGTCATTAATAATGGTGTTTAGACTTTGAATTTTTTTATCTATTTTTGTCTTCTCCTCATTGTTAAGTAATTGTATTCCTACGTTACTATCATTTTGTAAAAATGGTAAAATATTAAATCGTAAATTATCTCCATTAATTGTAAATTGCACTGCAAGTCCTTCGTTCCAATTATGATTATAAGTTTCTTTATCAAATATAAAATTACCTAAACTGTAAAAAATAGGTGTTCTATTATAAACTTCATAACCACTTATACAGTGTGTATGATGTCCAACGATTATGTCAGCGCCCGCATCAGCAAAAAATCGATATGTTAACTGCATCCTGGGACTTGGAAGCGAATACATTTCGTGCCCCCCATGAACAATTACAAATACAAAATCAGACTCACTTTTTGCTTTCTGGATATTATAATAATTAACAATTGGATTTAACGGATTAGCGCCGGGCTTTTCATGGAAAGTAGTGGACCATTCATTTTCCGTGAAATTAATAAAAGCTAATTTCTTTCCTTTAATTTCTTTGTAAAATACCCGGGATGCATTTTCAAAATTTTTTCCGGCACCTATATAATCAAGATTTTCATTTTTTAGGAATGTAATAGTGTCTGATAATCCTTTTTCCCCATAGTCCATGATATGGTTGTTTGCCAATGTTATAAGGTTAAAGCCGGCATATTTAAATGCATTTGCTGTTTTTGGAGAGCCTTTCAATGCAGGTCCTGTTTTCAATATAGGGAGAGAGGATTCAGTAAGTGGCGCTTCCAGGTTAGTAATAGCAATATCATTTTCCTTTATTACTGATAGAAAATCGTTATAAATAGCAGAATAATTTTCTGTTTGTATTAATTTTTCAATCCGGTTAACTCCATAAAAATCTCCGGTGAAAAGGATTTTAATTGTCTCTCCCATTTTTTTCTACTTTACCAGTTAATATGTTTCCAAGTTCCTCCGAGTTTAAAAACTCCACATCAGGCCATCGTTGGATCATACCTGTCAATAAACTTTGTAAATAATTTAAATTCCTGTTGCGATTTTTTTCGTCAATAAATCCTATGTAATTTAACCTATGAGAAGAAATTACTGCAGGTTTATTAAAAAAAAATGCAGTATTTATTTCTTTTAAACAGGAAGATATCCAATCCTTGTTTTCATTTAAAGATGGCTCGAATATGCAGTTTCTTATTAAATATATTTGACCAAAATCATTTTTCTGACCCAGGTGATGACGTTTTATTATATCAACATTTAAGTCAGGTTGCTTTTGATTATTAGCACCTTGTATGTATTTTACCCCTCCTTTTGCCAGGGTCTGTTCAACTTCCGGATGCCAGGTATAATTTGTTGCTATGAAGGAGGAAGAATGATATGAAAAGATTTCTTCAAATAACCGAAAGCTTTCTGAGAGCATTTGATGTTGCCATTTTAGGTCAGAAAAATCGTCCAGATCAAGGGCAGCTAAAAAGCTTTTCCTTTTTTCTTTTGTAATGTTTGTGCTAATGCCATACAACCCAAGGTCAAATGCTAACATAGTTTCATTAGAACCGTTTTGTAGAAATCTAAGCCAACGTTTTACGTTTAAATGTTCTCTCCCATGTAATTGAGGGTAAAAAATTCTGTTTATAATTCCTTCCTTCCAAAGGCTAAAAACAGAATGGTGTTTGGGATAATGTTTTAAGGTTTCGGTAAATAATTCAAAATGGTATTCCGAAAAACCGGTTGCCCTAATTTTTTTAAAATCAGGATTAGCTAACAGGCAATTAGCTGTAATAACCGGATGGTGTCCATTCTTATCTTTTTGCTTAGAAAGAACTTCAAATAGTGCTGTGAGATCCTGTTCACTGGCAAGAGAATCATATCGATTAAAAGGACATTTATCCACTCTTATCCCTTTTTTCAGTAAATGATGATAGACTTTGGATGAAGGCATACGAATGCTGCCCCAGTCATCACTTTCAATAACTACGATTTTTCGACTAGTTCTCCAACCGTGAATATTTGTGAGGTAGCGAGAAATATTATGTTTGATATTGGGGATATTAAACATCTCACTGAATTAATTGTTTTATAAAATCAATTATAGGTGTCTGATCCGGCATAAATAGTGCAATTAATGGATTACCAATAAAAGTAAGTATGCCGGCAAATCCTAATCCCAGTCTTATCCTAAAAAAAATAATAAAGGCCAAAAATGGAATGGTTATAATTTTAAGAAACTTTAAGCGTAAGTCAATATTTTGTTGTCCCAAAATTGACACAAAAAGGGCAAAAAATAGACCTTCAGATACTGTAAAAAAACGGCTGCCTGACAGAACAGATGTTGACAAGTTTGCAAATCCTCCAAACACCAGAGCAAATGAAAAAAGGTGATAATATTCGGTTAAAAAGTCAGTCCACTGATTTCTCCTGATAAACATTGCAATTACCCAAATAAAAGTAAGAATACGCATGGAAGACCGGGCAAAAACAACATGCCAGCTATAACCATAGGTTCCCCATGATAATCGTTCCATCGCAGCATCACTTGTATAGCTACCTGCCTTATTCTGAAACACTTCGGGTAACCAGTCAATCATATTTCTGAATATATTTATATCAATTTCATTTATAAAAAAGGTAACCACATAAAAAGCAAAAAACAGTACAGTATTTTTAGGTAGAAATAACCAGATCAACATTACAGCCACTGGGAAAACAAAGGAGAAGTGCACTAGAATGGCTGATGCACTCCACCATAATCCTTTTCGACTATTGAACAGGAAGTACCTCAGATTACCGTAAAGAAATATTTGAGCAGCAGTCCACATTCTCACTGCGTTGATTTCCCAAATAGGATTTACCAATGCAAAACATAACACAAACAACAATAATATTCCTTTCGAATTTTTGTTAATAAAATTAAAAACCATCCAGAGGTTTTGAGTGTAGAAGAAACCAAATACACCAGCAAACAGGGTGAATAGAATCCTAGGTTCATTAGTGAAATTTGAAATCATCCAGGTTGTAAGGAGCTGGTAAATATCGGCATAACCTTCATTGGGATTATAGAAGGAGGAAATAAGATCCCGAAATGAAATTGGATTATTATAGAGTTCAATTAAATTGGCAGCGTAACGTGCTGAATCAGCCGAGCCATGAAAAGGTTGGTCATAAATGAAAACAAAGCCAAAATAGATACAAAAAAGCCAAAAAATTATTTTTGATGATGAGCTGCGAAAATTTTTTAGCGAAAGTACTACCATGCCAAAAGGCCAAAGTAAGAAAAAACCCAATTGATATTTAGTAATTTTTGACAATTCCCTAATAGAATTATTTTGATCGACTAGTTCCAACTTATTATTTATTTTGTGTTAGGGACAGAAAACGGGCACTAACATTTTCAATCCGATATTGATTTATATCTTCTGCTGGAATACGTTTTGAAAAATTAAAATCCATGAATTCATAAAATGCCTGACGGGAAATATTATCATTCCTGTATTCTAAAATTGGCTTGCCAGTGTAATGATAGTCTATTAGTTTAAGAGGTTTCTGACTTTGCTTTTTATAAGGAAAATAAATTAAAAAATCAACCTTAATTAAAGATTTAATTAATTCATCCCTGGAAATATAACCTGATATCTTACATTTATTAAAAGCTTCCTGAGTCAGATATTTAATAAAGAAATTTTTGTTCTCAGTAAAGACAAGAAACATAAATGGTTTTTTACATTCATTTAATAATTTTAAAAATGGTATTGCAAAGTTTTTGTAAGAAATAACAGTTCCGGAATATGCAAATGTTATAATAGAATTATTAACTTGTTTCTTGGAATTTTTTATTAACGGAAATTCAAAACCTTGTGGTATTACCTCTATTTTTCTTAAGAACTCTGGATAATAAGCCGATTTTGCTTCTTCTACCGGAACCGTGATGTAATCAGCTTTTTCACAAAATGATTTTTCAAAAAATTTAAAATAAAAAAGTTTAGAAAAGGTATCCCCTGTCGCCATCATGTATGGATCGCCGCAATCGGCTACCCAGGTTTTTGCAATTATGCTATTCCGTTTCCAAATTCGTGAAACTCCCCAATGTATTGAATGGGGTGCGGCAATAGAAATTAACAAATCATATCCGCTTTCATTTTTAAGTCTTTTAGCTACCTGAAACATAAACCCAATATCCGGATATTCAAAAAATAAATTTAATAACCTCCGCATAGCCCTAAAAAACAGGGAGGTGAATTTGTTTTTCCTGTTGATGTTTATACCGCTGAACAGTTTTTTACCCAAATCTTTAATAGTTAATCTGTGCGTTTTTTCAAAATCAAAATGCTCTGTTTTTTTCAGAGTCAAAACCGTTACTTCATGCCCCTGTCGGACAAATTCTTTTGCCAATACAGTGGTACGGTGCGCACGTGGTGAAATTTCAGGATAAAACGAACGGCTAACAATAAGTATCTTTTTTTTATCCATTATACTTTTTTTCGATAATAAATTTGTAGCTAATATTAATGAGTTATGCCAAATTATTTTTTCAATCGTATTTTAGATCATATGTATTTAGGATACTTAATTTACTTATCTTATGCTTGACATAAGGTATATCAATTTTCTCACCCATCTCAATTAGGTATTCTTCAGAAAAATAATCCATAAATCCACCAAGTGAGGTAAATGTCATCTCTCCAAAAAATAATTTTTCATTTACATTATAAAAATCTATTCTAACCTGAGAAATATTTTTTGCTAATTTTTTTGAAGCTAAAATCATTTCATTAAAATTCTTTGGTTTAGGGATCAACATCTCACTTGGTCTGCAATGCTTTGTAAAAATCAAACAATCTGGATGCCGTATCCATTTGATATCATAAAGATCTATATTAATGCTACAGGAAGTTCGATTATAACAAATAAAAATAGAATATGGCTCACCATTAAAACACCATACTTTATAGTCAATCAAAGAATTGGATTTAATATCCTGCTTTTCCGATGAAAGGTATTCTTCTGCTATAATAAGAGGAGGGATTTTAAAATAATGAATTTCAAAAGATAGCTTTTTTTTGCTCTCATTTAACCATTGATTTAAATGTTTCTTTGTTTGTTTCAAATCTAACTGTCTTTTATCTCTCACAATGATATTTTGTCCACTTGAGTTGTTGGTTTTTAAAATAAAAGAATCTGGTAGTTTTCCGAAATTTATGTCATTGGCATCTTTCCAAACTCCGTAAAGTCTAACCAACAAATGTTCAAATCCACACTGTTTAATATATTCACGAACTCTATATTTATCTGCTAATTCAGTCCACAAAGAAGTATCTGAATTGAAATTCAGCCATTGTATCTTTTCATTCAAATCTTGCGGGTTTTTCCAATCCAATCTTCTGTGGAATTTTTTTTCAAACAGAATAGATGATCTGTATTTCAGATAACGCTTCCCTATCCAGGTATTTTTTATAAGAAAGATCCTAAGCAGGAAAACAGGAAAAAAAATTTTACGTAAAAAAACGGATACTTTCATTTTTCGGTTTGCTTAAATCATTTGGGTTTCATTTTTTATAGCTCTAATAAATGCCCATCTGTGACTTTCACATCTGATATTGTTAATGATATGGACAGGATCATATTCCAGCCTTTTAAAAATAATAAAATTGTTATTCACAAGAGCTTCAAAATTAACAACGTTTAAATCCAAACAGTAAGTATTGATTTAATTTGGTAACTTAAACTGATAGTTTTTACGACATCAATTTAACAGTCTCTCAAAAAAGATATGTTAATCATATACTATTTTTAAATTTACAAATGATGCTCTGGGTAAAGTTATCTATAATAATCTTTTCATCTTTGCATAAACCAATAAGATAAGAACTACTTACCATTGCCAATACTGATAACGCAAATGTCCCCAAAAAACTCCATACAGAATCAGTCAAATAGGCATAAATCAAACACACGATAACTGTTAATATATTGGGAGCTAAAAGATATAAAAACACTCTTCTGGTAAATCCTGTTATTGATAAACCTGCAGTTACTTTTAAAAATGGAAGTCTGGCTAAAGCGCAAATAAACTCAAATAATACATAACAAATCATTACCGAAAAAACTGGTAATCCTATATACAAACATAGAAATGCAAATGGAATAGTTAGTAATTTAATGGTATTGATAATTATGGAATAATTTCGAATATTCCCAATTGCTTTATTTGCTGTACCTAATCCGATTGTAAGCTGATCCAACAAATTGGCGAGTACGATAAACTGGCAAAACATAACAGCATGGTCAGGAATTTCCTTCAGCCAGATGGACAGCAAAGACTTCATTTCAATTATTGCAGGTATTGATATTAATGCGAGTAACAAAAATGAAAATTTACTTGAAATTTCAGAAAGTCGTAACATTTTTATTCTGTTTCCGGCACCTTCTGCTTTTATAATTTGCGGATTAATGGCATTGCTAATTGAAGTGGATAAAAAGCTTAATTGCCCTGAAACTGCAAGTCCTATTCCATAAGCTGCATTCATGGCAGCACCATAAAATTTATTAAGCAATACCGCAATACCCTGTGTCCTTCCGACAATGCATCCGGTGCTATAAATTGTCCAACCCATAAAGGAAAACATATCAAAAAACGTCTGTTTATCGAAAGAAAAAAAATTAATTCCAGTTGTTTCAGCATATTTTTTTTTGCAGTACAAATAATAAAAAAGAAAATTTATAACGTGCAGGCCAAACATCAATACAGCATAAAATTTAAGTCGATCAAAATAAAACCAGGTTAGAGCCAATGCGATGGGTATTTTCAAAAAAGTATCGATCATTTGCACAATTGTTGCAAAGAGGATATTCTCGTGTGCAATAAGTGTTGCCAAATAAGGTGTTGATTGCATCACAAAAAAAAGTGTTCCCAGCATACAATAATATACCCAAATTGCAGCATCAACTCTATCAGCAGGAATATTGAGAAAACTCTCAAACAAAAAAGGTTTTAATACTAAAAGAACTACTATAAGACTTATGCTGATAAGCAGTTGAGTAATAACACTGTTGTTAAATATTTCTTTTTGCCTGTGTATATCATTCCTTCCCTGATGGAACGAAAGATATCTTTGAGTTGTTCCGGAAAGTGATGACTGGATAAAAGACAACATTGCTACCACCCCCCCTACAACAGAGTAAATTCCGTAATTTTCAACACCTAGTGCATCTAAAATTAGCCTGGTAACATATAATGAAATGAAAACAGATATAATATTCCGGAAATACTGTACACCTGTGTTAAAGATTACTCTGGTTGATGGAATCACTAAATGATATTAATTTGATTTAACATATCAAATACTATACAAAGCCTTATTGCAATCTATCTTTATATCAAAAAATATCTATACCACTCAATAAACTTCCCAATCCCCTCTTATACCTGTGTGTCTATTTTGTACCCCAAATGCTCAACCAAATATTTTTTATCGGCTTCAGTGCGGGGAACATCTCCGGGTTGCATGGGCAGGTAACCTTTGCTATTAGTATTGCCAAGCTGGTTTTATATGGCTTTGATGTAATCCATTAAATTAATCGGGGCTGTATTACCGATATTAAATATTTTGTAAAGGATTTAATTAGTTTCTTTTATCGTTGTAGGCTTTGTTGAATGATTAAAGGTTAAGCCCTCCTACGCTAAAGCTTCGAAGGACGAAGCACACTCTTAAACATTCCGGTTTCTACAATAATTACCGGATAACCCTCAATATTTTCAGGAATTTTAATTTTCAGTTGTTTCGTCAGTTTTAATACAAAAACTTTTATGCAGGAAGTGCCTTCAGACAGTCCCTCCCCGGTTCCAACTACACCGGGGATATCAAGTAGTTTGCTAGTGTACTCTTTTAGCACATCTTCAATTGATCTCTTCTGCATTATTTTAAACTATTTCACCGGATAAAATCAATCCAAAAGACACAGCCTCTAATGGGGCTGTGTCGGGATAATGACTATTTTCTCAGAAATAAACAGTGACTGTATTTGAACAGACAGAACCATCTTCTTCGCAAACCTGGTAAGAATATGACCCGCCGCCGCCTGTGCCGGTATCTGTATAGGAGCCTGAGTTAATTGTATTTATAAGGAGTATGCCATCACGCAATATGTTAATTTTGTCACCATCAGCTCCATCCCATGTGAGATTAACGGTATACCTTCCCCTTGCTTTAGAACCGGTGGCCGAAAGTATGATATTATCAGAGGAGGAAGGTTCGTAAACATTAACGGTTGTACTTTTCGAGTCGTTTGAAGGATCATCATCTGCATCGAGATTATGACTGGCTGTAAGTGTGTGAACACCTATACTTGCAGCGCCGGT
Source organism: uncultured Prolixibacteraceae bacterium (assembly GCA_964540755.1). GTDB lineage: Bacteria > Bacteroidota > Bacteroidia > Bacteroidales > Prolixibacteraceae > JAAYJR01. The sequence continues at coordinate 15,563 of CAZIOB010000096.1, read as the reverse complement.
ATCCCAGTTATAGGTAAATGTTTTTGATTCACCGGCAGTCAGTCCCCCGCTTATAGTTTGGGTGCCAATGTTTATATTATCCGTTTCATCGTCTAATAATACCTGAATATCATTACTTATATTAATATTACCTGTATTCGTTACAGTAACAACAATATCAGCATTATTACCCTGAGCCATATCACCCGGAGCGTCTATGGAAGTAACAGCAATGTCAGTCAAATCAACAGTTCCTTCGCCGCCATTATCTATTGTAACTCCAAAACGTGACAGGACATCACCTATCGGATTGGCCAGAGTGCGTGCTGTGCTTCCGGCAAATAACAGTCCTACCGGATTTTTATTGTCGTCGTTGGTTACAATGAGCGAACCTGAATCACCCCCGCCACTGAAAGTACCGGGTGAGACAGCAATCTGATTTACAAACCTTGCCGATTTTATGCAAGTGGCTCCATTTGATACATAACATACCTGCACTGTTACATTCACTTCTTCAACCGTGCCGGTTGTGTACAGGGTAGTGCGTCCGTATTTCCGGACTGATTGTCCGATGGTGGCTGCAACCGGTAATGTGCCCGGAGCTCCGTAAGCATCTCCTGCAGGTGTCGAAAATGAGAGAGTTGCTGTTGAACATAGTGCAATGGCAGCGTCCATCAGATTGTTCTTAGAAAAGTCAATAGGTTCAAAATCATACAAAGTTCCAATGGCATCTTCCGGGTTTGTTCCCCCGTCATATGGCCCTGGCTGGAGTATGTTGTCACCAATAGAAGCATTGTTGCTGTTGGCGAAAATATGGTTATTACTCAGAGCATAAACATTTCCCTTGCTGTCTTTTACCCTGCAGCCGATAGTGCCGGCGGTTATATCGGGGTGGCCGGTTGAAACACCTATGGGTACGGGACGGGGAAACCGTGAACTTGGGTCTGCATAAACCTTAAACATGCCTGTCACCCTGGAAACCACAGGAGTATTCTCAACAGACACAGGTAAGGCAGTAGGCCTTTTACCTCTGCCCACTGTTTCAATGGTTATATCCGGCCGGTGCTCTAATGCTGAAAGGGTGTAAACCACGATGGCAGGATTGCCCTTTTCATCCAGTCCGGTTCCGGTGCCAACTACTTCAGGATTTCTGAACAAAGCATCGGTAATTCGATTCTGAATCTCCATTACTGACTGAACTTTCTCAACAGAAATACTAATTCCGGGTGTTTGGTCCCATGGCTCAACAGAAGAATTAAAAGGTTCATTACAGGTGTGGAAGAAAAAAACTAATAGAACGAGAGAAAGGAGTTTGATAAGTGGTTTTTTCATTTTCTTTAAAATTAAATTAATACTGATTTAATGGTACTTTTAATAAAATCTGAAATTCAAAATATATTACTTTTTGATTTCCAGCGTCGTAACAAATTTAAAAAAAGTTTTGGATTTTCATTTGTTTTAAGTTTTTTTACTTAAAATTTTACCTGTAACCCGTTCTTTTTGCGGCCTGTATTGTAAATAATGATTCCCGGCTCTTTCATCCCATAGTTTTCAATTTTTTGGAGGATATTTTTCAAATCTTTTTTTTCTGTGAATTTTTTTCGAACCACAATAACTGAGGCATCAATAATTTCGCTTAACGGCAGAATATCGGTTACTGAACCTAAAGGAGTAGTATCAGCAATTATAACATCATATTTTTCTTTCAGCCTTTCGATCAGCTCAAATATTTTATTGTTCAGAAGCATCTCTGCCGGATTTGGAGGAACTGCACCTGCCGGTATGACATTCAGCATAGGGTGTTTGGTTTGAAATATTATTTCTTCAAGGCCGGCTTTGCCGGTTATATAATCAACAACCCCCAGATCAGATTCAATATTAAACTCCTTTCTCATTTTCGGGTTGCGAAGATCCAGATCGAGAATAATAACTCTTTTGGGTATGAGGGCAAATGAGGAGGCAATATTGATAGCATTATAGGTTTTTCCCTCTTTGGGGGAAGCGGACAAAAAAGCTATAACGGGATGTTCCTTCCCTTTGGTCATAAGATTCAGCCTTCCCCTGATGGCGCGGAACAGATCGCTGGCCGGAGAACCGGGATTGTCAAGTAACAGTTTGCGGCTGGCCGGTTTCGCCAGATCGTGAAATACACTTCCTATGACAGGATAACTGGTAATGGCTCCGATATCATCCTCCGACAATATTTTGTCATTAAACAAATCAAGTATGAAAATTATAATGACAGGAATAATAAATCCAAGCATAAGGGCTATAGCATAGATCTTTTTTGTCTTTGGATTTACAAGTGCACTCATTTTAGGCTCTTCAATCACCTGGCTGTCGGGGACACTTGAGGCCATTGCAATCTGAGCTTCCGACATTTTTTGCAGAAGAAAGGTGTAGGTTTCGCTGTCGATGTTATATTTCCTCTCAAAATTCACAAAATTTCTTTCGGTGGATGGCAGGCGCCTGATCCTGTAATTATATCTGTTAATGCGTTCATTAAGGATCTCAAGCTCAGCCTCCGATTGACTGATAATGTTTTCAATGCTCTCAAGCAATGATCTCTTAACGTTTTCAATCTGGGTGTTTAACTTAACAATTGTTGGATGCTGAGAACCATGCCGTATCGACGTTTTACCTGATTTTTCGGTTATCAGTTCATTTAACTGTTTAATGAAATTGTTAAGCAGCGGATCTTCTATTCCCATCGCTGAGGGTGCAATAACTGTTTCAAGTTCCTGGTTGCTCTTAATATATTCCTGGAGATATTTATAGTATTTATTCTGCGTTTCGCGGCTGGCAAGTTCTTTATCCAGTTCATTCAGCTCTGTCAGTAATTGCTGCGATTGGACTGAAATATCTATCATCCTGTTGGTGCTCTGAAAAGTTTCAAGCCTGTTTGCAGAAATACTCAGTGAATCTGAGATATTTTCCAGTTGTGCATCAATAAACTGGATTGTCCGGTTGAAATTCTCATTCTTCCTTTCCAGGTTGTCAATCTGGTAAACCTCAGTAAGCTTATTTAAAAAATCAATGCCTTTGTTTATATTAAAGTCCCTGACCGCAAGATGCAGGATGGAGGAATAATCATCCGGCAATGTAACATAAAGCAACGACTTGTATTTGTTTATAAGCGATTCGGGGGCATGAAACCTGAATTTGTATCTATTGGGTGCCTCCGGATCAAAACGGTCGTTGATCAATACTGAAAAAGGTAAATCATCTATATTCAGATTGGCGCCTGACATGACTTCCTTTTCAAATGAAATATCAGGAAGGGTTTTTATAATGCGGCCTTCCTTTGAATCATAAAGTTTTGCATTTTCTCCGGCAAGTTTTATCGACATCTTTTTGTCCGGTTCGATGGTCAGATAAAAATCTGTTTCAATGACCTGCGGAAGCTTCTTATCCCATATAACCCGGAAAGGAGCATCTTTATACATTTCAGTCATCTTAGCTCTTCCCAGTTTGTAATAGCTTACTTCAAAATCAAGCTCTTCAAGTGTTTTAGATACTACAGGAGTTGAGTTCAGTATAGCAATCTGATTGTAAATATTTTCCCGGTTATTCATAAATTGTAAACCCTCAAATTTGCCCTCCCTGCTGCCATATAAAGCAGAGAGGGGAGAATTTGATTTGTCTTCACTTATAAGCAGTGTGGATCGGATCTCATAGATTGGAGTTGTGTAAAGGTTATAAATAAAGGCCAATCCAATGGCAACTATTACCGAGGATAAAAACCAGTACCAGTTTATCAGCACCTTATGAATGATCCTTTCGGCATCAGCTTTTCCAGTGCCTGAAGGTCTGTAAAAATTATAACCGCCGGTATTTTTTGTTGATCCAGTCATTATTTAAACAAATTAAGAATTAGCAATCCGATTGAAATTACTGACGCGGTAATGCTTATGGGCGAAGCATAAGGCATATTTTTAGCACCGTATACTTTTGTTTTATGTTCAACATAGAGTATGTCATGGGGCAATATATAGAAATAAGGAGATTGAATAATCAACGGATCGGTAAGGTCGAGTTCAGTAGCCACTCTTCCCTCAGGTAATTCCCTGATCAGTTTAACATTTTGTCTGTTACCGTAATCTGTTATGTCACCTGCCAGTCCTAGTGTCTCAAAAATGTTCATTCTGCTTTTTATCATAGAAAGTTGCCCGGGGTTTCTGACTTCTCCCAGAACGGTTACGGTCCTGCTTACCAGCTTCACAAAAACAGAAGCGTTCTCAAGGTATTTATCCACCTCGATCTCCATAATTTCCTGAATTTCCTGAAGATTTTTATTTTTAACTTCTATCGGTCCCAGAAAAGGATATGAGATATTTCCATCTTCATCGACGAGGTATGTAATGAGTTCGATATTGTAAGAGGAACCTATCATGGATGTCTGGGAGCCAATCAGATTGAGAAACTCTGCATCCTCCGGGTCATCACTGACTATCCTGATATACAGATGATCATTCGGCCTGATGAGATATTCATCCGGCAAAGGTGCTTCCGGCAAATTCTCTCCTTTTTTTATGCCATCAAAGTAAGTTAACTCCTTCAGCGGGGTGGTGCAGGAGGATGCTAAAAGAAAAACTGACACAAGGGTGTAAAGGGATAATTTTTCAAAAAAAATTATTTTGCTCATTTGTTCTTAAATTATCAATTCAGATATCGGAATAATTATCGGTTTCTATTGTTGCTATACTGGCTCAAAGCTGATTATAACCGTTGAGGTCATCCAGTTGAATTATTTTATCGAAGTATGGCAGGAGTGTTATACGGTGAGTTACAAAAATTATGGTAACCTGTTTTTTCAGCTGTACAATAACCTCCATTATCTGCCGCTCATTTTCAGTGTCAAGGGAGGAGGTGGCCTCGTCGAGAAGAAGCAGATGGGGCTTTCGCAGCAAAACACGGGCCAGGGCCAGCCGCTGGCATTCGCCTCCTGAAAAGCTGAACTGATAATTTGCTATATATTCATCCAGTCCGTTGCTGAACCTTTTAGCGAGGTGAACGGCATTTACCTGATCAAGGACTTCCCATATCAGGTTATCGGCTATTTCCTGGCGGCTGTCCCATACCAGGTTCTCACGCAGTGAACCGTCAATAAAGAATGAGTCCTGGGGCAAATAGCCGATGCTTTTTTTCCACGATGGTAAAAATTCATCATTAAGCAGCTGGCCGTCAACGCTCACCAATCCTTTTTCAGGTTTTTGCAATCCTGCAATTATATCTATCAGGGTAGTTTTTCCGCGGCCTGATTCACCTATGATCCCGGTGATCTTTTTTGCAGGGATGGTTTCCGAAAAATTATTAAAAAGCTGCTTACCGCCGGAATAGGAAAAATCGATGTTCCGCAGACTGATCTCCTTTTCAACGGGCAGTGCCTTTTCGGCCGTTAACGACTGAAATCGGTTATCTGATAATTCTTCGTCGAGTTGCATTACCATTTTAACTGACGGGATGAGGGTGATGATCCTGTTCACATTAGAGTTTATACTCACAAACTGAGGAAAAATACGGGAAAATAGCAGAATCAGAATAAAGAGTGATGTCAGCGGTATCTGTCCGGTATTGTACCCTATATACACTATTGCCACCAGCACAAGAATGCCTGCAATGCGGTAGATGAGTTGCGGCAATGAAGAATTTTTTTGCATTTGATATTCCATGCTGAGCAGTGATGAACTTGCTTCATCAAATTTGCTGTAATAGAAATCTTCTGAACTGTGGACCTTGGCAATTTTTACTGTTTGCCAGAAGTCGTCGATATATTTCAGCAGCCGTCTGTAGGAGTCAATAAATCCTTCGCCCAGATGAAATGCCCTGAAAATGTATCTCCTCAGGAAGATAAAAAGAAGTATCCCGACTCCGGCAATAATAAAGGTAAATTTTGCAGATAAAAGAACAGCCCAGGCAATATAAGCGCAGACCATGATCAATGACATAAGCATTCGCAGGTAAATATAGTAGTAACCGGACAGGTTGGGTACTTCGCTGGTAAGCACCTGCAGGAGGTTGGTTTTGCTTTTCCTGTTTAAAAGAGACCAGTCGGCAAGAATAATTTTTCTGAACAGCCGGCGCCGGATCTTGTAAATAAATGACCGTTGGTAACCGGCATCCAGCAGGCTTTTCCAATATTGAAGCAAAGGTGTAACCGTAAGTAAAACCAGGTAAACCAGAAGTATTGTCCCAATATTCAGCTCTAATCCCGCTTTTTCGGAAAGGTTTTTGAAAAACAGTGCTAATCCTTCTGACGGCTCGCCGCTGCCCACATCCAGCAGCTGCAAAAGCGGGATCAGCAGAACGATAGAAAATCCCGAATTAATTCCGTTTACAAGTGTTATCGCAAAGATGAGCGCCAGCTTTCCCGGCTGATGCTCGCGAAGAAGATTAAAGGTTTTTAATATGAAGCGGATGCGGTTCATTTTATCATTAATAGCAGCCCCAGCTTTTTCATCTCTTTCAGGTACTCTTCCACTTCCCCGCGGCATTGTACTTCGTCCACTTCGTATTCGGCCGTAAGCTTCCTGCAAAGCTCATCAGGTGACAAAGGCTGTGCCAGCAAATCCCAGATACGGGTAGCCACCGGATTGAGAGAGAAGTATTTGCCCTTCTTAATGTCCATCATCACCAGCTCGTCATGCAGCCGGCCAGAGATGGTTTCGTTGTTGTGGATATATTTCTTTTCTAATGACATGATATTGATTTATTGGTGACAACTCATATTTAGCGAGGTAGATTTACGCTTCAGCCGCTGCAGAAGTGTGATAAGAAAAACCGAAATCCTTTTTGTTTTATACCTGAAACCGGGGAATGCCTGCATTGTAAACCATATAAATTTATAATAAATTTCAGGAGGCCTCATATGTACAACAGTTTCGCGGGAAGCCATCAGCAGAGAAAAACGGAAGAACCATCCGGGGACCTTGTAATTGACCGGCAGGAGGGTTGTCCCGGGAAAGAAATGGCTGAGCATGGCATTGCACAGTCCGGCCATGCGCTGAGCCCTGAAAAGTTTTATCAGTTGGCCGAATTTTTCTTTGTCAACATTGAACCGGTCAATAATTTCTGTCACATCCACGAGCCATTTTAAACGCGTCCAGGCATGCAGTCCGCCGTGAATAATCAGGTGCAGTAGTTCGAACTCAGGCGAGAACTGATTGAACTTTTGTCCTGCGAATTCGATTTGTTTCACATCATCTTCAATGAATGCTGACAGTTTTTTGTTGCTGATTACCGGGTCTTTAAAAAGTCTCCAGTGAATCTCCACCGGAGTGCTTCTTCCAGGGTGATACATGCTGAACTGGTTTAGAAATATCAACACCCTGTTTTGCCGGTAACCGGGTTCAGGCCATTTAAATGAACCGGACTGATAATCCAGAAGCTGCAACACTTCGATGGTTTTAAGGATGTCTTCAGGTTTTACAAGGATATCAATATCTTTAGCAATACGACAGGTCGCGTCACCATAGATGCGGTAAGAGAGCAGCGGCCCCTTTAGGGGAACAAACCAGATGCCTGCCTTTTGAAGAGAAGCGGTTATTTCCAGAAATTCCGATACAGATTTTAACTGTTTGATCTTTTCATCAAAAGCCGGATTGGTTTGCTGACCCCCCGTCAATTCTTCAATTTGACGGTGCGATAAACGGTGGCGATGATACAATAACTCCCGTGTGAAGTTCATACTTATTTATGGAAGTTAGGAATGTAGGGCTATTAATTTATTATCTTCCGGAGATAATGTCATTTTATCAAAATCGTTTTTCGATTTGAAATGTTTGATCAATAATGCATCAAGAATATTACATTTGATAACCAATATCGTTACCAATTGATCTGTAGTGCCCGGAACTTTCTCTTTCTCTTTATCTTTAAGATCAAATAATTTGCGAAGTAGTTCACGGAACGGCATGGTTTCATTTAATCCCGGAATTTGCAGGGCACGGGAGGTTATCTCTTTTTTGAGAATTTTTACGTTATGTATAATATTTAAGGCCTCCTCTTTTGAGATCGCTTTTTTTTCAAGATCCAGCAGTAACTCACACCGGTATAAAGAACATATACCGGCCTTTTTTTGGTTATAAATAGTGCATTTGCCGTTGAAGTATGGACAGGGTAAACGGAAATATTCCTTCTCTCCAATTTCCAGATGATTTGCCTCTAAAAGTTCCGGCAGGGTACCTCTTTCTCCGGGCTGAAGTTTGGCATTGTTGAACAGAGTGCCGTCACAGCAAAAGCCGCAGACAAGGCATATTTCCTGTTCAGACTCCGGTATTTTTATATCCTGTTGCAATTATAATTTAATTTTTTTCCCCGTAATAACCTTCTGTGAATTCATGCGCTTTTTTCAGGTAATAAAAAACAGTCATGTCACCGGCCCCGTTTGCTGAATTAGCAGGTTTTTCTGACAGGTGCCTTTCGAGCAATTCAAAATCCATAAAATTCAGGCCGGGGTTATTACGGAATAGCTCAAATTCGCTGATGAATTGTTTTCTTGAACTTTTCGAAATTGAGGAGAACAAGCGGCTTTTCGCCGGGTCTTCTTTTCCCTGGTTGGCCAAAACTTCAGCAGGCAATAATCCTTTGCCCGCCCTGCGGAGTATGATCCGGTCGACACCACCGGCGACCAGGCACCGTGAAGGCACTTTCAACATATATTCTGCAATTCGCTTATCGAGCAGCGGGTAACGGTATTCGATGCCGTTACGCTGTCCATGAACATACCAGTCGGCTGCCCGTGCAGAGAGGTGATTAAGTTTGATCAGCTGAAGGTGGACATCCCTTCTGGAAGCGTGATGAAACCTTTCCTTCCGGGGAATCCGGTTGCTTCCCAAAGCCTTTTTGATGTAAGGATATACGTCTTTTTCAGCTTTAAAACCGGAAGATCTTTTCCGTGCAGCGAGGTAATATGCGGTGAATTTCAATTCTGAGATAAACTGCTTTAACTGCCAGGGACGGTATTTTTTGAGCAGATATTTCCAGTTGAAATTTCTGATCAGGTCTGCATCTATTCCCCTGTCTGCTATACTGATAAACTCATCACCACCCCAGCCGCTGAAAATTAAATTTATGCCTCTTTCTTTGGCCGATTCAACTGTTCTTTTTTCAAATACCAGTTCACTTGGGTGGCGCCAGTCTGAAATGAATGCCATATAATCAGTGTTGTCAAAATTGCAATAAACCGGTGAGATATTGTTTTGCCGGCAGATTTTTTCTATTAGTAAACGTTCATCATAGTCAGTTTTATCCGGTTTTTTGACAAAATCAGGGGACCATGAGAAACCGTAAAACAGATCCTGTCCTTCATACTCTTTTCTGGCGAGGGCCGCTACAATGCCGGAGTCCAATCCTCCGCTAACATGAGCTGATGCGGTAAAACGCCGGTCTGCACGTATCCTGACAGCATCGGTTAATAATCGGTCGAGCTCCTCCATGACTTCCGCCGGTGTAAGGTTATGGTCTGTTTTAATTTTTTCGGGAAACCAATAGGGTTTACTCTCCTCATTTCCGGGTGAAATATTCAGATAGTGCCCGGATCGCAATTTAGATATGGCTTTATGAGGTAAAAGAGAGTGATCATGTCCTGCCATCATAAATAAATTCAGCAAATAATCCGGGTCAATTTTCTCTTTGTTAAACAGAGCCTTGGACAAGCCCATTGGATCGGTAGCGAAAAAAACGTTTGCGCCGCTACCGGAAACGGCCATCGGCCTTAATCCAAAGTGATCAGTATAAAATAATATTTGCTTCTCCTTATTATGATAAATGCAGATCGCAAAATCGCCGTTCAGTTTCTCCGTAAAGCAGACTCCCCAATGCAGATAAGCTTTAGCAATTAATTCGGGAATTTGCAATGACCTTTCGTCGCATGACAGCTGTGATGAGATCTCATGATGGTTATATATACAGCCATCGACCATTATCAAAATGCCGTTAACTTCATCCACATAAACAACATCTTCCCTGATAGAGGCAAGCCGGATATCAGTGGTGAAAACACCATAAAAAGAACCATATGAAAAATTTTCGCAAATGCAATCATTCCATGTCAGATGTTGTGAAATTCTTTGTAATACCTGATCCGGGCCGGAAGTATTACCGTCGAAACTGACTGAGCCAAAGATCATTGAAGGATGTACTTAAACAAATGTGAGATATTATATATCATCACCATTAAAGAGTTATTCTTTATCCTTTAAAAATGTGTTTATCCGGCAACAAATGACACTCCTTTCAATCTGATGATTAACATTAAATTACTTCAGATTAAGAAATCCCGTGAGGATCACCTGATGCCGAGGGAGAAACTTCTTTGGATCCAACACTTTCATTAGGTGCATATTTAACGCCACTTAATGTCAGTCCTTTTACCGATAAACTTTTAACAGCCGGCTTGTCCCATATTTTTTTAGCTTGACCCATTGTTATTAATTTAAAATTTAACTGACTAATTCAATAATTATATAAACAAATGTATAATATATTTGTTTCACTTTTTCAAAATTTTTAAAATATTTTTATTCCCTTCAACAAAATTCTCAGGTTTTACCATGTAGTTAATGTGATGTAATAACCACCGTGGGGCACGATTTCAAAGCCTTCTACCGTGAGCCAGGCGTGGGCCGTCAGATTGTTATTCTGATTGTGCCCGACCCCGATCGAGAGGGTGGAGGAAATTTTACGCCGCTGCAACATCCATCTGGCGGCAAATGACTGAACAAGGCATATGTTTTTCCATGAGGCAAGCCTGCTTGCACGGGAAATAGCCAGTTTAACCGGTTCAGGTTTTTTATGTGCCGGGTTTTTAATATTCCTGCCTGTCCTGATTGTCCCGAGGCACAGCCTGAATGGCAGCACAACCAGCATCCCTTTTGCCAGAAACAGAAAAAATAGGGCTTCACAAAAAAGCAGTTTTTCATTTGCCGGCAGCTTGATAAATTTTTGAAAATATTCCATTTCTAATCAACTCTTAAGGGCCAGTATTTTAAGCGGTAAGCAATTCGGCTAAGCGCCTTTATCAATATAATTACTCAAAAAAATCTTCATCGTTTCAATCGGCATACCTGCAGGGCGTTTTACTTTTGTGACTTTAACAAGCCGGCTGATGGTTAAAAGTTTTTCCAGATAGCCGGTTTCTGTTTCGGGCATTGCCACCAGATATTCCCACCGGTACACTTCGTTGCGGAGGGCAGTGAATGAATCAATTCCCGTTAGTAAGTTGGTTTCAACGGCCGGCAATTCTGCCGGTTCAATAATAAATATCCTGTGCAGGGGATAACTCAGCTGCCGGCTTTTTTTCATCGGAAAATAAAATTTGTTTTTCCCGGGATGGATGGCAGTCAGATTATTTTTATTTTGATTAAGTTGTTGCAGGGAGTCGCCCCATAGTTTAATACGGTCGGATAACGGCATAATTCCGGGCGTTCCGCCGGGAAAAACTACCGGGGTTACATCATCGGTAAGGAATTCAGCCCCGTTCATACAAAAGGCAGCAGTGAGTGATGATTTTCCGGCCCCCGACCCTCCACATAACATGATACCCTGGCCGTTCCTGACAAAACTGCTGCCGTGAAGGGGTAAAATATTACGCTGATGAAGTATTGCTCCATATACAGATCCATTGAGATACAGTTCTATCGATTCGCGGGTGGCTCCTTCTGCCGGGGCATATTCCACCTCCCTGCCGTTACATACATAGAAACTGGCTACTCCCTCAACCTGCATGGCAAACTCGTGCTGGTTGAGCTGCCATGTTGTATCCGAATATATTGGCAACAATACTGAACGGGTTGTCTTCACTTTCTGCAGTTCGATGTCGCTGACAGGAAATTCAGGGTTCATATTAATTTATAATTGGCTCAGGAATTAGTCCGGAGGGTGCAGCCCTTTTAATTATATAACCGTAACAGCTATTATTCGGGCTAAATTCAGGAACTAAATTCTTAATCTGTTTAACAAGCAGTTCACAATTGTCTTCATCGATATTATCGAGCATTCCAAGCATTGTTGATATTTTTTGGTTGACAATCTTGTATTCATGTTTCCTGACCTTCCCTATAAATATTTTATCGTTGTATGTTGGCATAAGCTCTTCACTGTTGTCGAGCAGCTCTTCGTAAAGTTTTTCGCCAGGCCTGAGCCCGGTAATTTTAATTTCAATGTCACGATTGGGCACAAATCCTGAAAGAGAGATCATTTTTTCTGCCAGGAGATAAATTTTAACAGGTTCACCCATATCAAAAACAAAAATTTCACCGCCGTTGCCCATAAAACCAGCTTCCAGTACCAGTTGGGAAGCTTCGGGGATTGTCATGAAATAGCGGGTAATATCTTTATGTGTAACAGTAACCGGCCCGCCCCTTTCAATCTGTTTTTCAAATAACGGAACCACTGAGCCGCTGGAGCCTAACACATTCCCAAACCGGGTGGTAATAAACCGGGTGGTTATTTCTTTTGATTGCATAAGTGATTGAATGTAGATCTCGCCAAGGCGTTTTGAGGCTCCCATTATATTTGTAGGATTTACAGCTTTATCAGTTGAAATATAGACGAATTTTTCCACTCCGGATTCCACTGCCAGGTCTGCAAGGTTTTTAGTTCCCCCGACATTTACCCTTATGGCCTCGCAGGGAAACCTTTCCATTAAGGGTACATGCTTGTAGGCTGCGGCATTGATTACCATAGTTGGGGCATATTTAAGAAAAATTTTGCGCAGTTTATTTTTGTTGGTCACATCCCCGACAATAATATCAAAATCTATTTTGGCATTTTTGGTTTTGATCTCATCCTGCAGATTGTAAAGGTCAGATTCTGCTTTGTCTAATAAAATGACCTGTTTCACATTAAATGCAATAAGCTGGCGCACTATTTCAGAACCGATAGAGCCTGCTGCCCCTGCCACCAGAACTACTGAATTTTTTAAGCCTGCTTCTATTTTTTCATGATTAAGTTGAATGGCATCCCTGCCAAGCAGGTCCAGAATGTTAATTTTTCGAATATTATGTGCCTGAAGTTCTCCGTTTATCCAGTTCTCAATAGGCATCACCTCTTTAACAACCAGGTGGCTCTCTAAACATTTATCTGTTATCTCCCTTTTTCTCCTGAGGGAAATATTTGATTTTCCTACTGCAAAGATTAGCTCTGTTACATTATTTTCGGGAATTATTTTATTGAATGCTTTGCTGACTGAGTAAATGGGCAGGTCAAATATTTTTCTGTCATTTAATGCAATATTATCATCCACAAACCCAATTACTTCTGTGTTGCCGGAAGTATCTAAAAGTAAGACGCTGCGGGTCATCTGTCCAAGTTTCCCGGCTCCAAAGATCATTATTTTTCTTGTTGCAAGCCTGTCTTTTTTAATTTGCAGAAAAATCGTTTTAGCCAAAAGCCGCGAAAATATCAAAACCGCGGAAGCTATCAAATTCATTATAATTATAACAGAGAGGGGTAATATTGGTAAATACTGAGAGTTAAATATCCTGAAAGCCAATACAATAAGCACTAAAAACACACCCGTAAAAAACATTACTTCAAAAATCCGGTTAATATCTTCGGTATTACTGTGCCTTAATACGCCGGTATAGGATTTTGATTTCCAAAAATAAAACATAAACACCGGGAAAATAATTACAAAATGGTAAATGCTCATTGAAGATATTGCGGCTGAATAATTGAAATTGAACCGGAGTATAAAGGCCAGGAAATAAGCCACAGGAATTGTCATAAGGTCGAAAAACAGAACTAACCACCTTGACAAATACCTGTTTGTAAAATAATGTATATATAAATTCATTTGTATATATTTTTCAATGGTGACAAATGGAACTCGTCATTTATAAATTTGCCATTTGTGAGCGCCGGCCCATGACTCGTTTCATATGATTATGATTGTTTATAATGTATTATTTAGCCTGCCATGATTTAAGACGGGAAACTCGCATATTCATTCAGGTTTTCATGGTGTTGTCCGGGTCATTTTTTTGCCCTGCCTTCCAGATAAGCAGGTGCGGCCTGTCCTTGAAAAAGTGTTCCATCTGGTCCTGTGTGAGGGAGAGGTACATGACCTTGCGGCAGATTATCATTTCAGCAACTTTTACCAGCTTATCTATGTAAACGGTATCCAGTTCACTCCCCATCAGCACCAGTTCAATTGTGTCGGAATCCACTCCTCTGGCAAAGCTGCCTGTGACATATGCTTCTTCCAGACGCCCTATCTTGCCGGCCACCCGTTCTGCAAGATGGTCAATGCCCACTGTTGTATGAACAAGATGAGTTATGTCGTCGTACAGGGGGTGTTCCGTATTTGCCTGGTAGATCTTTCTTTTTCCTTCAAAACGGGATATCAGTAATCCTGCCTTTGTCAGGCGGTTAAGCTCTACACGCACTGCATTGGATGTTTCATTGAATTCTTTCTCAAGGCCGCGCAGATAACCCTTACTGCCCTTAATCAGAAAAAACTTAATCAATAATTTTACACGGGTTTTGGATGAAATAATTACATCTAGCATCGGAGAAGTATTAGGGTTGAATGTATTAACTTCTTGGTAATTAAGACTATTTAGTCATATTTGTTGAGTGTCTGAATGATCTTAAAAAGTGAAATGAGAGGATTGATCAGCAGTGTCTTTTCAAAGCTCCGCCTTCTCAGGTACATAATATACCTTCTGAAGGCATTGGCAAATGAATAATTGAATAATTATTTTGCTCTGTTTTGCTGTCTCTTAACCTGAGTATATAATTCTTATAATACAATCAGGCTATGAAAACATTTTAATACCTATTGCAAAATGCAATGGTTATCAATGATCTACAGTTAATTTAATTGTCAGATGGAAGCGCTGTCAAAATTTCTGAGTGTACAACTACCGAACAAACGGTATTGATCGCTTTAATACGGAGCAGAAACCTTTTCTTTCCCCGTTCTTCCATAAGCTCGCCACTTAAACCCATCAGCGGGCCTTCAACGACCATTACCTTTTTCCCCGGTGAAAAGTTGTTGTTTGATACTTCAACCTCAAAGTCTGACTGTCGCAGCATTTGTTTTAAAGAGTCAATCTGCTTATCCGGCACAATAGCGGCTTTTCTTTCGAAAGCCACATATGATACCACATTGTTTACCTGTAATACCCGATCATAATCTTTTCGTGTTATATTCACGAAGCAATAACCGGATATCAGAGTACTTTCAACCCATTTTTTTCGGTTTTTAAAATGCCGCAGTTGTTTTTTTAATGGCAGAAAGCATTCAATATCATATGCTTTAAGGTCAGAATACACTTTCTTCTCAGCTCGTGAGCGAGTGTAGACAACATGCCATCTTTTTGAGGATGTTTCAATAATACTTTTCATTGTCCTTTTAAGTTGCACCTGAAAATCTCATTGAATTGTCGCAGCCAAATTTTAGGCAAAAACAAAAATTTTTATTTCCCGACTTTTACAAAAATTTCAGATGAATCATTTGATAACCCAATGCAAATTTCGTATGAAACCTCCATGAGTGTTTCACACCCAAGCGAATGAAAATGTAAGACGTTCTGATATAGTGACGTAACAGTTGAATTTATAAATTTACATTGTCA
>CAZIOB010000095.1:0-31840 GCA_964540755.1 uncultured Prolixibacteraceae bacterium | reverse complement strand
CCGGAATATAATACTGCTACATAGTCAATATCCTCGAAGTCTTTTAAAACCTAATGAACTAATAATATATAATTTTAAAACTATTGCCCTCCCAGCCTTTTTTGCTTATACGCTGTTGGCCTCAATCAGGACTATAAACAATTTAATGATTTTTTTTGAATTGAACCTGAATTTTTACCCAAACTTCCTGAAACTTCTTTTTCAGAATGTAATGAACATGAGCTTAATAATAAATTTATCTTCAGAGAAAAGGCTTATCGGCAAATCATCTCATATTAATTAGAGTCTGTCTATAAAGTCCGCTGCCTGCGTTACGCTCGCCCTCAAAATGGTCATTTACAATTAGTAAACTCACATTTTTCGGTCTGCGCAAGCCTTGTCAGCGAACTTTCTATCCCAGACTCTTTACTTAAAGGACAGACACTAATTACGCAGAAATAATTTTACAGGTCATAATCTCTTTTCTATTTCCATAAATGATCTCATACTTTCTTCCGCAATGAACTTACCTCCTGGTGTGAAATCAAATACTTCCACTGAAACCCATTTTTTGTAATTAAGTTCTACAAGTTTTTCAAATACAGGAATAAATTCTTCGGGAATATCATCATGCATAATCACTGTACCGTCCATATTTTGTACGTGGACATGTTCAATGTGTTCATAATATTTTTCAACAAGGCCGGTCATTTGCATGGTCTCATCGAGAGTATTATGAAAATCGAACATAGAACTGATGGCCGGATGGTTAATTTTATTTACAACACTTACAGCTTCCTCAAGTGTATTAACAACATCCGTCTGGTTTGAGGGTAATGGTTCGATCAATATTTTTATCCCTCGTTCCTTTGCATGATCCGCCACCTTTGCCAGGCCTTCTGCAAAGTATTTTGTGGCTTCCGCGACTGATAATCCTCCTGTTGTGGCTCTCTGTGGAGGAGATCCGAATACCATAACTTCTCCTTCAAGATCTCCGCAGAAATCAATTAATTCATTGAGATAATCAACGGTTTTGCTACGCAGCTGGACATCAGGAGTTGTAAAGTGAAGTCCCTCAGGAGGAGGAGTTAATAACCAATGCAATCCTGCACAGCTGATCCCGGCATTTTTCATGTCACGGACCATTTGTTTTCGTTCATCACCGGAAATTTCCTGAACACCTTTTTCAACCAGTGTAAAAGAAGCGATTTCAACTCCTTTATAACCCGCACTACCAATTATATCACACTGCTCAGGCCAGCTGAAATCTCTGACTATTTCATTGCATAATGCATATTTAAAAATATTTTTCTGTTTGCTTCCGCAGGCAAGCGGAAATCCTGCCAGGCTTACAGCACCTGCAGCAACAGCCGATTTTTGAATGAAATCTCTTCTGTTATATATCATATGTTTAAATTTTTTTAATTATTTACAGGAATGTTAATATTACAAATTTAATTAAATGTTATAATGGAACAATAATTCTGTAAGGAAAAGTGGGTGATAAGAATATTCCGGATTCTGATTTTCCATTATTTTTACGGTAAATATTGCATAAAAAAATAACCCATTCTGTTTTCACAAGGGTATTTTATATATTCACCTGTTATATCTTAATATAAAATAGCCGGATTTAGAATGGGAATCTATTTGTCAGGCAGATATTCCATGAAAAAATTTTTAAGAAAAAATAAATAAAACGAGCATGATTGTAAAATCACACAAGAGTATGATTAAAATTTATGCGAATTCCGTATGATACCATTGAAAATAATTAATTTTAATTATATGAAATTAGTATTTGCAACTAATAATCAACACAAGGTAAAAGAGTTACAGGCCTTGTTGGGCGATCATTTTGAAATTTTAAGTCTGAGAGATATTGGCTGTAATAATGATATACCCGAAGATCAGCCTACACTCGAGGGAAATGCTTCTCAAAAAGCTTTTTACGTTTATGAAAATTTCAGTTATCCCTGCTTTGCCGATGATACAGGATTGGAAATTGAAGCGCTGGGTGGGGCTCCGGGGGTATTTTCAGCAAGATATGCCGGAGAGGAAAAGAATTCCCGGGCAAACATGGATAAAGTATTAAAACAACTGGAAAAAATAAATAATCGTAAAGCTCGTTTTAGAACAGTAATATCGCTGGTTATAGATGGCAGGGAAAAGCAGTTTGAAGGAATAGCAGAGGGTGTGATAACCAGGGAAAAACATGGTGAAGGAGGCTTCGGATATGATCCTGTTTTTTTGCCTGAGGGATATAATAAAACTTTTGCTGAAATGGAATTGCAGGAAAAAAATAAGATCAGCCACAGGGCAAAAGCTGTTCAGAAGCTGATTCAGTATTTAAAAACTTTATAAGCCGGGATTAATTGGATTGTATGAAGATAATATTGTTATACCTGATCTTTTTTTTCAGTGTTACCGGGTCAAATGCACAACGACTTCAGGAAAGCTGGAAATACTATCTTTCGTTTGCAAACGGATTGAAAGTTGTTGAAGCCGGTACGAAGATATACTGTGCAACCGAAGGCGGGTTATTTTACTATGACAGAGATGATAATAGTATCCGGGAATTTTGTGAGATAAACGGCCTGACTGACTTTGGCATACGAAACATAAATTACAACAATGAATATAAGACGCTGGTTGTTGCATACAATAACAGTAATATCGACCTTGTTTTTGAATCGGAAGTGATAAATATTTCTGATATAAAAAGAAAGCAAATAACAGGAGATAAAAATATTTATAACATCTCTTTTTCAGGAAATGAAGCATTTCTCTCCTGTGGTTTCGGTATAGTGGTTTTAAATCTGGCAAAAAAAGAGGTAAAGGATACTTATCTGATAGGCGACGGGGGAAGCCCGTTACGTGTTAATGATGTTGAAATTTTTGGACCGTTTATTTATGCAGCAACCGACCAGGGGATCCTGCGGGCAGACAGGAACAATCCGAATCTTCTGGACTATCGTAACTGGGAACATATTACTGATATCCCGCATTCAGGGGAAAAATTCAGTCACCTTGCGATCCATGCCGGCTTTTTACTGGTCAATTATACGCCGGACCTTTATGACCGGGATGAGATGTACAGACTGACTGGTGATCTTTGGGAACGGTACATTCCCCGGGTAAATTTTATTCATGATGTGCAGGTGAATAATAATTATATGGTTGTTGCCGGCCGGCATGAGATTTTTATCGTTGACAGAAATAATCGCCTTACAGGGATAATTAATAAGTATAATTTTGAGCAGGAGGAGGTTACTTCCATTAAACCAAGAAGTGTTATAATTACTGCTGACGGGTATTTATGGGTTGCTGACAATGAATCGGGAATGGTACGTATATCTGACAATAATTTTGAACAGGTTTTTCCGGAAGGTCCTGAAGACAATAAAGCGTTTTACCTTTTTTCAGGTAACAAAGATCTTTGGGTTGCAGCCGGAGGAAGAAGTGATGCCTGGAATAACTTATGGGAATCCCCGAGGTTCAGGGTTCTGCGAAACGGACAATGGACAGAATATTCAAAAAATGAATATCCTGAAATGGATGGCTTTTTCGATATCCTTAATCTTGCTGTTGATCCTGCTGATCCGGAGCATATTTATGCCGGCAGCTGGGGAGGAGGCCTGCTTGAATTTTATAATAATGAATTGCTGAACAGGTTTACAAACTATAACAGTCCTTTGCAAACGGCTCTTCCCGGTCAGCCTGGCGAACCTTATGTGAGAATCGGCGGACTTGATTTCGATTCGGAGGGAAATCTCTGGATCACAAATTCTGAGGTTCCTGAGAATTTATTAAAATTAACTCCGGGCGGCGAATGGAAATCTTTTACACTCCCCGAAATTGCAGGCACAAGTACTGTCGGCCCTTTAATTGTCACCCAAAACGATGATATATGGATAATTGCACCTCGTGGTAAGGATGCTTATGTAATGGATAAAACAGGCGCCCGTAAAAAGCGGTTAACTGTGACTTCATATTTTAATAATGGAGAGAAGGAAATCTTTAATCGCATGAATGATATCTATTGTATTGCGGAGGATCTGGATGGTACTATATGGCTGGGAACTTCCAAGGGGGTAGCTGTGTATAATAATCCACAGCGGATATGGGATACAGAAGAGTTTTATGCTGTCCAGCCAAGCCTTGACCTGAAGGATGGATTGTATCACCCACTTCTTGAAACGGAGACAGTTACATCAATAACAGTCGATGGTGCCAACAGAAAGTGGATAGGAACGAGCAGCTCCGGGGTTTACCTGGTTTCTGATGACGGAGAAGAGGAAATATTGCATTTTACATTTGAAAATAGCCCGCTTCTTTCTGATAATATTACTGCTGTTTCTGTTGATCAGCTGACGGGGGAGGTCTTTTTTGGCACCGGTAAAGGGCTTGTTTCTTATCAGGGGGATGCTATAGGCGGTAAGGATGCTTTTGCAAATGTTTATGTTTATCCCAATCCCGTGAGGGAGTCATGGGACGGGCCTGTAATAATAACAGGCCTCATGGAAAACACTGATGTTAAAATCACAGACATTACAGGAAATTTGGTGCATCAGACTACTTCACTGGGGGGACAGGCAGTATGGGATGGGAAGAATCTTAATGGTAACCGTGTACGTACAGGGGTTTATCTGGTTTTTTGTACCGGCAAAAGGGGTGACGAGACTCATATTGAAAAATTGTTGTTTATAAATTGAGAAGATAATGCTGGTCAAAACAGAAGGGGTTATCCTGCATATTATTAAATATAGTGAAGGCAGTATAATTGCAACTGTTTATACCGGTGATTACGGACGTCAGGCATATATTATAAATAATCCCAGAAGAAAAGTATATGGGAAAAGGCCCGCCCTTCAACCGATGTTTCTGGTTGAACTTGTGGCCTATCATAAAGATTCCCGTGATGTACAGCGCATAAAAGAGATAAAGAATTATCCTGTCTATCAAAATATTCCTTTCGATATATCAAAATCCACACAATCTCTTTTTCTTTCTGAAATACTTTATAAAACTTTGCGTGAACAGGAAAGCTCCCCGGAATTATTCAGTTTTATAAAAAATTCATTTCTGTTTTTTGATTTGGCAGAAGGGCCGGCAGTAAATTTTCATTTATATTTTTTGTTTCATCTTACTGAATACCTGGGATTTTTGCCGGGTATGAACAAAGCCGGATTAAACGGGTGGTTTGATATGCGTCAGGGTTTGATCGTTCCTTATGAACCGGTTCATCCCTTTTTTATTAGCAAGGAGGCAACAAAGGTGCTTTATATTTTGTCAACACTGAAATTAAAGGAGTTGAAGGAACTAAAAATATTACGTAGTATGCGTGGCTACCTGACGGAAAAATTGGTGGAATATTACCGGTTGCACATGGAAAATCTTGGTGAGATAAAATCACTCAAGGTATTGCATGAGGTATTTGCGTGAAAAGATGAGGATCTTGTGTTTAGTATTAATCCTTGAAAACAAAAGCTTCATATGTAAATATTTCAGAATCTTTATCTTTCCATCCTTCCCATCCAATTCCTGTTTTGTCGCGGGCGCAGTGTCCAAGAAATTCATAAAGATTCCAGCCGGTCTTTGTGGCTACCTGGGGAAGAAACGTACCTGACCGGGGTCCTTTTTTTATCAGGATACCGTGCTTCCCGAGCACAATGTTATCTATTGATTCAATTATTTGCAGGGGAGTAAGTATGGATATCTCAAGTTCCATATCAGGGAGCTCGTCAGGTCGGATATCCTCGAACCTGTAATCACAGGCTGCAGATACTGCAAGACGTTGAACCATATCGCACAATGTTTCATCTTTGGCAAAGTTGCCTATGCAACCCCTAAGCTCTTTATTTATATATATACTGACAAATACACCGGCATGTTTTGTTAAAATATTATCAGTTGAAGAGGGCTCTGCAATTTTTCTGCTTCCTGTTTTCAGGAAATTCGTAATTGATTCACGTGCCTTTGCAAGCAATATTTTTTGTTCTTCCCGGGTAATGCTAAATGACCTGTCCCTGTCAAGGACAACCAGTCCCCAATAGCCTACCACACGGTCTTTGTCTCCATAATACTCATTATCTCCTGAATTTTGATAGAATATTTTTTGATAAACAACATTTTTATGCTCTGTGATATAAAGTAATGTAAGCACAGATGTCCACCCGCACAGGGAAGTTACAAGATGACTGATATTTTTTCTTTTGTTACTATCGAGAACCTGTAATAGTTTTTCCGGCTTGTTGCTGCAAATTGCAAGTGCTGTTTGTAAGTCATTTTCCACAGCATCCTCATAAGAAGGATAATGAGAAAAATCCGAGCTGATTACAAAAAGGTTTTCAGGTGTATAAAAAGCTTCCAGGGCTTTTGCAATTTTTCGGCATTCAGAAGGGTCATTGGTGCCTAAAATGATTGGTACTATTAGCAGGTTATTTTTTAATTTATACTGGAGAAAAGGAAGCTGAACTTCCAGACTATGCTCAAGTCGATGGGCTTCGGTATTACTTATAAATATTTTATTTGATTCGATCAGCTGTCGTGCCAGTTCGGTATCCACTTCCACTTCGCCCAGGGGTGTTTTATAATTTCCGGCATCAAAGACAGCAGCGCCCCCGAACATAAATTGATGGCTCGAAGCCAGGATAAATATTTTTTTGTAATTTTCATTTTCAGGTATCTGATTATATGCTGAAGCAGCCACCCGGCCACTGAATACATAGCCTGCATGGGGCGAAATAATGGCAGAGGGCCTGCTTTTCGAAATGCATTTTTTTGAATCCGAGAAAAGCTTTTTAAGCTGATCAGTAAGCTCTTTTTTTGTGCCGGGATAAAATTTTCCGGCATAAGCCGGCTCACGGATCATTTTATCCTGAAATCCCCTGGCTTCCATTTGTAATCTTTAAAATATTAATACTATCATATAAATTTTTACCTGAAATTTTTTCAGGTACAGAATAAAAATCAAGTCCACATCCGTATCTTAATTACGAGCTCGAAGCTCAATCTTTATTTTTCATTATTAAGAATTTAACTTATGAGTACGGTATGCGGACCTGATATATACAAAGTTAAAACACTGATGAATATATTAAAAGAAAACAGAGAAAAAAATGTACGTTTATTTACTATTTTAACATTTAACCTTAATATTTTTCTTTTAGTTGCAAACAGCTTACTGTGAAAAACTTATTTATACAAATAGTAAAATGACTGATCCTTTTCTTTATATTTGTTGATAAATAAATGTAAATTGATTTAAGATGAACCGTATATTGTTTTTCATAGTTGTTCTGGGATTGGCTTTCACTGCGTGCAAATCAAAGAAAGAATTAGCCCGGTCTCCTTATACAACCGATCCGGCAACCCAGCCTAAAGTCTTTACTGTACCGACGGGGACTAATGTTGAGGAAAAAGAAGAACCAAAGGTTGAACAAGAGACAAAAGTAGCGGAAAAAGAGTCTGTTGCTATGCGTAAAGAGCAGGTCACTTTCACCCGGCAGGAGGATAAAGACCAGAATGAAACAAATACATATTTTGTGATTCTTGGTTCATTCAGCAATCTCAATAATGCAAAAAATTACCGGGAAACATTGTTAAACCAAGGGTTTACTCCTATTATCCTGCATAGCGAAACCGGATATTATCGTGTATGTGTCAATTCATACAAAGTCGAAAGCGATGCCCGCTTGCGTGTGGCTGATATTCGACAGGCTTATCCGCAATATTCTGATGTCTGGCTGCTGATAAAAAATTAAAAACGGTTTTGATCGCAGGTTAACCGGGCTTCTTAAAATTAACCCATACTTAAGAAGATCATGGGGATGTCATTGCATATATTCAGGTCATATCCCTGAATCAGTATATAATTTTTAACCGGTTGTTAATTGGAATTTTAAATACATTCTTTCCTTTTCAGATGAGGCTTAATATCTGAATTACCAAGCATTTTTCTGTAAAGTCTGCAAGATATTTTCCGGTAATGTTTATAGGTTAAATTCCTTAATGTACATCATATTTTTTATATGCCTGTTCGAAAAGTATCACTATTCCTGTTATTATAACAAAATGGGGTAAAAATTCTTTTTCTCTATTTTGAAATAAACATTTTTTCCGAAATGAGTATTACATTTGTAACTCATTAATCAGAAACAGATTTTAATGAAGAGTAAAGATGAAAAACAAATGTTGCTCGATCAGCGTTATTTAAAAATGGCTAAGATATGGGCTGAGAATTCATATTGTATAAGAAGAAAGGTCGGAGCTTTGCTTGTAAAAGGGAAAATGATTATTTCTGACGGGTATAATGGTACACCTTCGGGATTTGAGAATATCTGTGAAAATGAGAATAACCAGACAAAACCTTATGTTCTGCATGCCGAAGCAAATGCCATAACAAAAGTGGCAAAGTCGAATAACAGCAGTGAGGGATCAACTTTATATGTTACTTCTTCGCCATGTATCGAATGTGCAAAGCTCATCATTCAGGCAGGCATAAAGAGAGTTGTATTCACGGAGAATTATCGTGTCGGGGACGGGATAAATCTTCTTAAAAGGGCAAATATTGAAGTAGAACAAGTTGAATTTGAAAATATAGAAGAATGTAATGAATAAGAGAATATATATTGTTCTTCCTTTAATAGTTATAGTATCTGTTGTTGCAGGGATATTAACGGGGAATCTGATAAAGCAAAAAAGTCAGACTGCATATTATCCTCTTGGATTTGGAAATACAAACAAGCTTTCTACAATAATACAGTTGATAGAAGATGGTTATGTGGATAGTGTGAATACCGGTGAGATAATTGAAAATACTATTCCGGAAATACTCAAAAATCTTGATCCTCATACTGCATATATACCTGCAAAATATATGCAGGAGGTGCAGGAGGAAATGCAGGGTAATTTTTCAGGGATAGGAGTCCAGTTTTCCATACAGGATGATACAGTCAGGGTTGTTGAAGTTGTTTCCGGCGGTCCTTCAGGTAAGGTTGGCATTCTGCCGGGGGACAGGATTGTAAGGGTAAATGATTCAGTAATAGCAGGTGTAGCTGTTCAGAACCAGACAGTCCTGAATTTGCTGAGAGGGGAAAAAGATACAAAGGTTTTTGTAGGAGTAATAAGACAGGGAAATAAGAAAGAACTGGAGTTCGAGATAATACGGGATGATATACCTTTATTTAGTGTGGATGTGGCTTATATGATCGATGATGAAACAGGTTTTTTGAAGGTTAGCCGGTTTTCCGAGAAGACTTATGGCGAATTTATGGAGGGGATGAAAAAACTGGATGATGCCGGAGCAGAGAAGGTTATAATAGATTTACGTCAAAATCCCGGCGGATCTCTTGGCAGCGTGTTACAAATTGTTGATGAATTTTTAAATAAGGGAGAGTCTATATTATATACAGAAGGATTGCACTCCAGAAGGAAAACATATAATACATCAGGTAAAAACAGATGGAAAGACACGCAGGTTTTTGTATTAATAGATGAATTTTCCGCTTCGGCAAGTGAAATATTTGCCGGTGCCCTGCAGGATAATGACCGGGGATTGGTAATCGGGAGACGATCATTTGGCAAGGGGCTTGTCCAGGAGCAAATACCTCTCATGGATGGTTCAGCACTGCGACTGACGGTAGCACGTTTTTATACTCCCAGCGGACGGTGCATTCAGAAGTCTTATGATAAGGGGAATGAAGACTACTTCAATGATCTGTATTTGCGTTTTGACCATAAAGAGCAACTGGATGCAGATAGTATTCATTTTAATGATTCATTAAAGTATTATACCAAAGGAGGACGTGCTGTTTATGGAGGGGGAGGAATTATGCCGGATATTTTTGTCCCGCTTGATACTTCCGGAAATTCAGAGTATTATAACCGCATATTTCGAAAGGGATTGATTTATAGTTTTGCATATTCGTGGGCAGACAGGCATCGGGCTAAACTTACCGGATTTTCCTCATGGAAGGAGATGGATAAATATTTGGAAGATCAAAGAGTATTCGCTGAATTTATTGATTATTCCGAAGATAAGGGAATATCTGCTGATAAGGAAGGGTTGCAAAATTCGGGCGATTTGATCAATACCCAGGTTAAAGCTTATATTGCCCGCAATATAATGGGTGAAGAAGGGTTTTATCCCATAATTAAGAAGATAGATAATACCCTGTTAAAGGCTATCGAGATTTCACGCCAGAATTTACTGGTAGAGAATGTTCAGAGACATGACTCAGTTTCTTTTATATCTCACTAAATATCAGTCAGATATATTTTTTACTTTTAGGTAAAGGCCCGGCTAGTCGTATCGGATTTTCCGGAAAGAAAGAAAAAATTATTTTGAAATTTCCAGCATTCTTTTAATAGGGATTTGAGCTTTTTCTATAACTTCAGCGGATAGTATAACTTCTGGTTGTTCATATTTCATAGCAAGATAAAGTTTTTTCATGCTATTGAGTTTCATATAGATGCAATCATTGCATCCGCATGCTGCATCTATTGGCGGGGCGGAAATAAAAATTTTTTCAGGACATGCCTTCTTCATTTGATGAAATATTCCGCTTTCCGTTGCAACAATGAATTTTTGTGCAGGACTGCTTTTTATATAATTTAACAGGGAAGTAGTTGAACCGATGTGTTTAGCCAGCATCAATACGGGATTTTCACACTCCGGATGAGCGATAAATTCAGCATCAGGATGCTTTTCAATAAGATCTATAATCTTTTCAAGTGAATACTGCTCATGAACTATGCAGGCGCCATCCCATAATACCATATTGCGGCCGGTTATGCTGTTTATATAATTACCAAGATTTTTGTCGGGAGCAAAAATTAATTTTTCATCCTCCGGAAAACTTTCAACAATTTTTTTTGCATTGGCTGATGTGCAGATTATATCTGACATTGTTTTTAGTGCAGCAGTTGCATTAACATAAGTAATAACTTTGTGATCGGGATATCTGGCTTTGAATTTTGCAAATTCTTCTGCCGGCGCTGATTCTGCAAGGGAGCATGAAGAATTAAGATCCGGTAATATCACTTTTTTTGACGGATTTATGATTTTTGCCGTCTCTGCCATGAAATGAACTCCGACAAAAACTATCAGTTCCGCGTCTGTTTGAGCTGCTGCCTGTGCGAGGCCTAAACTATCGCCTACATAATCAGCAATATCCTGTAATTCTCCTTTTACATAAAAATGACTCAGGATGACAGCATTCTTTTCTTTCCTCAGCTTATTAATTTCTTTAGCCGGATCAATATTGGGATCTAATGGTTCATCAATATATCCTTTCTCCTTCAACATCCTGTCTATTTGATACTTTTCCATTGTAAAAGTTTCTGGGTGTTTCTTTTATACAGGCGGTAAAATTATAAATTCATTTTAGATTTTTAGGTTTTATATTAAATTATTAAGGATATGGTATCAGCTGAGGCTTTGGAGATAATATTCATTAAAGGGATCAGATAATTATATAGTAAAAATTTCAGCAGGTCTAAAAATTTTAAAAAAAAGGTACTATGTGTTGCATAGTACTAAAAATTTTATATATATTTGCAATACCAATAACATGGTATATAAAAGCAGGATTATTCATTTTATTTAAAACAGATGAAACTTGAAAATACAAAAGCGCAGATGAGAAAAGGAGTGCTGGAATATTGTATCCTTTTGATATTAAGTGATGAGCCTCTGTATGCAAGCGATATTATTAATGCACTTAAGGAGGCAAAAATGATAGTGGTGGAGGGCACCCTCTATCCTTTGCTTACGCGGCTTAAAAATTCAGGCTTATTGACTTACCGGTGGGAAGAATCGACGCAGGGTCCGCCACGTAAATATTATGAATTAACGGATTCAGGCCGAAAATTTCTCGGTGAACTTGAAATTTCATGGTCTGAACTGGTTGAGGCGGTTGAGAAAATAAAAACTAATAAATAGGAATCTATATAAGTGAAATAAATTAAAATTAGAAAAAATGAAACGTACTTATACAATTAATATCAGCGGAACCATTTTTCATATTGAGGATGATGCTTACGAAGTACTTCAGAAGTACCTTTTGAATTTAAAAAAACATTTTGGTGAGGATGAAGAGGGGAGAGAGATATTGGCAGATATTGAAGCCAGAATAGCTGAAATATTCACTGAGCGATTGTCCGATACCTCAACCGTAATAACTATTAACAATGTGGAAGAAGTGATCGGGATTATGGGTACCCCGGAGGATTTTGCGGAGGAAACGGGAGAAGAAGATGAGATGACAAGCACGTCAAAGCGAAAACGAAGACTTTACAGGGATCCCGATAGCCGGGTACTTGGAGGTGTATGCAGTGGACTGGGAGCTTACTTTCAGATGGATCCGGTAATTTTAAGAATTATTTTTGTTGTATTGTTGTTTGCAACAACCGGGGCTGGGTTACTTGCTTATCTGATACTTTGGATAGCAGTGCCAAAGGCAAAAACAACTGCACAGAGACTTGAGATGAAAGGCCAGGAGGCTACTATTAAGAATATTGAAAAATCTATTCGTGAAGAAGTTAAAGATGTACAGGAGAGTTACAGGAAATTTAAAAAATCGGATTCTTATGCGAAAGGTAAAAAATCATTAGAGGGTATAGGGGAAGTAACATATAATGTGTTTAAGCTTGTTCTGAAAGTTGCTGTATTAATTATAGGGATTGCTCTTATAATATCCGGATTTGCCGGTTTTCTCGGGTTGATGTCTTCATTGGCATTAGGACATTCATTTGTCCACGGCTGGCCGTTGGTATGGTCTCCGGAAATACATATTCCCGATTTTTTTAATTATTTTGTTGAGCCCGGGACGGTTACTGCAAGTATTATAGTAATTGGTGTTATCGCTGGAATTCCACTTCTTGCTATATTATTCATCGGTACAAAAATTGTTTTTCGTTATAAATCCAATAATCTTGCTATAGGATTATCAATGTTGGGAGTCTGGCTTATTGCCATTTTTGCATTACTGATAATTTCGGCGGGAGAGTTACGGAATTATAAGAGTCGTTCATCTGTTGTTACCAGCAGTACAGTAGAGTGTGATAACTGCCGGACATTATACCTTAATCTTGCTGAAGACAAATATGAAAACTATGACAAAGAAGATTGGGATATAAATGATTTTAATATACTGATTATTGAAGGTGAAGAGATTATGGCAGGTGAACCGAGACTTGATGTTGAAAGGGCAAGCGGAGACAAATTTTTTGTTACCGTGAAGAAAACTTCACGTGGCAAATCACGTGAAAATGCTAAAGAATTAGCAGAAGAAATTATTTATAATTACCAGGAAACTGATTCAGTATTGCTTTTTGATCCATATTTTTTTCTGGATGAAAATAAATGGCGTGACCAGGAAGTTTATATAACAGTGAAGGTACCTGAAGGAAAAGCAGTTCATTTTGCAGATAATATGATTGATATAATATATGATATCGAAAATGTCTCTAACACATGGGACGGAGACATGGTAGGTAAAACCTGGGTGATGAAATCCGACGGACTGACACTGAAAGAATCTTCAGAGTAAATGACTGGTTTTATTGTGATTATTTTTATTCTGGACCTATCTTTTTATGCGACTAAAATTGTATCCTAAAACTCAATCATAACAGGGGGTCCTGTTAATAAAAAGTTAAAGATGGTTTTATGGAAAAGTACTTTTATTTAATCAAATATGCTGGTGCTTTTTTAACAGATTAGGTTGTCTTAATGAAGTGATTTTAGTAAATTTAATTAAAATTAAAATCGTTCATTATGAATTTATTATCAGCAGGGCAAGCATTCATTTTGTTTTTTGCTTTAATCCTTAAGCCCGGGGATTTTGAACAGGATGTTTTCGAAACATCGGAAGGTAAACTAACTATTACTTTTGTCGGCCACGGGACATTGATGATGGAATTTAATGAGAAAATAATCCATATCGATCCTGTTGCACGTTATGCCGATTATTCAGAAATGCCAAAGGCCGATTTGATCCTGGTTACACACCGGCATGGTGATCACCTTGATACCAAAACTATTGATATTCTGAGAAAAGAGTTTACTGATCTGGTACTTACCAAAGGCTGCTATGAACAATACGGAGAAGGAACAATAATGAAAAACGGTGATTCAGGAACATATGCCGGCATCAGGATAGAAGCAGTTCCGGCATATAATATCCTGCATATGCGTAGTGGCAATATTCCTTATCATCCGAAAGGTGAAGGAAATGGTTATATCTTGCATTTTGGAGATAAAAAAGTCTATGTAGCCGGGGATACGGAAAATATACCGGAAATGGCTAATCTTGAAAATATTGATATTGCATTTTTACCAATGAATTTACCCTATACTATGTCACCTGATATGGTAGCGGATGCAGTTGGAATGTTTCATCCCGCTATATTGTATCCCTACCATTACGGTGATACAGATCCGGAGAAGCTTCTGGAGTTAATGCAAAACCAAACACGGACAGAAGTAAGGATAAGGAAAATGGAATAATTGCATAAATAATTTTTCCTGTAAAGAAATTTTAATATAAGATTTCAATCTTTTCGGTTTTTAGCAATTTCAATAATGAATTATAATTGTTAATATTTATTTCAGTGTTTTTTGCATAGTCTGCAGGAAGTATAACAATCCTGAATTCCTGGTCGAGCGCCTCGGCAGGAAGCAGGTTATTGAGATCAAGGGTTCCTTCCAAAAATATGCGCACATCCAGTGAGGTATTATCATAATTGTACTGCAGGATGCCTTCATCCAAAACAACGGTTTGTGGAAGTAATCTCCATATATTCAAGGGGTTCCCCTCATTATCACTGGTAACTTCCCAGAGAATGTAAACCAGTACGGCATCGCTTTCATAGACCTGAAAAGTTGAGGGAAATTCGAAAAAAAGCTGAAAATCGTCCTCCGCAGTGAAATCTCCGGTTAATTGAAAAACTGTACCAATGAATGATTCACCAGGTTCTCCAGGAGGTCCCTGAGGCCCGGGTATGCCTTCGCTACATGCTGTTAATAAAGCAATTGAGAATACGAAAAATAGTCTGTTAATTTTTTTCATAGCTTTTATTTTTAATATTTCTGTAAACAATAAAACAATATTAATGCCAATTCTAAAAATTAGTTAAAAAACGGGAAAGAGGATAATTCAACCGCAGGTTTTATTCATTTTTTGTGTCTGAAAGATAGTATTGACTATTTAAACAATTAAGTCATGAGAAAAGTATAAATAGTATAATATAATGAAATATTACAGAATCGGTATATTATTTGTTAAATTGCTTTTCAATTCTGTATTTTAGCTATGACCAGGTAAAAAGTTAACTATAAATAAGGTAATGATTAAATAAATATATCTGATATGATATTCAAACAGAAAAGTATAGTATATCAGGCGACCTGATTTTTTGAATTAAACAGAGATATTGTGATCTGTGTTCTATATTATTTAACTTTAAAATTATAAGCTGATGAAGATTGCTGAAGAAGTAAAGATTAGTGAAAACGGATTTGTTTTTAACTCTAAAACGGGTGATTCATTTAGTTTGAATCCATTAGGCCTGGAACTTATTAATATGCTTGCAGGAGATAAGGGTATAGAAGAGATTATGGGTGAATTTACTGAAAAATACGATGTCGATGAGTTGACTTTCGAAAAGGACTTTTATGAATTTTGTTCGTTACTGAAGTATTATAAAATTATTTCTCAGGATGATCAGCCTGAGTTTGCTTAGTTGTGCTCCGGCCAAAGGGGATATGAAAACTGAATATCAACTGTAGTTATAATAGTATAATAAGTCTTTTTTGATTAATATATCAGAAGATAATGAAAAAGAGAAAAATAACATTAGCCGTAACAGGATTAAATAATACTGACAATCCGGGTCCCGGCGTACCCGTTATAAGAGGGATTAAAGAGTCAGAGGATTTTGATGCCAGGGTCATAGGATTGGTCTATGAAAATCTTGAGCCGGGAATTTATATGGAGGGGTTATGCGATCGTATTTTTCAGATTCCTTATCCTTCTTCAGGTTCCGAAGAGCTGATCGAACGGATAGAGGATATACACCGTCAGGAGAATATTGATGTCCTCGTACCTAACTTTGATGCCGAACTTTTTGCATTTATGAAGAATGAGAAGCGTCTTAAAGATCAGGGAATACATATGTTCCTGCCGACACTTGATCAGTTCCGCGAAAGGGAAAAGCACAGATTGCCGGAGTTTGGTAAAAAATATAATGTAAAGGTGCCTCATAGCATTAATCTTGGTGACTTGGGACAAATTACTGAAATGGAAGAAAAATTTGAGTACCCGGTAATGATCAAAGGACAGTTTTATGATGCTTATCAAACTCATAACAAGGAACAGGTAAAACAGGCATTTATGAAAATCTCATCAAAATGGGGTTTGCCGGTTATTGCACAGGAATTTGTATTCGGCACGGAGGTTAATGTTGTTGCATTGGGGGACGGGCAAGGTAATACAATTGCAGCCGTCCCGATGCGGAAGCAGTATATAACTGATAAAGGTAAAGCCTGGGGTGGCATCACTCTTTCCGATGAAAAAATGATGGAATTGACAAAATCATTGATAAGTAAGATAAAATGGAGGGGAGGAATGGAATTGGAATTAATAAAGACTGGAGGAGGGGAATATTATCTTGTGGAAATTAATCCGCGTATTCCTGCATGGGTTTATCTTGCAGTAGGTGCCGGGCAAAATATCCCGGAAGCTTTGGTCAAACTGGCTCTGGGCATGGAAGTTAAACCTATGACATCGTATAAGATTGGTAAAATGTTTGTGCGTTATTCTTACGATATGATAGTCGATTTGGAAAAATTTGCAGTTATTTCAATGAATAAAGAAATTTAAGGGTATGACAAAATTAAAATATGAAAAACCGTTAATAAGCAGGATAAGTGCTGGAGTTCCGAATAAATTCGGCTTGCCGGCAAAGCAGAAAATTATTTCGCATATTGATGGTATTAGTATTTCAAAACTTATAGAAGATTATGGTTCCCCATTGTTTGTTTTTTCAGAGAAGACAATAAGGGATACATATAATGAAGCTAAAATTGCATTTGAAACCCGTTATCCTAACGTACAGTTTGCATGGTCTTATAAAACTAATTATCTGGATGCGATTTGTGAAATTTTTCATGATGAAGGATCATGGGCCGAGGTTGTCTCGGGGTTTGAATTTGAGAAAGCTCTTTCTATTGGAGTACCTGGTTCACAAATCCTTTATAACGGTCCGGAGAAATCGGCCAATGATCTGGAAATGGCTATTGAATATAATGCATGTATCCATATTGACCATTTTGATGAATTATATTTACTCATGAAAATTACAGGCAGGATGAAGAAGAAAGTCCGTGTGGCCATCAGGGTAAATATGGATACAGGTATTTATCCTATGTGGGACAGGTTTGGCTTTAACTATGAGAATGGTGAGGCATGGAGCGCTATTAACAGGATTATGCTGGCTGAAAATCTGGAGCTTACAGGCCTGCATACACATATCGGAACATATATTATGGCTCCGTCAGCCTATGCCATTGCTGCTACCAAACTGGCCAATCTGTTTGTTGCTGTGAACAGGAAATTTGATCATCGGCTGAAATATATAGATTTGGGCGGAGGCTTTGCTTCGAAGAATACTCTTAAGGGAGCATATATGCCTGGTACTGAAACATGCCCGTCGTTTGATGAATATGCAGAAGCTATAACTAATGCACTGATTTCTTCGGAGATACCCCATGAAAATTTACCAGCACTGTTTTTAGAAACGGGAAGGGCATTAATTGACGATGCCGGCTATCTGCTCACAACAGTTCTTGCTAATAAGCGTTCTTCAGCAGGTCGCCGGACTATGGTCATAGATGCCGGGGTAAATTTGTTATTTACCTCCTTTTGGTACAATCTCGGTATATTTCCAGGTGAATCCACTTCTGATTATCTGGAAGATACTACTATCTACGGACCATTATGCATGAATATCGATGTAATACGTGATGCCGTTAATTTTCCTCATGTAAAAACAGGTGATCATCTGGTCATAGAAAGAGT
The DNA here is from genome assembly GCA_964540755.1 of uncultured Prolixibacteraceae bacterium. GTDB lineage: Bacteria > Bacteroidota > Bacteroidia > Bacteroidales > Prolixibacteraceae > JAAYJR01. The sequence goes on along the minus strand of CAZIOB010000095.1, from coordinate 13,775 downwards.
GGGAGCCTATAATGTAACGCAATGGATGCAGTTCATCACTTACCGCCCTAATGTAGTGCTCATTGACAGGGAAGGTAAAACAAGGATCATGAAAAAGAGAGAAGATCTGGGAATTTTTAAAAATACTGAAGTGAAACTCAAAGAGTAAAAATATTTTCAATGGTTAACAAAAATCTGCACGGGAAAGATATTTTATTTTCGATCCTTAACAGTTACTCCCAGGTTTTCTTTTCGACTTCGAAGATTCTGGCGGTGTTTTTGATGATAATTAGTTTTCTGGATTATGGCGCCGGCATTGGAGGACTATTGGCAGTGTTAATTGCCAATATGCTGGCATGGGGCCTGGGATATAATAAATATATGATCCGTTCAGGATTGTATGGTTTTAATGCTTTGCTCGCAGGACTTGGAGTCGGCCTGTTTTATGAGCCTTCCCCGGAACTGTACGTTCTTATATTGGTTTCATCGGTTATCTGCTTTTTTCTGACGCTTGTCTTCCAGGGTGTCCTTGGCAAATATGGATTGCCATATCTTAGCGTACCTTTTTTGTTCGCTGTCTGGATAGTCGCTCTTTCCGGCCCCAGCCTGGAAGCTCTTAATCTGAGCGAAAGAGGGATTTTTATATATAACGAGCTCTATTCTGTTGGTGGAAAAAATTTCGTTGATTTTTATGATTTTCTTGAAAATAATATAAATTCTTCTTTCCTCAGAATTTATTTTCATTCTCTCGGCGCTATATTTTTTCAAACTCATTTACTGGCAGGCATTATTATTGCTGCCGGCTTGCTTATCTATTCGCGAATAAGTTTTATATTGTCTGTTCTGGGTTATTCCGTCGCTTACATATTTTATAATTTTGTTGGTATAGAATTCAGTTCACTAGCCTATACGTTTATCGGATTTAATTATATCCTGACGGCTATTGCATTGGGTGGATACTACCTTGTTCCGGGCAGGGTCACTTTTGGCTGGATCGTTATTCTGCTTCCTGCGGTTGTTTTGATAACGACTGCTACACAGCAGCTTTTCCAGGCTTTTAAGATTTCTCCTTATTCCCTGCCTTTCAATGTGATTGTCCTGATTTTTTTATATGCACTTAAATTTCGTGAAAGGAGGCCGGTAAATCTTATTGAAACACCTGTCCAGCTCGGAAAGCCTGAAAAAAATCTTTATTTATATTCAGGAAATAAAAAACGTTTTCCATCGGCTTATCCGGTATCTGCATCATTGCCTTTTTACGGAGAATGGACTATCAGTCAGGGACATAACGGCGAGCATACCCATAAAGGTGCATGGCGGCATGCATGGGATTTTATAATAAATGACAGTGATGGCCGGCAGTTTAAAGGTTCGGGGGATCTGGCCGAAGACTATTATTGCTATGGGAAAGCTGTTCTGGCTGTTGACGACGGAACCGTGGCGGAAGTTGTGGATAATGTTCCGGATAATAAGATTGGTGATGTTAATACAAAAGATAACTGGGGCAATACTGTAATTATTAAGCACAATGATTATTTATTTTCGAAAGTGAGTCATCTGAAATATCAGTCTGTTAAAGTTAAAACCGGCGATTCTGTGAAGAGAGGACAAATGATCGGGCGATGCGGCAACTCAGGCCGGTCTCCTTATCCCCATCTCCATTTCCAGTTTCAGTCAAATCCTTATGTGGGATCAACTACATCAGACTATCCTTTCGGTCATTATTTGCTTAAAGAGGATAAAGGTTATTCATTAAGATCATTTTCTTTCCCTGAAAAGGGCCGGATAGTTGTAAATCCGTTAAAAAATGAGGTACTTGCAAAAGCATTTCATTTTATTCCCGGTCAGAGGATCAGGGTTACCATGCACGTACAAGCTAAAAATAACAGATGGAAAAAATTTGAGGGTGACTATTTATGGACTGTAGAAACAGATGAATATAATTATACATATTTAAATTGTAAAAAGCACGGAGGAAGAGCATATATTTATAATCAGGGGGATATGCATTATTTTACCAATTTTACAGGTAAAAAATATACTCCCCTTTACTGGTTCTTTTTAATATTTTTTAAGGTGCCGACAGGATTCCTGCCTGATAGTAAAATTAACGATTTGATACCTGTTAACTTCCTTTTTAATGGATTTTTAAGGTATATTCAGGATTTTATTGCACCAGTGTATCTTTTCCTGGGTGTTGATTATAAACTTAGAATGAAGAGGGCAGGAGATATTTTATCATCAGGTGATGTAAAACTGGAGGTTGATGTCACTAAAAAAATTGCCGGCCGCGAAATTAAGACTTACAGAAGCAAAATAAAAGTAAATGAACAGGGTGACTTTGAAATATTGATTGTATTTAATGAAACTAAGATAAAGATGCTATGTCAAAACGAACCGGATTGATACTCATTTTAATATTATTAATGATTATTTCGTCTGCCCAGGAGCAGAAACCACTCAGTTATCCTGAGGCTGATATTATTTCATATGATCTTTTTCAGAAGAAAAAGTGGCATGAACTTATTGATTTTTCGGTTAAGGTACGGGAACAGGGAATAGATTTTTTTTATTTACAGGCACGAACCGGAATTGCATATTACAATTTAAAAAGATACCGGTCAGCTGCGAAATGGTTTCTTAAAGCATGGGAAAATGATAAGTCTTTTGATTGGTTACAGGAGTATTTATACTATAGTCTTGTTTTTGGGGGACGGATTGGCGAAGCAAACAAAATTGCAGGGATATTTCTTCCCGGAGTGAAAGAAAAAATTAATTATGCTAACAGTAAGATTACGGGTGTAGGCCTTGAAACAGGGTATTCTTTTAATCCTGATTTTGACAACCTGGTAAATGCGCCGCATGATGAAGTTACTGAACCGGAGGGTTACTACGGGGAGGCCTTTTATTTGAAAAACTATCACTTTGAATCTTTTGATCTTATTCACCGCGTTGCCCCCGGATTCACGATAAATCATAATCTGACATATATAGGCATCGACCGGAAGGAGCGTATTGACTGGGGATCACGAAATTTATTTCCTATAAATATTCACCAGTTTCAATATTTTGTGAATCCTTATTTTGTGGTTGGCAGGAAACTCTACTTATCTCCTTCGGCTTCTTTTATCCGGGGTAGTTATGAATTTTTCGCGGGCTGGTCGGATAATGGTCAGAACAGGAGATTTTCAAGCTCCCTTATGAAGTATTCCGATTTTATTTTTTCTGCTTCTTTATGGTCAAACTTTGGAAATTTTTCTCCCGGAACAGAAATGAACATTGTAGATATCAACGATAATAATTTTATACAGTTTTCTGCATGGCTGACCTTTTATCCTTTTTCAAATGCAGGTTTTTATTTAACTCCGCGGGTATATTTCAAGGGCGGAGATGAAAATAGCTTTGATTTTAATACTTTTGGTATTTCAGGTGGTGTGCAGATGGGCGAGATACATTTTTACGGTAGTTATCTGAGAGGTGAAATGGAAAATTTTGTAGAGTCGGCAGGATATGTTGTTTACAATTTCCCTGGCACATCGGAAAATAAATTCTCCGGGAGTTTTTATTTTCCAAAAGGAAAACAATATAAGCTTGTTTTGAGGTATATTGTTCAGGATATATCGGAAACATACCATGTCTATAACAATGGCTTTCTTATCGGCGGGAAAAATTATAATTATGTAAAACATACATTAACAGGCGGAATATCATGGAATTTTTAAAGATAAAAATTTGTTTTTTGCTTCTTATAGTAACAGTAACATCTGTTATATCGCAGGTTAATCAGGATTTGCTGGAAGAGGCATTTGCCAGAAGCTATGAATTGGAGAAGAACAGTGACTTTTCTGCTTCTGCTGAGATTCTAAAAAAAGTTTACGACGGATCATCTTATGAAATTAATTTGCGATTAGGATGGCTGAATTATAATGCGGGACTTTTTGATGAGTCTGTTATTTTTTATTCACGTGCCCTGAGACTGAAACCTTATTCCGAAGAGGCCCGCTTTGGTTTGATATTGCCAAAGGCTGCTGTTGGTCAGTGGGATGATGTGATTAATCTGTATGACAAGATTTTGGAAATTAATCCAAATAACACTGTTGCACTTTACAGGCTTGGATTGGTGTATTATGGAAGGAAAGATTATGATAAGGCCTATCCCCTGTTTAAAAAGGTAGTTGATCTGTATCCTTTCGGTTATGACGGACTATTGATGCTGGGCTGGACATCCTATTATATGGGAAATTTTAACCAGGCTAAGGTGCTTTTCAATAAAGTGAAACTCTATAATCCCGGAGATCCTTCAGCAAATGAGGGGCTACAACTCATGAAATGATCAAATGACGGCTTTTTGACTTTTTATCAATATATTTTTTGATAATTAATTGATTTTTGTGAATATCATTATTTACTATTAATCCAGGCATAGATATTTCAGGATAAAAATGTGACTTTGAAAAGAAGATTTTATTCAGGGTCAGAATAATCGGGCGACAATTCTCCGTACGTATCAATAATATCTCCGAGGATTTCATTAACTTCTTTTACTGTTTGTGCCTGTAGAAGTTTTGTCCTCATCTTGCGGAACCCAGGCAATCCCGGAAAATATTTTGCGAAATGACGGCGCATCAAAAGAATGCTGATCCGTTCATTATCCTTCCATTCAATTGTCAGGTTAAGTTGTTCTTTTATTTCTTTTACAATTTCAGCAACTGTAAGAGGCTTTAAAATTGTTCCATTTTCAAGGAACTGCTTAATTTCTTTGAAAATCCACGGCCTGCCAATGGCGGGCCTGCCAATCATCAGTCCGTTTACCCCTGTTTGCTCCAGGAGAGTTTTGGCTTTTTGTGCACTGGTTATATCTCCGTTGCCTATAATAGGAATATTGATTCGGGGATGATTTTTTACCTCTCCAATCAGTGTCCAGTCAGCTGATCCTGAATATATCTGCTTTCTTGTCCGTCCATGAATAGCCAGGGCAGAGATACCTGCATCCTGCAGGCGAAGGGCAGCTTCGAGTATTGGTTTGTCATCATCATCCCAGCCTAATCTTGTTTTGGCAGTTACCGGCAGGTTGACAGCTTTCACAACTTCAGCTGCCATCTTTTGCATTTTAGGCAGGTCTTTTAACAGGGCAGCGCCGGAACCATGCCTGATAATTTTTTTCATCGGGCAACCAAAATTAAGGTCTATAAAATCTGGTTTAGCTTCTTCTGCCACCTGCGCTGCACGAACCATGGAACTTATGTTGTGGCCATATATCTGTATAGCTGCAGGGCGGTCAAAATCATACAGAACCATTTTTTGCCTGGTCTTTTTAACATTACGGGCTAATCCTTCAGATGAAACAAATTCAGTGTAAACAACATCTGCTCCGTATTTTTTACAAATCCTTCGGAAAGATTTATATGTAACATCCTCCATAGGAGCTAAAAAAAGCGGTGTACCCTCCAATATCAGATTTCCGATATTCATATATTTGAAATTTTATAAGGTATGGGACAAGATTTGCATTTGGCTGTTTCTTATTTGAGTTAATAAATAATTAAAACCAAATATGTTCAACTAAAATTTTTATACTCATTGCAATTAGCAATATTCCGCCGGTTATAAGGGCTTGGTGACTCCTCTTTGCCGGTATTTTCTTTCCAAATAATATGCCAAGCATAGAAGCAAACAAAGTTACTGCTGCAATGATGATCACTAAAAGCCATATTTTTATTTCCAACAAACCAAAGCTTAGTCCTACCATCAGGGCATCAATACTTGTTGCAATAGAAAAACTCAGAATTACGCTTAATTTAAGAGGATTGAAATTTATCAGGGAACCATCGGACTTAATTCCTTCCCATATCATTTTAACTCCTACAATAGCCAACAGCAAAAAAGCAATCCAGTGGTCGATAAATGCAATTTGTTTATGCAAAGTGGTTCCTGCTAACCATCCGATAACGGGGAACCCAGAATGAAAGAGGGCAAAAGAAAAGGCAATTGACATGGCCTGCCTGAACCGGATATGTTGTTTTGCCAGTCCGCAGGAAACAGAGACAGCAAAAGAATCAAAACTAAGGCCAATTCCAATTAAAATAAATGTTATTAGTTCGGTGATATCCATCCGGCATAAAAAATGCAAAAATACTGAATTCACTATAATACAAAAACCTGCTGTCTGAAAAATCAGCAATGAGCATTTCCAATAATGGCGTGCAATGCAGAGCTGTAATAGATTTTCATTTTATACTTTTAGGTTTATTGCAAAAATTTTGAATAGGTGATTACAAAACGTATGCCTGTATTACTTTTACTTCCTTTTATGATTACCCTTTTCATCTCGCTGTTCTTAATGGCTGTTGAGAGGAAGAACCCCCTGTTTTCGATTTTTCCATCTATTATTTGTTGGACATGCTGGGTAATGTTAAACCGGTAAGTATAATCATCGGTATTTAATACCCCTCCATAAAAATCGGGACTGAAAACATAATCAACCGGTATATATTCATCGCCGTTTTCATCTACTACAGTAAAAAGCATCCGGGATGGCGGGGGGAATTTTTCCAAATCAGAAGCTATAGTATCAATCTGGAAAATAATTTCCGCTTTGTTAATGGCAGTGTTAACAGAATCCTGCCAACTTGAAAGGTTATTAATATAGATTTTGGATTTCAGTCCCCCTGTAGTCTGTAAATAGATCAATGAATCCTCATCTGTTTCCTGATTCAGTTGTGAAACAAATGGTGTACCTGAATAATCATGATTGAAAGAATTTATCCGTGCACTAAACTGGGTAATTACGTAAGGATGATAAAGTGTATCCGGTTCCTCTTCATTTTTGTTTTCATCATTATTGTAATATACCAGGAGGGCGGATCCCTGAAAAGCATCACTGGATGCAGCTTCAAGGGTAATTATGGAGCCGCCTTCATTAGTATTTTTCTCTGCTTCTATGTAAAGGCCTTTAAAAAAGTCCAGGAATGCCTGGTTATTTTCTATTTGTGTTGAGTCAGCATTGACAAGTTTTTCTCCAAGTGAGATATCAAGAGGGATTGATAATAGCTGATATAGTGTGTCTCCTGATGCAGAGTCTTTTTTTACTTCAGGAACAAAGTTGAATTCTCCTATTTGATAGTCTGAAGCCATTGATTTGAGATCAGTATCCTGGTAGTAAGGGAAATCAGATGTTTCTCCCTGAGAGTTTGTTGTGTCAACAAGTAACTCCTGATCCAGTTCGTATATTTTTAATTTTAACGGGGTTATAGTATCTCCGTAAATATGACGGTAATAAAGGAATAATTTTATTGAATCGGCAACAGGATTTGTACCATATTCAGGTGAAGATATAAGTCTGAACTGTGTGGCAAAATGGATTGTTGCCTTACCAAAAACCGGGTCGTTCAAACTACCCAAAAGACTTTTATTAGCTTCATCCGTTCTTATAGAATCTTCTCTGTAAGTAAAAGAATTTAAGCTTTCAGTTTCTTCCAGGTTCCTTATCTCAATTAAGTCGGTTGAAGGTAAAAGTTCCATGCCCAGATCACTGGGTTCATCACAGGCATTAATGGTTGCAATTAATATGCCTATAAGTAAAGCCAACCTGTATTTTAAAATAATATTCTTTTTCACTTTTAACTTTTCTGCTTTTATTAGTTATACCTGATTCCACAAAAATATTACAAACGTATAAAAAATCACTCAGGGTAATGACTTGTTATCCTTTAATTTGGATTTTTTTCAGATATATTTGAAATTTTAACAAATTGAATCTACCAGATTTTTTCGTAGAAGTTGTCGTAAGCTTCAATGTATGTGTCTTTGGGTTGATAATCAAGAAAAAGTTTTCCTGAGGAATGTATATACTTTTCCAACTCAGGATTTATTGTTTTTGCTCCTTTAATTATGGCATCAGAATAATGGACAGCCATTTTGCTGATATTAACATAAGTCGGATTATCGAGAAAAGAAACATCTTCAGGTGCCATATCATCCAGAAGTACTTTGTCTTTTATTTTTGGATTTAACGGTTTATTAAAGTCATCTTTATAAACTGAATAAATAACCTTTGATTGCTCAAACAGCGGATCATTATAATAATATTTTTTAATGAACAGAGGAATAAGGGAAGTCATCCATCCGTGACAATGTATCAGATCCGGAGCCCATCTCAATTTTACGACTGTTTCAAGGACTCCCCTGGCAAAGAAAAGCGCTCTTTCATCATTATCCGGAAATTCTTCCCCTTTTGAATTTGACACTAAATGTTTTCTGTGAAAATAATCTTCATTATCAATAAAATATACCTGCATCCTGGCAGATTGTATTGAAGCTACTTTTATTATTAAGGGGTGGTCTGTATCGTCAATAACCAGATTCATCCCTGAAAGACGTATAACCTCATGCAGCTGATTTCTTCTTTCATTTACACATCCGTAACGAGGCATAAATGTACGTATTTCCCGCCCTCTTTCCTGAACTCCCTGGGGGAGATAACGAGCCGTTTCCGACATCTCACTTTCGGGCAGATATGGTGTAATTTCCTGAGAAACGTAAAGGATCTTTTTCTTTTCCATTTACCTGTAATGGCGGTTTATAACAATTTGCAAAGGTAATAAAAATATAACTAATATTCAATTTTGGGCAACCTCTTTATAATATTAGTTTTACGTGATTGTAAATTTTGATAAAATAAAAATATTATTTATTTACCTTTGTAGTTTGAAATTTAGAGAGTAATGTTTCTTGTAAAAAGAAGATCAGAATTATGTGAAAAATTAGCTCAGCATGAAAATAAAGGGACAATAGGTTTTGTTCCTACGATGGGCGCTTTACATGAGGGACATTTATCACTTGTCAGAAAAGCTGTTGCGGAAAACAAAATTGTAGTTGTCAGTATATTTGTAAATCCGGCACAGTTCAATGATTCCGGTGATTTTATCAGTTATCCCCGGAATTTGTCTGCTGATCTTGAATTACTGGAAAATACAGGGTGTCATATAGTATTTGCACCTGCAAATGAAGAAATATATCCTGAACCGGATACAATGGTGTTTGATTTTGGGTATGCAGGGGAAGTTATGGAAGGGAAATACCGCAGGGGACATTTTAATGGTGTAGCACAGGTTGTAAGTATCCTTTTTGATATTGTTAAACCTGATAAAGCATATTTCGGATTGAAAGATTTTCAACAATTGATAATTATTAAAAAATTGGTTAAGATGTTGAATATGCCCGTGGAAATAGTTCCCTGTCCCATTGTCCGTGAGGATAGCGGCCTTGCAATGAGTTCCAGAAATGAATTGCTTTCAGCCGGACAAAGGGAAAATGCTGCCTTAATTTTCAAAACACTGACAGAAGCAAATAACCAAAAAGGTAAAATGTCCGTAAAAGAACTTGTTAAATGGGTTACTGATACTATAAACAATAATCCGTTTTTAAAAATTGAATATTTTGAAATAGTTGATTTTGAGAATCTTCAACCTGTAAAAGATTGGGAAGAAAAGAATAAAAAAATAGCTTGTATTGCTGTTTATTGCGGAAAGGTAAGGTTGATAGATAATTTTATTATGAATTAAAAATTTTTGTTATGCAGATCCAGATTTGTAAATCAAAAATACATAAAGTTACCGTTACAGAAGCTAATCTAAGCTATGTAGGCAGCATTACAATAGATGAAGAACTTATGAATGCCGCCAACTTAATTGAAAATGAAAAAGTCCAGGTAGTCAATATCAATAACGGCGAACGGCTTGAAACATATGTTATTAAAGGGGAGCCGGGATCAGGGGTTATTTGTCTTAATGGCCCTGCTGCAAGAAAAGCCTCTGTTGGTGACGTGGTTATTATAATTTCATACGCCCTGATGGATTTTGAGGAAGCAAAAACTTTTAAACCTGCCATTATTTTTCCTGATGAGGAGAATAACAGGCTGATCAAATAGACCTCTAAGCAAAGATGCCGACGCTTTCAAAAATTTTTATTGTACTTCCCAATATTAACGCACACTTTATATTCATGGCTGTTTTACTTTAGACATTCAGGTTAAATTATAATTGCTATATTCCGGTTTTTAAATACTGATAAAAAACAGGGAATTATTCTTCTGTTTTTGAAAAATTTATAATTTTGCATCGCTTTTTGGACTAAGGGGTTTGGATTATGGGATGGAAAAGGGAATATGATTTGGAATTTAAAGGTCTTAGAGAAGGCTTGCACCAGTTCGAATATACTATCGAAGATAAGTTCTTTGAGCATTTTGAACAAAAATTGGTAACTGTTGGCAACCTGGTAGTTAAGGTTCAGTTGTTAAAACGTAGTACGTTTTTGAAACTTGACTTTCATATAGAGGGATGGGTTGAACTTATATGTGACCGTTGCCTTGAAAAATACCGGCAATTTCTTGAATATGAAGATGAAATTTTTGTAAAATCCGGAGATAATGAAAAAGTTGATGATGATAAGGTTATATGGGTTACGGTTGGGGAACATTCTGTTAACATTGCTCAACTGATCTATGAATTTATCATTATCAGTATTCCTCTGAAGCATGTACATCCAGATGACGATAACGGACTATCCGGTTGTGACATCGAAATGATCAGAGAAATTGAAAAATATACTTATAACAATAAAAAATATAAAGAGACTGACCCTCGCTGGGCAGTACTGAAGAAAATTGGGAATAATAATTAATAATAAAATACTATGGCACATCCTAAAAGCAGAATATCAAAAACAAGAAGGAATAAAAGAAGAACGCATTACAAAGCATCTCTTCCTACTCTTACCGTCTGTTCAAATTGCGGGGCAACAGTGAAATACCATCATATTTGTCCTGAATGCGGCTATTACCGGGGGAAACAGGTAATTGAGAAAGAAATTGCAGTTTAACCAGGTGTAAAAACCTGGTTTTTATTTTTCCCCAATCGCATAAAAATATCACTTTGACTTTGCCGGGTGATATAAAATTTTGTATTTTCAACCACAAATAACATTTTGTGGGTTAAATACAATATAAATTAGTTCTTAACAGATTATATTCATGGCAAAGCAATCAACAAGACCTTATGGTGAATCTCAAAACCAGTCAATAAATATAATAAGCGAAAATACTTTAATTAAAGGTGATGTAAATGCTACAGGGGATGTAAGAATAGACGGGGAACTGAAAGGTAATATTGACGCTAAAGGACGTTTGGTAATCGGCCCTAAGGGTAAACTCGAGGGGGAGATTAATTGCACCACAATTGAAATTTCAGGATATGTTAAAGGTAAAATAATAGTATCTGATTTGTTGACAATGAAAGCATCGGCAAGAATTAACGGAGATATTATTGCCGGAAAGCTGTCGGTTGAACCCGGATCTATTTTTACAGGAACCTGTTCAATGGGAGAGTCCAAAGAAAAAAATGAAGCGTCAAAAACAAAATAATAAAAATAAGTTTGATGCTTTTATAAAGTATTCCAGTCTTGGTTTTGAAATGATGACAATAATAGCATTGGGAACATTTCTGGGATACAAGATTGACCAGTGGATGGAAAATGAATTTAAAGGTTTTACATTCGGATTAATGGTTTTTTCCGTTATTTTATCAATTCTTTATGCCTTGAGAAATTTGCTTAAAAAATGAGTGTTGATTTGAAGCGTTTCATCATTAAAATTTTTATAGCTGCTTTAATTTTAGTCTTTTTAGGCTGGATAGTCTTCTCATTCATTACTCCCGGTAATTATATTCCCGTCTTACCATATATTCTTGGATTTTTTATTCTTATGACCATTGTTCTACATGCTTGTCAATTAAGACTGGCGAAAAAAAATTTTCAGAAATTTACCCGCACAAGCATGCTCGTTTCAATGTTCAGATTGCTGCTTTATTCGGCAGTTACAATTTTATTTCTGGCCGGCAGGCCTGATGATATTGCTGTATTTGTTGTATCTATAGTTATTATTTATATTGTTTTTACCTCTATTGAAGTTTCAGATTTATCGCGCATTGTCCGTAAAGGCAATTAAATATGTTACTTCTGTTTTAATAGGATTAATTTACTTTCTGTCAGTACTTTAATATAGAAATATATATTATTGCTGAATTAAAAATATATTTGACAGTTTGACTTTGAAAAATCTTTTAATTTTGTACGGGCTTGAAAGACAGAAAATAATTATGCCAGCTATAGCAAAAAGAATGTTTTTGATGCTTGCTATTGCATTTTTCAGTTATAATAATGCAAAAGCTCAGGAAGGGCAGAGTCATGAAAATGGTACTGAAAAAAGTAGCAGCGAAGATAAATTTGATACAGGTGAGTTTATTTTTGAGCATGTATTGGATGCATATTACTGGCATATAGCGACTTTTGATGAAAAGGAAGTTTCTGTTCCTCTCCCCGTAATTCTTTATTCAAACAGGCCTGAACTTCACGGGGGACAAAGATTTCATGTTTTTTTATCTTCAAAATTTCATCATGGTCATGAGGATTATCTGGGATTCCGTATTTCCGGTGGTGATATTCACAAGGGGAAGATTGTTGAATTGGATGAAGCAGGAAAAGAGCTTGGCAGGCCGGTTGATATATCTGTTACCAAAACAGTAACCGGCGCCATTATTTCTGTAATTGTTTTATTTATTGTTCTTTTTTCAGCTTCAAGAGTTGCAAAAAATAACAGGGGAAGGGCGCCGACAGGAATACAAAATTTTCTTGAACCTGTAATTATATTTGTACGCGATGAGATGGCAAAGCCGACAATAGGTGAGAAAAAATATAAACAGTTTTTACCTTTTCTTCTTACCATGTTCTTTTTTATTTTATTTAATAACCTTATGGGATTGATTCCAATATTCCCGTTTGGCGCTAACGTAACAGGAAATATTGCCGTGACCATGGTTCTTGCCTTATTTACTTTTTTTGTCACGGCTATCAAAGGCAATAAACATTATTGGAAAGAGATTTTTAATCCTGATGTGCCATGGTGGCTGAAATTTCCCATACCCCTTATGCCTATTATTGAGTTGTCGGGGGTATTTACAAAACCTTTCGTACTTATGGTACGTCTTTTTGCCAATATGCTGGCAGGGCATATGGTGGTTGCCGTATTTGTGAGCCTGATATTTATATTCAGCAGTATTATGGGACCCGGCGCCGCTTATGTTGTCAGTCCAATATCTGTTTTCTTTGCAGTCTTTACATTGTTGCTCGATGTTTTGGTTTCTTTTATCCAGGCATATGTTTTTACTTTGCTTTCAGCTATATATTTTGGAATGGCTGTGGCAGAGGACCATTAATATTAATTTTAAAATTAAATGCTATGTTTTCAGCGATCTTAACAGTTTTATTACAGGTATCAAGCGGAGTAGCTATTATGAATAGTGCAGCAGCTTTTGCAGCTGCCCTTACCGCTATAGGCGCTGCAATAGGAATCAGCCGCATAGGCTCCAGCGCTATGGAGGCTATAGCCCGTCAGCCTGAAGCAAGTGGTGATATACGATCCAATATGATCGTCTCTGCAGCCCTGATAGAAGGAGTATCTTTTTTTGCCGTTATTACATGTGCTCTGGTTCTTTTTGTGTAATAAAACATTTGGCAACAACTTCCGGGATTGCCGGTTGTTAGTTGCCTTAAATTTTACATTAACATAATACCAAAAAATCTAAAATGAAAATCTATTACAGCTCTACATTGTACGCCACTATTGGAAATGCTCATTGCAAAGTTTTTCACCGTAGCGATGGCTACGCTTTCAAAACTTTTTATTGTGCTTCCCAATATTAACATACACTGTAGAACTTCATGACGATTTCACTTTAGATATT
>CAZIOB010000094.1:0-3987 GCA_964540755.1 uncultured Prolixibacteraceae bacterium | reverse complement strand
AAGTAACTGATGCAAAACAATAATTATAACTTAATTCCGGGAAATGGTTAATTTTCTTAGAGAAAAATAATCATCCCCCGAGAAAAGCAAATAACATGTTTTCCCATTTCTGCTCATCCACTTTGTTGGTATTGAAGAAGATTCTCCCGGACCTATGTCCCATTCCCTTGTATAATAAAGAGACTCCCAGGGACCCCAGGGATTATCGGATCCGAATATTCCAAGCCCTCCTCTGAATCTTACGTCAGTCTCCCGGGCGGACAATTGAATTGTCTGGCACCATAAATATTTCTTCAGACCTTCATTATAAGTCATGGCAGATCTGTAGCATTTGGCCGGGTTTGTAAACACCGGTTGTCTTTTCTTTACATCCCATGACCATATTGGTTTATTTTTATCTGTGTAACCGGCAAAATATTCATATGCCTTCCAGTCCCTGATCTTCTCCGCTCTCACTCTTGCCAATACAAAATGATCACTGTTTTTATAAGCACTTGCTTCTTCATGGGAATAAACATATACGTAATTATCTTTTGCCCCATCATAATTTTTGCCATAATTGATAAAACCGGGACATCCAAAGCTTACATCAAATTTCCAGTCAGCATGCTCCCATGTTTTTCCATGATTGGATGACCACATAAGAACTGAATTTTGGGCATTTCGAACCAACATATAAAGGATGCTGTCAACCATAAGCATTCCACTTGCTTTTTCTCCATTTCTTCCCTGTCCTACTCTTTCACCCGTATTTGAGCGCAAATTAACTCCTTCAACAGCAGGAGGATTGCCAATCACTCTTGCAAGGCCGAGACTGAGCTTTATGTCTGTTTCAGGCAGAAATCCATAGCCATCGCCATAAGCTGTATATATATTATTATCATCTGCCCATGTTGAAGGCCAGTTATCGCAACCTTCTGCCAGTCTTATTACCGAGTCTCCAGATTCAAATTCTATCTTTAAATTGCTTTCCGGATATGGTGGTTCTTCAATTGCATTCATGACCGGGTTGAAAAGATACTTTTCAGCCCCCAGCCAGAATCCTTCTTCCTGTTCTTCATCGTATAAAGCATCACCCATTCTTACAATGACCATATGAAGACTTGGTATTACCATTAAATGCTGATTTCCTGCACCCGCACCTACAAAAGCATCGCGGGGCACATAATTCCATATACCGTCATAATTACAGTACCAACCCGGGGTACTTGCCGGAATAGGATTATCAGCTGTCCTTGAATCAGATTTAAAACCTGTATCCGATTTTGATCCGGGTAAGGCAGTTCCCTGATAGCTAATTACCCTATCCACCTGGCAGGTATCTATTAATTGTTCACCCTGCCAGTTCCCTTTGTGAAGCATCAGCAATCCGATACGGGCTGCTGCCCTTGCAGTAAAACTACCCCCGCCCCAGCCGGGCACCAGCTGAAGATTGCCGGCTGTAAATGTTTTACCATAACCAATGCTGTACTCTATTTCATCTATACCAACGGGCCTGAAAATGCGTTCATTCAGATATGTTCTTATGTTGCGATAAGGGGATTTTCGCAGTGAAGAGGTTACAGCATAATTTAACATTGCTATGCCGGGATTACTGTAAGCATATTTTTGTCCGGGTGTAAAAGTAACTGTAGCATAGTCCCTTGCTACGATGAAAGGATCAGTATCCTGTTTCCAGAACTGCCCTTTCCATCCGGGGAGGTCAAAATGCAGATGCGCCTCCTGATCTATCATTTTATTTTGTTCTTCTTCACTGACTTCAGCATCTTCAATTCCTGATGTATGAGTCGCGAGCTGCAATATGTTAATCTTTGACTTCAAACCATCGTCTTTCCACTGCGGAATATAGTAACAGGCTGCTTCGTGAAGTGTGATATTGCCGTCATTCATCGCTGTCAGCAAAGACATTCCACTGACAAGGGCTTTTGCTAACGAGGCCGTATAATGTCTCCTTACAGAATCCTGCCATCGATCAGCAAACCATTCGTAAACAATTTTGTCATTTCTTATTATGAGTAATTTTTTAGTCCCTTTTTCAACTAAAATATTTTTCATTTCATCCAGCTTACGGGATGACATTCCCTGGCTTTCAGGATTTGCATATTCCCAGCGAAAAACAGAAGGGACCCGGGGCGTTTGCCTCTCTTTCTTTTCTTGTTTACAAGCGGAAAAAAATATCAAAACCGCAAGAATAATTGTGGCTGTTTTTTTCAAAAGATTTCTTTTTTCAATTAGATATTATAAATATATGAATATTAATCCTATTTACTTTATAAATTTTAAGTCTATTTCCAAAAGCAGATAACCAGTTATAAGTCTGAATATAAACTTAAATCAGATTATACCAGTTGATATTTTTGCATAATCGATGAGAGCTTTATGCCTCGATCATAATTCTCATACATGAGATTCTAATCGATTTTAGGATTTAAACATACAGAATTATTAGGGGTCTTTCTGACGACTAATAGCGAGACCTTTAAATGAAAATATTGCAAATATAGTTTCCTTTGGCTTGAAATTATTCCAGGTATAAAAACTATCTAAAAAATATCATTGATACTTCTTATTAAAAAGTTTTTGTCTTGCATTCGCCTCACCACTAACCCCGGTACAAACAGGTGAATACTCCAGAATTTATTTACCAACCAAAGTCTAATGATTCTGCTTTATATCCCGGTAACTTAGGTACATTACAGCTGAGACTAATATCAGCAACAGTAACCCACTGACAATACCTACGATCATAATATACAGTTTTAATTCAAATTAAAATTCTGATTATCAATTTACAACTAAAATCTGCAATCTGATCTTTATTCCTGGGAAACTTATTAAACGTCAATTGTTAATAAACATCTGAACCATAGGGTATTTCTGCTCTCTGAGAGGGGTTGGTAATAATAAATAAAATTGAACTATACCTTTTGCAGGTAAGAAAAAATAGTTTGATATAATCCATTAAATATTTTTTCTAAGCATTTTTTTTCGGAAAGGAACCTTGCGGTTAGCCGCTTTCAACCAGATAATTAAGATCATTTGTATCAGAATCGTGATCTTAAGGATTAAACCTGCTATTTATTTTTCTTTACGGATCATTTTACCTACTTCAAGTAATATCTTTACAGATTCTTCCGGAACCCGTCCTTTTCCGTCGGGACCGATATTTAGCAGAAAATTGCCGCCTTTGCCGGTTATATCTTTAAGTTTTTCATATATATCTTCAGGTGATTTCCAGTTATCATCATAACTTTTATAGCCCCACGATTTATTCATCGTGTAACAAGCCTCCCAGTTATGGTTTAGCTTTCTGTCGGGATGAAATTGCTCAGGTGTTCCAAAATCCTTTTTAAAATCTTTCCGTTTTGCAACCCGGTTATTTATGATTATGTCAGGTTTCAGTTCACGGATATACTGATACAGGTCTTCACCATCCTCCATAGTCCACCAGTTCGCCCAGTCACCGTCAAACCACAATATTTCCGTGTCGTAATTTTCAATAAGTTCCTTAACCTGGTTCTTCATATACTGTACATATTCAGCTTTCCGTCCGGGCAGCATTTCCGGCTGGCCCCAGTTGCCCTTTCCTGTTTTTGAGTCCTTTTTGATAGTTTGTGAAGGATGATGCCAGTCTATTATGCTGTAATAGGTACCAAAATGAATGCCATGTTTTCTGCAGGCATCAGCCAGTTCCTGAATAAAATCCCGGCCTTTCATTGGAGTGGATGAAATATCATAATCAGTATATTCGGAATCCCAAAGGCAAAATCCTTCATGATGTTTCGTAGTAACTACCAGGTACTTCATCTCCGCTTTTTTTGCCAGCTTTGCAATCTTATCCGCATCAATCTTATCCGGATTCCATGTATCCAGTAATTTAACGTACTCTTTTTTAGGTATATCGGAATTTCTTTGTATCCATTCGGCATATCTGTCGGATTTTTCCCCTTTCCATATACCTCCCAGCTGACTGTAAAGGCCAAAGTG
>CAZIOB010000093.1:0-38197 GCA_964540755.1 uncultured Prolixibacteraceae bacterium | reverse complement strand
GGCAATTTGATAGGGAGTAACAAAATACAATTGATGGTTATGATGGACAGCAGGAATAATTTTATCGCCCAATTTTCTGTCAATAAATGCGTGAGGTTTTTCCTTTTGGCTGATCTTTTCAATTTTGCCTTTATAAGATCTGTAAACAGTATTATTGAAAAATATTGAAAAATCAAAATCGTTAAAACTATCCCCTGAACTGTTGAAGAAATAATAAAATCCACACAATGTATCCTGAGGTTCTTTTTTTGTGATTATGGTTGATTCAATGGTCATCGGGTCTCCATAAGGAAAGGAAAAGGTATAACTGCATTTGGATTCATAAGTTTGATAGCTGCTTAATTCATTTGCAATTTTTTTCAGGATATTTTCAGTCTGCACGAATGCAGAGAAACAAAAACTCTGTACCAGAAGCATTATAATTATCAGTTTTTCCATATCACTATTGATTATAATAACTCTTTTTCCAACTCCTTTAACTGAGATGGTCGTTTAGAATTCTTTTTAAAGATTTGTCCGGTGATTACTACTTCGTTTTGTCTGTTTTGACTGCCTAAAATCCCGGATATCAATATGACCGCAATTAATTGGTATAGTTTCATTTTATTGGATTTTTTATTTCAATTTTCGATAAATTCTTTTTCCAATCGAATACGTCAAATTTATCAATGATTCTTCCTGCCTTATCGATTAGCAGGCATTCATAAGAACTATAAGCATTCCTATAATGGTTATAAAATTCCCGATTATATTCATCTTCAATATCAACCATTATCCCTCCCAGGTTTTCGCTTATTCCGTAATTAATACCAATTATTTTTAGTTTTCCGTTAATCGCAGCTAACAAATTTTTATATTCATTAAAGGAACTCCTGGTACATGCTGAGATGTTAGCAATTAGAAACATTTCATTCTTAAATGTTTCTTTAGATAATGTATCACCGTTGAAGGATTTAAATTTAAATTCAGGAGCAATCATCCCCACCTGGGTACCAATCTTTGAAAAGAAATTTTTCTCCCTTACGAGCGTTAAATAACTACCGTCATTAGTAATATCCTGAATGCAATAATAGTCATTTCCTAACTTTAGATATTCTCCTAACTTCAATAAATCGCTTTTCAGAATTGTATCCTTTCTAAATGTATTTTCTGAAATAACAGCGACTAATGGTTCATCAAACCAAAATGAATTTTGTCTGTCAACGAAACCTATTTGAAATGAGTTATTGTCTATTTTAAAATCTGCAATTAAATGGTGCGATACAAAAAACAATAACAGTGTACTGTCAATGGGTGGAAACCCAATGTTTATCCAGGTAGATTCATTGACCAAATTTTTTCCGTTATAAATATTGTATTCACATTTTATCAGATTACCGGTATTTTTCCAATCCATTTGTTGATAGGGTCTTATACTATCATCCTTGAAATTTTTATTATTTTTTTCATCTACAATAAAAATCATTTTATCATCCTTCCTGCCTGACAATATACAAATCGAATTATCTTTTAAGGAAGGGGCAATCAATGTATCAATTTTACCTTTATAAATATCCTCAATAATGGATGATCTATCCATATTCCCCTTTTTATATTGTTCATATTTCCATGGTTTAAAATCAAATAATTCAAAACCTATTTTAACATCTGAAATATTTTCGGGGACAATCAACGGAAAATCAATAAATCTGTTATTCGTTTCAAAATGTATTTCCCCTGCTCCGGCAGGAAACATCCCAACACCCTTTACTGTTTCAGTTTTAATGATCAAGGTGTCCTTTTTAGAAGTAAAATAATTTATCTTGTCGATATCTTTATTACAACTTGAGCAGAAAATGGCTGAAAGAAAAATAAAGAATAATATAGTGTTCATAATAGATCTTATTTTTTTGGTTAAGCTGATTTTATCTCCGGTTGATTTCATGATTAGAAATACTTTTGTAAAATTATATTGTTTATACTGAAACTGATATCGGTAAATTTATGACATTTCTGCGACATTTTGTTTTGGATGGATTTGTCGTAATTTTTTTTATTTTATTGTGACTAAAGATACAGAGCTACAAGGTTATTTTAGATTTTTTAAAAAGTTAAGTTTTATAACAACAGAAAGTGAAAGAATAAAATTGTTCAAACAAAGGATTTTATTCTCAATTATTGCAAGAAGCTCTTATAAATTGTAATTTTGTAATATGTATTACCGTAGAAAAATATTATTATCACTACTACAGTTTTTTGATAACCAACTTGATAAAATAAGTCTGCAAAAATTACTTTTCTTATTTACAAGAGAGCAGGAGAAAAAGTCATACTTTTTTGTGCCATATAAATTCGGTTGTTACTCCTTTCAGGCAGTTGCCGATTTAAATACGTTGATGAAATATAATATTGTTAGACAATCAGAGAAATATTGGATAAAAATCGATGAAACTAATTATTTTGAAGAATTAAATCATAATGATAAAGCTGCATTACGGAATATAAAGAACCAATTTGGCAAATTTACCCATGATGAGTTAATTGCTCTTACTTATAGGCAATTCCCGTTTTTTGCCATTAATAGCTCTATCGCTGAGAATATTTTAACGGATGAGGAAATTCACAAAGTAAAAAAACAAAAACTTTTTCAAGAGTCGATTATTTTATTTACAATTGGGTACGAGGGAATTTCACTTGAACAGTATATTAATAAGCTAATTGTTAATGATATAAAGGTTTTATGTGATGTTCGAAAAAATCCTTTTAGCATGAAATATGGTTTTAGCAAAAAACAATTAATGACAGTTTGTGAAGGAGTTGGTATTGAATATATACATATTCCGGAGGTTGGCATAGAATCCAATAAAAGACAAAAACTAAATACACAAGACGATTATGATGAATTGTTTGATTTTTATAAATCTAAAATCCTTAAAAAAGAAATAGCGAAGCAAGCCGAGATTCTTTCGCTGTTAAAAAATAAAAAACGTATAGCCCTTACCTGTTTTGAAGCAAATATAAATAAATGCCACAGAAAGCTTTTGGCTGAGTCAATTTCCACCATGGGGGATTTTTACTATGAATTGAAACATATTTAATGGCAAAAACCAAAGTTCTCATAACTGTTAAGACTTATCCTGCAATTTCAATGAAATATGAAGAATTGGTTTGTACTGCTGGGTTTTTAGAAGATGGTTCCTGGATTAGAATTTACCCCATACAATTTCGAAAAAAATCATATAATGAGCAATATTCAAAATATGGCTGGATTGAATTGGATTTAGTGAAGAACGATAGTGATTTTAGGCCTGAAAGTTATCGTCCTGTTGCTTATGAAACACCTATAAAAAAAATTAGTGAAATAAAATCAGATGGCAGTATTTGGGAAGTAAGAAGGGAAATAGTATTGAAGAAAGACTATCATAATATTTCAGACCTCATTTCTGAAGCTAAAAATAAAGAAGTTTGTACCTCTCTTGCTGTTTTCAAACCAACAGAGATTATAGATTTTATTTATGAAGAGGAAAAGGACCGTGAATGGCCAGCTGAAAAATTATCTCAATTTCAACAATTGAATATATTTGAAAAAGATAAAAATAATAATTTTCAGGTAGTTAAAAAATTACCATATAAATTCAGTTATCGTTTTAAAGACGAAGCAGGAACTCAATGTAAATTAATGATTAAAGACTGGGAGACCGGACAACTTTATTGGAATAGTTTAAAACGTCACAATAATAATGAGAAAAAAGCTTGTGATGATGTAAGGAAGAAATATTTTCACGACTTCGCCAAAACAAAAGATTTATATTTCTTTTTAGGTACAACACAAGTTCATCATTTTATAGCCAGGAATCCGTTTGTCATTATCGGAACTTTTCATCCAAAATTCATAACACAATTAAAATTATTTTAATTGAATTTTCTTTAAAATTGATACAATAGGCCGTAAACCTGTAAGATCAAGATTTAAACAGGGATTACTGCAGCATAAACTTCACTTTTATACCAACTGTTTTTCCTTCGAATTTTTCAATATCGAGCTTTGATATTTTATTGATAACGCGTTTAGCTTCATCGACTAATAGCTGTTCTTTAACTTTGCGTGCTTCTTCAGCAACATCTTTTGAGGGATATCCCGTTACAACAGAATCTTGGGGTCCGTAGCCGACAACAACAACTTCATCAAGATTAAAATCAGTTGCTGCGGATTCATCAGAAATTATATCTATTATTCCTTCATTATCAATTCTGACAGATAAATTAACTGTTTTTTCAATGTTTGATTTTTGTGCCAGAAGAGGATATTTGATTTCACTGGCAATATATTTTCTGAATTGCAATTCAGTGTAAATTCTTACAGGCTTCATAATAATTTCGATGACACCGTCTCTCCCTTTTTCTCCATATCTCTCCGCTGCTTTTTCATCTTTCAAAACGGTTACCGATTGTATCTCTGCCGGATTAATATGATCTACTGATTTGAATTGGGTAACAATTCCGTCTACAATAATAAGTGGATTATTTGCCCTGGAAACTCCTGATTCAGTAATTTTATTTAATTCCTGATCTTTTTTATTCAATACATGCTTTATGGTTGTTATCTCGACCGCTCCATCTTTTGCTTTGGAGCCGTATTTTTTGACGGCTTCATCTTTTGATAGCTCCTTCATCGTTTGAAGCTGCTTCGGATAAATATATACCGCTGGCTTTTGATTTTTCAGGAAAATTTCTTCGCCATCAATAATATATAGTTTTTTATCCTGTTTGGGCAGGGTTGTTTTTATCTCTATGAATCCGTTTTTGGCTAATTCTTTACGCTTGATATCAATTTTTGAATTTTTCTTATACCTTATACTTTTGATAATATCAGGATTGTAAAGGCCGGAAATATCATTAGCATTGTGTAGTGTTTCATATCCGTCCTGAATTACAATGGGTTCTTTGCCTTCCGGAAATTTTTCAATGCCTGCATTCTCCAGCATTTTTTCCCATTTTGTTTTTTCTTCTGTTGTATCTGTTGTGACTGAGTTATTAACGGGCTCCATTTTCACCAGCAGTTCTTTACTTCCATCCCAGACAAATTTCTTTTTATGGTAACCTTCACTCAAAAATTCAAGAAATACATTTGAGTTATTTGTCCGTATACTAAACTCGCCGGCCTTGTTCGAAATAGTTCCCGATTTATTAACATTAGCTGTAAATAAAATAGTTGCACCCTGAATTGGGTTACTGTTATGCCTGGAAATTACTTTTCCTTTTATTTCAGTCTGTCCGTTGTCCGGGGAAAGATTTGATTTATTCCCGGATTTGGTAGTAATTAGGACAACTCCGTTTTTACCCCTTTCACCGTAAAATATTGTGGCAGATGCCCCTTTTAGAACGGATATTCTTTCAATGTCATTAGCATCAAGATCATTGATATTATCTTTATGTTCCATTCCATCAATAACATAGAGTTTATTATATGGATTATAAGGATTAAATTTTGACTCCAATTTTTCACTATGACCAGTATCTGTTACCTGATTTAAATACTCTCCCTCCGGCGGAATCAACGCTTCATTTTCGTTGCCGGACTGAATTTTGTCATTGTTATTTGATTCGGAACCGGATTCATTCTGCCTTTCCTTGTTTGAAATAGTTTCACCTGACTGGGATTCATCATTTTCCTGAATAATTTTGCCGGAAGTAGTTGTCTCTTCCTGAGCCGGGGAATGTAAATGAGTTTGGTCTATTTGGCTATGGAGCACTTCTGTTCTAACCTCCTTGTTCGCTAGTCCCATTACAAGTATGGCGAGCAGTGGGAGTACAGCTAATTTTTTAAGGGTGGCATATTTGTTGGCGGCTGGCCGTTTCATCATGATAATCCGGCTTCTGAGCTGTGATCCGTTTAACGCTGTCAGAAAAGGAGCTACTCCTTTTTTATCAGCCAGCGCGACCATGGCAAGCTGATAATTTTTTACATCTGTAGTTTTTGCAATCTGCGCATCGACTTTATATTCGAGGTTGTTTTTAACCGCATCCTTTATCAGCCATGCAAACGGATTAAACCATTGTAAAATGAACAGAATTTCGGTAAAAAGAATATCGAGTGTGTGCTTTTCGTTTACATGGATTTTTTCATGAGCTACAATTATTTTAAGGTTGGAATGGGTAAGTGTTTCTTCTGAAAGTACAATTTTGTTGAAAAATGAGAATGGATGAACGTCCAATTCGGTAATGTTTACGGAGGTATTGAATAGTTCATGCGTCCGGCTTTTTCTGATGATCTGCAGTGCTTTAAAGTAGCCGTGACAAAGGCTGAACAAGAAAAAGGCTATTCCCAATATGTATATACCAATCAGGTAGTGGTACCATTCTAAATTAAATTGCGGATAGGTAGTTTCCACCGGCTCTATTGTTTCGGGAATGAAAGAATAGCTGTTTGCAACCGGAGGCAGAGGTTCGATATAGTTTATAGTTGTAAAGGTAATAAGTGGAATAAGGAAACTTATTGCCAGTGAGACAGGCAGATAGATCCGGTTAAAAACGAACTGTTTCCGGTTTTGAAACAGCGCCAGGAATACCAGATAAAACGCTCCTGCTGCCAGCGCCGATTTTCCGATGTAAATGAGATAATTTTCCATCAGTCCTTTTCTTTTATCATTTTAATCAGCTCTTCCAGTTCTTCTTTTGATAAACCTTTTTCTTTAACAAAAAACGCTACAGCATTTTTATAGGAATTATCGAAGTAGTCCTTTACAACCTGCTTCATGAAAGGACGGCGATAATCCTCTTTCGAGATCAGCGGGAAATATTCGTATGTGTTCCCGTACTGTTTGTATCCAACTATCCCTTTTTCCTGAAGTAACCGCACCAGTGATGAGATGGTGTTGTAATGGGGTTTGGGATCAGGGTATTGTGCAATTATGTCTTTTACAAATGCTTTTTCGAGGTCCCAGAGGATTTTCATTACCTCTTCTTCTTTTCGGGTAAGTTTTTTCATACTATTAAAATTGTATATTTTTAAAGGTATAGTATGGAACTCGCATGTATTTTAATCACCACCTTTGGTGTAAATATTTTACATGCTCGTTTCATTTTTATACTTTTATTTTTTAGAGCGCACCAAATTTTCAAATGTTACAACAAATATACAACTGATTTTTCAGTTGTGCAACTATTTTTTCAGTTTAAATATAAAAAATCGATTTTTTCTTAAAAACAAAATTGCGTAAAATGAAATCCGGGTAACGAAACTCACACCCTTTGATGATCAACATCCTATTATATAACACTTTGGTAACAATCTCATTTTCAGCTGGCAATGCCCTATGTGTTATCATAATAAAGTGATATTGCAACGCGCAATCGTGGACTGTCATACAACAATCCATATAGCAGGCCTATAAGTTTTTTCATTGGCAACAATAAAAATTGTATTGGAAGCAGAATAAATTTTTCTAATTAGGATTATCAGATAAGCCGGAAACTGGCGGCAGGAAGGCAGGCGTTTAACCATATGTCAGTCTATCTCATCTTTGATTTTACGCAATTGCTCAACAAAAAAATCTGCAATTTGTTCTTTTGTAATGTTTTCAGCAGGCATCAAGTGACTGTCAATTGATTTTTCTTCAATATCTTTTGTATATATCAGTGTTTCGGTATAGGTTATAGGCGATAGATTGGGTATTAATTGTTTGGTTTGTAATATTATTTCTTTTAACGAATAATGATATTTTGTTAGTATATATAAATCGTAATAGTCGCGTATGGTATTGCGCTCCGCGATTTTTGCCATTTTTAATGTAGCGATGGTCTTGGCCTTACACACTGAAAGATTGTTGAAACGAATTGTGTGCTGATTTACTTTAAAAGGTATGGCTACAGCTCCTGTCGTGAAGAAAGTTACTTTTACATTATTGATAATAAAGTCGATTTGCCAGGGTGCCTCCTGTCGGATAATTTTGTGGTCAGGGAAAAGTTTAGCTATATTTCGTTTAATGGTCTGTATATTTAGTTTCTCTGCATCAATCAAGAAATCAAGATCTTCCGACATGCGATGTTCTAATTGCATAGCAAGCGCCGTACCACCAACAAGTGTATAGTCTTTTATAAAGCGGCTCTCACCCAGTTTCTCGAATACTGATAATGTTTGAGGTGGCATGAACTGCAGATTGATAGCTGAATTATTCATACTATTAAAATTGTTTGTTTTTAAAGGTATAGTATGGAACTCGCATGTATTGTAATAATCATCATGGCTGTAAATATTTTACATGCTCGTTTCATATAAAAAGACTTGTTTCAGGAAATGAATGTGTTTAGCATATTTGTCTTTGTTTTGCCATTTTTCTATTGCATCAATAATGTTTTGTTTTGGGAGGAGCGCTGCAAGTTTTCTAAAATCGGTTATTTCTCCATAGGTGATCACTTGTTGAACCACTAAGCTTTCGGGCAAGTCTGCATTGTTTTTATATGACCAGAAAATATGTTTTGAGAATGGAGCAATATTCATTTTTTTTACCTGTTTTGTCAAAATTAATGATTTTATTTAAATTACCGGAGGCTCATTAGGTAATCTATATAACTGAATTGTTTCCCCTTTACCCTGAATTCATTATCTTAGCTGTATGAATGAGAAGCAAAAACCTGTATTCAACAAGCGCATCTTCTGGGATGTGAACTTTGAGCAAATCGATTACGATGCCAAAGCAAATTTCGTTATTGAGCGGGTTTTCGAGCGGGGTGATGTGGAAGATATCAGTAAATTTTATTAATTATCATCCATTATACATCTCACACATATTGCATGACGTTTATCAATTGTCGAAATGTAATATCCCTCTCCGTGAACCAGCCAGTATGTTGCACGGTAATATATATATTCGGGATCGATGTAAGTATTATCATCGCTTGTCCAGTATATCCCCCCTCCTTCAGGTGAGCCGTCGGATAGATAATCAAATCCTGAGACAAGAGTGAATGAATACTGGGCATTAGGATAGATATTTAAGCCAAAAAAGTCATTGCCCGTTTCGTGGCCGGAATGCCAGAATGCCGGTGAACGCAACCCTGCTGAGGAATTAGTTGCCGGATAATATTGTTCGGTATATTCAAATAACTCTTCAACATCTTTAATGGTGGGAAGTCGCCATCCCTCGGGGCATATTCCCTGTACCTTCCGGTTCGGAGAAACAATATAAGACCTGGTTGCTGCAGTATAGGTATAAGCAAAGCCCGGATCAGTGTCACAATATTCCTGCGAGATCAGCGGATTATTGTCACACGGATCAAGGTAGCAGCTTAAAGAATCTTCTGCTTCAATATATCGCTGGTTGGGAATTTCTTTTGTTATCTGAATCCCGTCGCTGTACCTTGTTGCCCTTAAATTTTGAGTCATCCATTTCTGTTGCCCAACCTTAACCCAGTCATATGTATTTCCGTCTATATCCTGAAGGATTCCCAGATAATCTTTACTTTTTAATTCATCTTCATACCCCAGCTCCTTTAAAAAACTTATACCCAGTCCCTCATCCATTAATTCATCCAGACTGTACGCGGAAGTTACCAAATATTCTTTTAATTCATCAAGGTCTCCTCCTGCCATTATGATATCATGCAGGCAAATTTCATCAATAGCATCAAGTTCGGCGGGCGGGATATCTGAATCAATCAGTTCTTCAAGGTTTGCACCTGCATAGAAAAGTTGTTTTGCTGTCACTCCTTTTTTATATAATTCTTTTACTGAGAAACCCAGTTCGAGAATCCTGGATGAGTGCGGGTCATCTTCAACACACCCGGCCATTAATACGGCTATAATAACCGAAATAAGCAAAAACCTGTGCATCTTATGGAATTATTGAGAACCCGGCTTGTATGCCGAATCCGTTAACATTCATTTTTAATTCTTTATCTTCACTATATACCAGGCTTGAAAAAACATAGCCCAGCTCAATATCCAGTGAAATATGTTCATTTATAAAACATGCCAGGCCAATCCCGCCTCCAAAAGCCGGTCCGTTGAAGAGATCATCATACTGAGAGCCTGCCATCTCAGAATAATTTTTTGAAGCCAGATAACCGGCTTCGGCAATTACAAATGGTTTGAAATTACTATTGCCGAAATAATACCTTCCCAGCAATGATGCTCCGTAAGTTGATTCTTTAACATCGAAAGTGCTGTATCCGTTTTTCTTAAAAGATAAAGGAGTAGTGACTCCCAGGGCAAAGTTGTTAGCTATAAAATAACCAACACCTGGTTTTAGTTCGAACGACGATGTTTTCATGTCGGTGATGTCATTACCGTCGTATTTAATAGTGTTTGTACCAAACACTGCCGTGATGTCCGTTCCTGAAAAGAACAGCCATTTACCCCTCTCCGTCTGAGCGAACAGGGAAGCAGGCAATAATAAAATTGCAATAATTATTAATCGTTTCATTCTTTAATTTTTGTTATTTTTGAATTTGGAGATCCTTAATAATTAAGAAATAATTTATGAATTCATGTTTGTAAATTTCAACATTAACGTGGCTAAGTAAATAATATTTTTTCATAAGACAAATAATTCCAGATCGATTTTGAAAATTTTTATTTCTCCTGCTTTGTGTTTTAAGGAACTCTCGCAGAATTTTTTGTTTTCATGAATTTTGCAGAATAAACAGTATCTTTGTAAAAATAATTGTATAGTTATGATTGGACGGTTTTTTTATCTTCCGGGAACAAAAAAATTTCATATCACTCCCAGGTTTTATGATCCGGGGCAGGAGGAACGGGATGAAAGAGAACGCAGGATCAGGGAAGAGTTGGGTATTCCTGAAGAAAAGAATGATGATGCCAGGCCGTACAGATCAAATATAAAAGGTCAGTTCAGACTGGCACAGGGGGGGCATTCAAAATCAACTGAACGCGCCCGCAAAGCATCCAATACACGACTGATCATCCTGATTATAATACTTGCGCTTATTTTTTACCTGTTTTTTTATTCTGATTTTACGTTTTAGTGAGTGATATTATTCAATTATTGCCCGATTCGGTAGCAAACCAGATAGCTGCCGGTGAAGTTATTCAACGACCAGCCTCTGTTGTGAAGGAACTGGTGGAGAATTCGCTTGATGCCGGTGCCGATGAAGTAACTATACATATAAAAGATGCAGGGAAAACCCTGATTAAAATTTCCGACAATGGTTGTGGTATGTCCGCAACTGATGCACGAATGGCATTTGAGAGGCATGCTACTTCTAAAATATTAAATGCCAATGATTTGTTCAGTATCAGAACTTTAGGATTCCGGGGAGAAGCCCTGGCATCAATTGCCGCTATAGCAGATGTGGAAATTCGCACAAAGAGGGAGCAGGATGAATTAGGCACCTTTATTAATATTTCAGGATCTGAATTGAAAGTCCATGAACCTGCTGGTTGTAACAAAGGAACTACTATTACAGTTAAAAATCTTTTTTTCAATGTCCCTGCCCGTCGTAAGTTCCTCAAGAGCAATACCGCTGAATTGAAGCATATCATTAATGAGATACAGAGGGTTGTGATTCCGAATCCGGATATTCATTTTTCAGTATATCATAATAACTCACTTCTTTATGAACTGGTAAAGTCAAATTACCGGAAACGAATTGTAGATGTTTTTGGCAGAAATATTAACCAAAACCTGGTAAATGTCGATGAGAAAACAAGTATTGTCAATATATACGGATTTACAGGATTGCCAAAATTTGCCAGGAAGACAATGGGCGAACAGTTCTTTTTTGTAAATAAACGCTATATGCGCAGTCCCTATTTTCACAAGGCCGTTATACAGGCATATGAAAAATTGCTTCCTCCGGATACCTTCCCGTCCTATTTTCTTTTTCTGGATATTGATCCTGCGGCTATTGATATTAATGTGCATCCTACCAAGACTGAGGTTAAATTTGAAAACGGTCAGGCTATCTGGCAGGTTATCAATGCATCTGTCCGTGAATCACTCGGCAGGCATAATGTTGTGCCTTCAATAGATTTTGATCAGGATGGCAGTATAGATATTCCTGTTCCGGGAAAAAAGAAAGGGGATATTTCTTTCCCTGAGATTAAAGTTGATCCGGAATATAATCCTTTTGAAAGGGGGAAGGGTATTTCTTCAAAAAGCTTTGGTATTAAATCTTCCGGCAGGGAGGATATTAGTAACTGGCAGGATTTGTATTCCATTATTGAAGAAGATAACCGTCAGTCCGGCCGGAGTAATTTCGACAGCGAGGTCCGGCCTGATTTTCTGATCCGGGAAAAATATACAGGAAAAAAAGCATTGCAATTGAAACAGAGGTTTATCCTTATCCCGGTTAAGTCGGGATTGATGATAATAAACCAGAAAAGGGCACATGAGCGGATTTTCTTTGAAAAATTCATGGAGATACTTAAATCAGATTCCGTGCCAAGCCAGCAGCAACTTTTTCCCCAGACAATTGAACTTGACCCCGGTGATGCAGAGTTACTTAAAACAATTCTTAGCGATTTGAATTCATTGGGATTTGATATCCGTGAATTTGGCAAAAATACTTTTGTTATCAATGGGACCCCGGGTGAGTTGCATATGGCAACCCCGGAAATGATAGTAGAAAAATTACTGGAAGAATATAAAAATTCACCAGTGAATGCAAAGAATAAAGTAAAAGAGCAGGTCGCTATATCCCTCGCCAAAAGTTCAGCGCTAAACTATGGAACTGAACTTGAGCAGGAGGAGATAGATTATTTAATAGATAATCTTTTTGCCTGTTCAACACCTAATTATTCTCCCGAAGGAAAGAAAGTTTTAACTATAATTTCTACAGAAGAAATTGAGAAAATGTTAAATAAATGACATTATGTCGTTATTTTGTAGTTTTTCCCAATTGGTCCGGCAATTGCTGTTATCAGAACTAAATTAAAAGAAATGAATTATAGACCCATAGCAAATAATATTCCACCGGTTGTAAAAAACCTGATCATTATTAATGTGCTCTTGTTATTGGCTACCTGGGTTCTGCATGGCAGGGGGATTGACCTCGTAGAGTATTTTGGAATGCATTACCCCGGATCAGATAAGTTCATGCTTCACCAGGTTATAACTCATATGTTTATGCATGGAGGGCTCGGCCATCTTTTCTTTAATATGTTTGCCCTTTGGATGTTTGGCCGGGTACTTGAAAGCGTATGGGGATCAAGAAGATTCCTGATTTATTATTTCGTTACAGGACTGGGGGCTGTGGCTCTGCATACGTTTGTGAATTATCTCGAGATATCTTCCATGCAAAATACAGTTGAAGCATTCAATAATACGCCTTCTCCTGAGGTACTTGAGCAGTTTGTTAACAGACATCTGTCAAATGCGTCACTACAGGTACGCGATTTTATTAATAACTGGTATGACAATCCTGACAGTTCCTCATACACAGGGGAGGGCAGAAGGCTTATGGAGAGGATACTTCAAATGAAAATGGATATTCCAACGGTAGGCGCTTCCGGAGCAGTTTTTGGTGTACTGCTTGCTTTTGGCGTATTGTTTCCAAATACACAGTTAATGTTGCTTTTCCCTCCTATTCCTATTAAAGCTAAATATTTCGTAATAGGATATGGATTACTCGAGCTTTATCTTGGATTTTCCCAACCGGGAAGCAACGTAGCTCATTTTGCTCATCTTGGTGGCATGCTATTTGGGTATCTGTTAATTAAATACTGGAATAAAAGAACAAAGCATTTTTATTAGTGGATATTTTTAATGAAATCAAAAGAACATTTAAAGAAGGTTCTGCTCTGACCAGGTTGATATACATTAATCTGGCTGTTTTTCTGCTTATTAAGATAATGGGAGTTATTTTTTACCTGGCGGGCCAAAATTTTAATGCCGTTGAATGGCTGATGGTGCCGTCCGATTTAACTTTGCTGGCGGGCAGGCCATGGACTCCTGTAAGTTATATGTTCCTGCATGCAGGATTTTTGCATTTGCTTTTTAATATACTCGGGTTATATTGGTTTGGAAAATTATTCCTTTATCATTTCGAAGGAGATAAACTATGGGCGGTTTATTTGTTAGGTGGAATCAGCGGAGCTTTTTTATATGTAGCTGCTTTTAATATATTCCCTGCTTTTACCGGTGTTAGGGGCTTCTTGCTGGGAGCTTCAGCATCGGTAATGGCTATATTGACAGCAACTGCATTTTATGACCCTGATCGTGAAATACATCTGTTTTTTATAGGCAGGTTTCCCTTAAAGTACGTCGCTGTCTTTTATGTGGTTCTGTCCGTTATAGGCATATCAGCATCGAATCCCGGTGGAAATGTTGCACATCTGGGTGGTGCTGCATGGGGTTGGTTCTATATATACGAGCTTCGCAGGGGAAAGGATTTAGGATCATGGCTGATCAGCATGGGTGATAAAGTAAAAAAGTTTTTTAACAACGGACAAAAGATGAAAGTTTCTTTTAAACAATCTCAATCTCCTCCAAGAGATGATTACGAATATAATCGTCAGAAAAACATTCAACAGGAAGAGATCAACCGGATACTTGACAAAATTGCTGAGTCAGGATATGAGAGTCTTACAAAAAAAGAGAAGGAGATACTTTTTAAACAAGGAAAAAACTAAGAGAGAAACGTAAGATAGATTTCCTGCCGGTGAAATTTTATTGTATTGACGGAATATTTTCTTCTCCGTTCTCTTCCTTTTCGGCATGTGCCTGGTAAATGCTTGCATTCAGTTCGAATCCCACTAAAAGAATGAGAGACATAATATATGTGAGGAAAAGAATTATCAGCAGAGTGCCTATTGAACCATAAAGCTTGTTATACTGGCTGAAGTTATTAATATAAAAGGCAAAACCGATTATCGCTATAATACTTAAGATGGTGGCCAGACTTCCTCCTGCCGAGATAAAACGCCATTTTGTTTTTTTTGCCGGAGCCATGTAATACAGGAAGGAATAGGCGAAGAAAAAAAGAAAAACAATAATTACCCACTTTCCGAATGTCAGCAGGAAAACCGTAAAGTTGTCACGAAGTATATGATGTTCCTGAAGATAATTTATAGCTGTTTGTCCGGCTATAAGCAAAGTAATTGCCAGGGTGAGTAATACGGAAAGTATTACAAGTAAAAATATGGCTGTAAGCCACTGGCTTATCCATGACCTGCGGTGGATGCTGTGGATCGTTGCATCAAAGGCGCTCATCATAGAGACAAGCCCGTTTGTTGAAAAGATCAGCGCCATTAAAAAACCTAAAGAGAGCAGCCCTCCTCTTGGCCTTGTAATTATATCTTCTACAGTCTCTTCAACTGTTGAGAAAGTGCCGGGTGGTAAAATTTCCTGAATAAGATGAAAAAGTTCAGCCTGGAAATTTTCAATTGGTATATAAGGTATCAGGGTGAACAAAAACAGTACTGCCGGGAAAAATGCCATGAAAAATGAAAAAGCAATTGCGGAGGCCCGGGTGGTAATAGAACCATTTACTATACTGCGCCAAAAGAAGAGAGCTACATTATATATCGGAATACCATCAAAAAATGGTAAAGAAATATGTTCTGCCTTTTCGATAGCCTTTTCTATTTTTTTTTTATACCAGCCCTGATTTAGCAAAACCTTTTTCATAAGGGTCATTCCTGTTTTTCTATTCTGAGTTGATGGATATAATCTTTACCCTGACTCTGTTTTAGTAAAAAATAAACCCTGAAGTTACCTTCTTTTGTTCCAAGTTTCCCAATTACATATTTGGCGCCATCTTTTCCCCCCTTATGGATAACCGTGAAACTTACAGGTGAATATGAATTGAAAAAATCTCCGACAATTTGCTGAGCCTGGGCTTTACTATAAACATTATCGCTTTCAGGCAGAACCAATTCAACATTCTGATTGAAATAATCAGAAAGGATTTTTGCATTCCCCGATTTCAGGCTTAAAATAATATCATCGGATACCTGGCCTTTTACAGTTAGCGGACTATTTATCAGTCCTGCAAAAAGAATTATCAAAAAAGATGATTTCTTTATTAATTGCATATTTATTATTTTCAGACATTCAATTCCCATATTTA
Source organism: uncultured Prolixibacteraceae bacterium (assembly GCA_964540755.1). Classification (GTDB taxonomy): domain Bacteria; phylum Bacteroidota; class Bacteroidia; order Bacteroidales; family Prolixibacteraceae; genus JAAYJR01. The sequence goes on along the minus strand of CAZIOB010000093.1, from coordinate 22,186 downwards.
TAGCAAAAACTATGCAAAAATATATTCAACCTCTTAATTTAGTGTAAAATTATAAAATAATAATTCATTTCACAGAATGAAGATAACTATATTGGTTATAGGGAAAACTGACCAAAAATTCATAAAAGAAGGTATTAACCTGTATTCGCGGCGATTGGCGCATTATTGCGACTTTAAAATAATCGAAATCCCTGATCTGAAAAAAACAAAAAATATAGTAGCAGACCAGCGAAAGATATTGGAAGGAGAAAAGATACTTTCAAAAATGGGTGCGGAAAAAGAATTACATTTGTTCGACGAATATGGGAAAAATTATTCTTCGCGGGAATTCGCTGGATTTATTGAACAAAAGATGATACATGGTTTAAAGGAATTGATTTTTGTGATCGGAGGCCCGTATGGATTTTCAGATGAGGTTAAACAAAAGGCGGTATCTGTAATTTCTCTTTCCAAAATGACTTTTTCACATCAATTGGCTCGACTTTTGTGCGTAGAACAAATTTACAGGGCATTTTCAATTATCAGGGGCGAACCCTATCATAATGATTAGATGTTTTGTCTTTAGGAGTTAATACTATGTTGTTTGATATTAGTTTAAAGAATATTTGATACAAAATGGAGTAATATATAGTGATCAGAATATGCTAATTTTAAAAAGGAAAATATTTTTACAAAGCGGAATTAATATCAGCGTTGTTAGATTATAGCTACAGGCAGATAAATAATTTTAGTAGAAATTTTTGCGAAACGGGGTTCCTTAATTTTTATAGAATGTTATTCAAATTAAATAAATATAGTTACCTTATTATTGCCATCAGCTTCTTTATCACTGCAGCAATTATTGAGAACAGTCTGTTTAAAAAACATCCTGAAACTCAATTGATCAATGATTTCAGGGAGCAGTTGCAGGAAAATGAAAAAGAACTTACAGGTTATCTGAGCCATCTGGCTTCAATTGTTAAGAGTGATGATTTTGAAGATAATTTTCATGATTATGTCAGTAAAGATATAAAATGGCTTGAGAAGAATGATTTCGGCATTTTGGTCTATAAGGATGATGATTTATATTATTGGTCTGACCGTTCGATATCCTTCTATAAAAATCAGGATATATTATTACATGAAGACGGGGTGATACAAATGCCTAACGGTTATTATTTAGCGAGGGAGCTGATACAAAGCGACTATCATATTTATGGCCTGCATCTTTTAAAGCATAGCTACAGTTATGAGAATAAATATCTGAAGAATGTTTTTTCAAAGGAATATGATCTTCCTGACGAATTTAAGATTATTGAAGAGGAGAGTGAAGATACTTATCCCGTTTACAGTATAACCGGCAATTACCTTTTTTCTGTCCAGCCTGTAGGTAATTATTTTTGTACTACAAATCAGTTATATATTCCCGGATTAATCTATTTTGTAGGACTGCTTATTCTTCTGCTTTATTTTCGCCGGTGGTTTATTGAAACTGATACCCCGTTTTTTCTCAGGCTCTTTTTCCTGGCTATAGCATTATTTCTTACATATTGGCTTCATTTGATATTTCAGATACCAAAGGTATTTTTTCTGCTTGATTTTTTTAGTCCCTCTATATTTGCTTTGAGTGACTGGTTACCTTCTCTGGGTGATTTCTTTTTGTTGTCGATGTTTTTCCTTTTCTGGATTTATAATTTCGGGAAGGATCTTGATCTGGACTGGATTAAAAAGGATTCATTTCTGTCAGGGAAAAATATTATTTTATTATTTCTTCTTTTTTCAGGTAGTCTGTATCTTTTAGTACATTATTATATAAGAGAACTTATCTTCAACAGTACTGTCTCTTTCTCTCTTAACCGGATTATTGACGTTAGTGCGCAAAGCGGGCTGGCTATTTTTTCAGTTGGATTATTATTATTGACGGTTCTGTTCTTTACGGTTAAAATTGTTGATAGCTCAAAAAATGATTTTAAACCTGGCGAACTTATTGTTGTAGTATCAGGGATATCGCTATTCCTGGCTATGATGCAATACATATCAATAGGCAGGATATATATCGAAGCGCTGTCATTATTTTTAGTTGCAATTTTTTTGGCTTTATTGTTCAGCAAAAATTATCTTCAGAAATTTACATTAAGTTATCTGATAATATTCGTTTCGGCAGCTTCCCTCTATTCTCTTGTAGTCTTTTATAATACTACAGCTTCAAAACAGAGAGAGATGCAAAGGTCAATGGCTATTAGTCTTGTTGCTGAACGTGATCCCGCAGCTGATGTATTTTTGGTTGAGATTCAGAACCAGATTCGCACTGATTCGGTCATTCCTCGTTTATTGATTGAAGATGAGGGGCTTATAGATTATATTGAGCAAACCTACTTCAGCGGCTATTTTAGGCGTTATGATGTCAGATTCTTTGTTTGTTCCGGATCTGACAGTCTTTTTATAGAAATGGAAAAAAGGATGGCACCCTGCATAGATTTTTTTGAAGACATGATAGAGGCCCAGGGAATTAAGATAGAAGGAACAAACTTTTATTTTATGGATAATATGAACGGTCGTATATCTTATACCGGATGGCTTCATTATCCCCTTTCCGCAGAATCAAGAGGCGTTTCTATTTTTATAGAGTTAAATTCCGATTTACTTTTTGAGGGGATAGGATTTCCCGAACTGCTTATTGATAAATCAATGGCTAAAACAGAGAATTATAAAAAGTTTGATTATGCCAAATATTATGGAGGAGAACTTACTGATAAACATGGTGATTACAATTATAATTTTTATGTGCATTCATACCCGGTAACAGATAAAGAATTTGAATATCTTTTATGGGACGGAATGGAACATCTTTTTTATCATACCCGTGAAGATAATTATGTAATTGTATCAAGAGAACTGTTTACATTTGTCGATTATCTTATATCTTTCCCATATCTGTTTGTTTTTTATCTATTGTCGGTATTAATTCTTATTTTAATAATAAATCAGTCTATAAGGAGACAAAGCGTCAATTTTGATCTCAAGTTTAAGATACAGGCTGTTATAATTTCTATAGTTTTTGTTTCACTTTTAATGGTAGCAATAGCCACTGTCTGGTATAATGTTAAGGAATATAAGGAAAATCACAGGAATGATTTAAATGAGAAGATGACATCTATTTCCGAAGAATTAGATCTGAGCCTGGAAGATGTCGATAAGATTGATGTTGAAATGGTTGATTGGCTTAACAGGGAGCTTATTAAACTTTCCAATATGTTCAATACAGATATCAACATTTATGGAACAGATGGCAGGTTAATCGCTTCTTCACGTAGTGAGGTATATAATCGCGGATTGATATCCCCGATGATGAATACTCAGGCATATTATCAGATCTTTGATAATTTTCAGATAAGTTGTCTTTTGCCTGAGGAGATAGGAAAGATGTCCTATTTGTCAGCCTACAGGCCGATAATTAATAACAGGGGTGATTACCTTGGTGCAATAAATCTTCCTTATTTTATTAATCAGGACCGTTATAGCCAGGAACTTTCAACTATAATTGTTGCCTTTCTTAATCTGTATGTGTTATTATTTCTTGTCAGTATTATCGTTGCTATTTTTATATCAAATCAGATAACCCGTCCGCTTGTGCTGATTCAGGAGAATTTGCGCAAAATGCAGTTAGGGAAGCGAAATGAACCTATACAATATAAGAGAAATGATGAAATAGGAAGCCTGGTGAGAGAGTATAACAGGAAGGTTGAGGAACTGGCTGTAAGCGCTGAACTTCTTGCACGCTCGGAACGCGAGTCAGCCTGGCGTGAAATGGCCAAGCAGATTGCCCATGAAATTAAAAATCCCCTGACCCCAATGAAGCTGAATATACAGCATTTACAGCGTGCCAAAGGAAAGGATGAGGAATATAATGAGTATCTTGACCGGGTGTCTTCTACGCTTATTGAACAAATAGATAATCTTTCAAATATAGCAACTGAGTTTTCAAATTTTGCCAAAATGCCGATGGCAAAGACACAGGTATTTAAACTGGCAGACCAACTTAGAAAAGTGCTTGACCTGTTTGACACTCATCAGGGTAATATAGAGTTTCACACAGGAGGACTGGAATACCTGGAGGTTAAAGCTGACAGAGAGCAATTCTCACGTGCAATAATAAATTTGATAAAAAATGGTATTCAGGCGATACCGGATTACAGGGATCCAAATATTATTATTAATTTAAGCAGACGCGAAGAATATGCCATAATATCGGTTTCTGATAACGGAACAGGAATTCCCGAAAGCCTGAGGAATAAATTATTCAGTCCCAGCTTTACCACAAAATCAGGCGGTATGGGTCTGGGACTGGCAATTGTAAAAAATATAGTTGAAAATTTTTCAGGTTATGTCTGGTATGAAACGGAACAGGACAAAGGATCAACTTTCCATATTGAAATACCCATCTGGGAAGGCTGAGGGGATTCGTCAACTTGCTTTTAATCTCCTTACACTTGTCTTGTCCAGTTTGCTCCTGGCATAATCTTTTGTTATTACGAGATGTTCTATCTTATTGGTGGGAGATTCATACATGGCATCGTTCATGATACTTTCACAAATAGAACGCAATCCGCGTGCCCCGAGTTTAAACTCAATGGCTTTCTCCACAATATATTGTAAGGCTTCTTCTTCAAATTCCAATTCAATTTTATCTAACTGAAAAAGCTTCTTATATTGTTTTATGACTGAATTTTTGGGATCTGTAAGAATGCTTCGCAGAGTATCTTTTCCCAAAGGATCCAGATGTACAAGGACAGGAAGGCGACCTATTATTTCAGGGATTAATCCGTAAGATTTAAGATCTTGCGGAGCAATATACTGCAAGAGATTTTCTCTTTCTATACGATCTACCTCTCTGGCAGCGCTGTATCCTATAACTTTAGTATTCAAGCGGTTGGCAATTTTTCTCTCAATGCCGTCAAAAGCGCCGCCACATATGAAGAGAATATTTTTTGTATCTATGGGGATAAGCTTTTGCTCCGGATGTTTACGGCCACCCTGTGGCGGTACGTTAACTATTGATCCTTCAAGTAACTTTAGCAGTCCCTGCTGAACTCCCTCTCCCGAGACATCCCTGGTAATTGAAGGATTGTCGCTTTTACGGGCTATTTTATCAATTTCATCGACAAACACTATTCCGCGTTCTGCAGATTCAATATGATAGTCAGCTGCCTGTAATAAGCGGGTCAGGATACTTTCAATATCCTCACCCACATAGCCTGCTTCTGTGAGGATCGTTGCATCAACAATAGTAAAAGGAACATGCAGCATCCTGGCTATTGTTCTTGCAAGCAGTGTTTTGCCTGTCCCTGTCTCGCCTACAAGTATAATATTTGATTTCTCTATTTCGGTTTCATCATTATCCATTGGCTGTGACAGTCTTTTGTAATGATTATATACAGCAACAGAAATGATTTTTTTTGCTTCATCCTGATCGATAACATACTGATCAAGAAATTCTTTTATCTGTTTTGGCCTTAGAAGTTTAATATCGGCAAGATTAAAAGCGCTGTTTTTTTTGAGTTCTTCCTGTATAATTGAATAAGCCTGTTCTGCGCAACGGTCGCAAATATGTCCGTCAATACCTGCAATTAGGAGATTGACCTCACTTTTTTCGCGTCCGCAAAATGAGCATTTGTCTGTCCTCTCTTTATTTGCCATTTTTATTTTTCCCCCGTTCTAAGATTTCATCGATCATACCATACTTCACTGCCTCTGCCGAGGTCATCCAGTAATCTCTGTCAGCATCTTTTTCTACCTGTTTTACTGATTTGCCGGAGTGCTGGGCAATGATATTATATAATTCGGCCTTTATTTTCAGTATTTCCCTGGCAGTGATCTCTATATCTGAAGCAGGCCCCTGTGCGCCTCCCATTGGCTGGTGGATCATAATTCTTGAGTGCCTGAGGGCAGACCTTTTCCCTTTAGCCCCGGCTGTCAGTAATACTGCTCCCATGGAAGCAGCCATTCCGGTGCATATAGTAGCTATATCAGCAGAAATGTACTGCATTGTATCATAAATGCCGAGACCGGCATGCACATGGCCTCCCGGTGTATTGAAATATATTTGGATATCTTTGGCAGGATCAGTGGATTCCAGAAACAGTAACTGAGCCTGTATAATATTGGCTACAGTATCATCAATAGGCACCCCTAAAAAGATAATCCGGTCCATCATCAATCTCGAGAATACATCCATTGAAGCAACATTAAGTTGTCTTTCTTCTATGATGGTAGGGGAAATATAATTACTGTAGGCAGAAGAGTAACGATGTAATGTCAGACTGCTTATGCCGGCATTACTTATAGCGTATTTTTTGAATTCTTCTTGTTTTCCCATGATTATTTATGCTAAAAAATTTTATAACCCACAAATGTACATGAAAAATTTTGTATTTACACATTTAGAAACTAAAATCCGGTACATATCATTTTCATGATAACCTTATAAAGTAAAGAATAGCATATGATTAAGATTAATTATTTTCAAAGGTATCATGTGGAACCCGCGATTGTTTTAATCATACTCTTGTGTGATTTTTCAATCATGCTCGTTTCATACTGTGTAAATTTAATTCAATCAATATGTAAAAGACCTGTCTGTTAGATTTATGCAAAGATATACAAAAATTGCATGTTAGAATTATACCCTGAATTATTAAGTATTGGCCAGTTCAGTAAATTCTTTTTCTGTCACTTCTTTATTCTGAAGTGTAATTTTGTCTTTGATAACTTTAATTACCTTAATTTCAATAAGTTTATCATATAGCTTTTCTTTTTCTTCGGGCTTGTCAAGAATCATTCGTGCAAATGATTCCAGATGATCCTCAGGGGCATCGGGCATGCCATACTGACTGTACTGGGCATAAGCCAGTTCCTTGGCAAACTCAAATGCTTCATCATCATCCACATTGAGTTCATTTTCTTTTGTAATGGAATTTACAATCAGCTGCCATTTGAGGTTTTCAGCAAATCCATTGAAATCTTTTTCAATATCTTCTTCACTTACATCGTTGTTGGTTGCCTTGAGCCACCTTTTTAAAAAGGCTTCCGGGAGCTTGGGATCTATTTTTTCTAAAAGAGCCTTCCGGACATCCACTATAAATTTTCTTTCTGAGGAGTGCATCAGATTTGATGCAATTTCATTTTTAATTTTCTCTCTCAGATCCTTCCCGGTCTTAATTTCAGTATCCTCGCCAAATAATTTTTTAAACAAATCTTCATTAAGTTCAGCTTTTTGGAATTCAAGTATTTCTGTTATTTTATATTTAAAGATACTTTCAAGTTTCTCTGCTTCCTCATTACCGATATTTAAAAGATGTCCAACTTCTTTACGGTCATTAAAAGCTGTTACAGGATTAAATATTATTACATCATCCTTGCTCTTCCCGATAAATTGTTTTTTAATATCATCATCTTTTATCGTATCGACAGCGATAATAATCCCTTCCGGATTAATACCGTCTTCTTTCTCTTCTCCTTCCTCTGCCAGTTCCCTAAAATCACCCCTGACCAGGCACTTTTCTTTTACCTCATCAACCTTAATATTTTGCCCCATTTGCGAGGAGATCATCTCAACCTGTTTGTCGATCATTTCATCGGAAACTTTTATAGTGTAATAGGGGAGTTTATCATTTTTACCTAAAGGGACATTGATATCCGGAGACAATGCAATATCAAAGGCAAACTCAAAATTTTCATCCTTATCAAAGTCAATCTCTTTTTGCTGGTCCTTGTTGGGAAGCGGTTCCCCAAGGATGTTAAGGTTTTCTTCCATCAGATACTTAGTCAAATTTTGTGAAAGCATGTTATTTACTTCATCCAGAAGTATAGCTTTGCCAACACGTTTTTTAATCAGTCCCAGAGGAGCCTTCCCTGGCCTGAATCCCGGTATGGAAGATTTTTTCTGATACTCTTTGAGTTTTTCCTCCACAGTCTTTTCGTAATCTGCTTTTTCAATCAGAATTTTTATTACTGCGTTAACATTGTCAATATTTTCCCTGGTGATGTTCATGATGGAATTTATAATATATTTTCAGAAAACTTTTTATTTAACACCGGCGATGTTTGTGCTGTTATGCTGCCGGTGTGGCCTGTGCGGACGAAGGGACTCGAACCCCCACGCCATTAGGCACCAGATCCTAAGTCTGGCGCGTCTACCAATTCCGCCACGTCCGCAAAAATCAGGGCGCAAATGTAATTATTTTTTTTAAAGGGGAAAAATTATTTCCATTCAACGATAGTACCTCTTTCTTCATTCTGAAGCTCACCCGGAACATCTTCTTTAATCTCCTTCCAAAGAAGATCAATAAGTCTGTGTTTGGCAAAATGCCTTGAATATACCAGGCTGACTTCCCTGAGTGGTTTAAGATTGCTGAAAGATCTGACATTCCGGAGCCTCTTTTCTGACATTCCTGCTTTTGCCAGTTCAGGAATGATAGTTATTCCGCCCTCCCTGTCAATAATATTCATAAGAGTTTCCAGGGATCCGGCCTCGAACTGAAAAGGTAATTTACTTTCAACAGTTCCGAGAAAAGAACATAGATTTATAACCTGTTCCCGGAAACAATGGCCGTCACTCAGAAGCCATAATTCAGGAATAGCAATATCCCTGATTGTGATCTTTTTTTTCTTATTCAATAAGCTGTCCTGGTTCATGTAAACCAACATTTCCTCATAAAAAATTGGTTTTTCAATTATTTTTTCTTCTTTCAGGGGAGTTACCAAAATGCCAACATCTATTAAGTCGCGGTGAAGCAGATCTACAATCTGACCGGTAGTCTGTTCAAATACTTTTATGAATATGTGAGGATATTTTTTTTTGTATCTGCCTATGAAGACAGGCAGAAGGTAGGGGGCCAATGTGGGTATGATCCCGATCCGGAGAGTCCCTGATATTTGTTTTTTATGTTCTTTTACAATATCGGTAAGTTCATCTGCTTCTTTCAAAACAACACGGGCCTTATCGATAAGCCGCTGGCCTATATCTGTCGGAATAAGCGGTTGCCTGCTGCGATCAAAAATAATGATCTCCAGTTCTTCTTCAAGTTTTTTTATCTGCATTGAAAGAGTGGGCTGGGTAATAAAGCATGCATCAGCTGCTTTTCCAAAGTGTCGGTATGTATCAACAGCCACAATATATTCCAGTTGTGTTAATGTTATCATGATATAGTTACTTTAGGGATTAAAATTAGGAAATATCTTGTTGAATAAAAAAAAGCCTGGTAAATTCTGTTTCAATCTTTATCAAAATATCATGAAATTACACCGGATTTTAGCATGAGTGTTATATGTTTGGTTGTGAAGTTTTGAAAAAAAAATTTCTGAATTTATTAGAATGATATAAAGGCTATTCTAATTATTTATTGGCTTTTTACTTTTCGGATAATGCCCATTTTATTAAATTTGGGGAAAATAATGAAGAAATGAGCTGTAAAACTATGGAGCTCATAAATAAAAAGTTTATATGATATTTAAGTTCGGGTTGTTACCAATAAATTAAATAATTATGCTCTTTTTTTAATCAAACAATAAAAGTTGTATGATATTATTGAATAAGAGTTTGTGATATTAGAATGGGCGGTCCCGGATTCAAATTTGTTATTAATTTATAATCAATTAATTATAAAATTCTGAAATATGAAACTTATATTCAACCCACTAATATTTATACTGATAATTATTTTAGCCGGTTGTGGCCCTTCTGACGAAGAGAAGGCAAGAGCAAAGATGAATGTTGTACGTTCACTTTTACAGGAAAATGATACTGTTGCAGCTTTGGTACATCTTGACAGTATCCCTCTGCTATTTCCCAAAGCAGTTTATTCTTCCAATGCAGCTAAAAATCTTAAAGAAGAGATACAGTTCGATCTTCTTCACCGTAAAGAAGCAGAACTGGATTCACTGGAAGTTTTTATTTCTGAATTGGAAAAACCTTTTAAGAAAGAGAAGACACAATACGACAGATATACACAGTATATCCATAAGCGGCAGGATTTTGAGAGGTCGTGGAATCGTTCTTACATTAAGATCTATCTGGATGAAAGAGGTGAAATTTACCTTAGCAGTAATTATCATGGAGAGGAATGGCTTAATCATACAGGAATAAGAGTTTATGATCAGGGGGATGATGCAAAAACTGAAAAAATTCCTCTGGATGATCCTGATAATCACAGGAGTGATTTTATGGAATCGAAATGGGAAAAAGTTACTTACCGTAACGGGAAAGATAATGGCGTAATTGAATTTATTGCAAATAATACAGACAGGAGGCTGAAAGCCGTATTTCTTGGCGACAGGTATTATTATATAATATTGGAAACCTATGATAAAGAAGCTGTTAAGGCGGCATTTGAATTATCCAAAGCAATAAAAAAGAAAAATCAGCTGGTTACTGAAATAGAGAATCTTAAGGCCGGCCTCCGGGTTAATTAAGTTACACAGCCATTTCGAAAGCTTTTCCTTTTGCTATTTTCCCGTTTATCTTCATGGTTATTATAGTTTGGTTTAAAAATTGTTATTAAAAGATAAGATATTGCTGTAAAGTGTCTGGAATAATCAATTATAAGTCTTAATTTCCTGCTTTTATCTTACGGCTTTATTAAAGAATATTTGTTACGGTTTCGGGAGGATCCGCCAGAATTGCTTTGTTGCCGTTTATTACAAAAGGCCGCTTTAACAGCCGGGGATTTTCGATGAGTATCTCAATCCATTGGTCGTCTGTAAGTTCCTTATCTTTATATTTTTCCCTATATTCTTTTTCCTGTTTCCTGACAAGATCAAGAGGCTTCTTCCCTGTTTTGGTAATTATTTCATGCAGTTTTTCCTTGTCTAAACCTTCTTCAAGATATTTTACTATTTCCAGTTCATACCCTTTTTCCTCAAGATATTTTAATCCTTCCCTGCTTTTTGAACAACGGGGATTATGGTAAATTTTCATAATGATATGATGTTTATTTTTTATAAAATTATAATAATCTTCCTGGGCACGGTATCTTGAACCCTGGTTTCTATTGTTGTATTTATTTCTAAGAAAGGGATCCAGAATCCTGGCTTTTGTATTATCCCTCAATTGTATTTTGAGCATCTCTTTAAGTTCGTTTTTAATAGTTTCATCGTAAACGGGGCATGCAACTTCTATCCTTCGGTTTAGATTCCGCGGCATCCAGTCAGCGGAAGAAATATACATCTTTTCATTCCCGTCGTTACCAAAAAGAAATATGCGGGAATGCTCAAGAAATTTATCCACAATGCTAATGGCTGTGATATTTTTCCTGAAAATGTTGCCTTCAATTTTCATTCCCATTATCCCTCTTACTATCAGTTTAATTTCAACGCCCGATTCAGCAGCATCATAGATCCTTTCCATCATTACCGGATCTATCAGGCTGTTCATTTTAAGTATCATCCAGCCTTTTCTGCCTTTTTTGGCTATTTTAATTTCGTGCTCTATGTTTTGCAGAAATTTGTCGCGCATATAAAACGGACTGACAATTAAATGTTTATAATTAAAATGCTTATAATTGTGTTTGAAAAAATCAAAAATTTTTTCAACTTCGTCTGCCAGTCTCGGATCAGCTGTTAAAAGGCCGTCATCAGCATATACCCGGGCAGTTTCTTCATGGAAATTACCTGTTCCTATATATGCGTAATTTTTATAATGCCCTTCTTCGTTTCTTCTTATCCAGGCCAGTTTAGAATGTACCTTCATACCAGGGATGCCATTGATCACATTAGCGCCCTCTTCCTGTAATTTATTTGACCAGTATATGTTCGCCTCCTCATCGAATCTGGCCTGCAACTCGATAACAACGGTAACCTCTTTTCCATTCCTTATAGCGTTGAGAAGGGTATTAATTACTTTTGAATCTGTTGCCACCCGGTAAATTGTAATACCTATTTCCATAACCTCGGGATCTATCGCTGCTTCCCTCAGAAAATCAAGAAAATGGTTGAATGTCTGATAAGGATAATGAAGTATAACATCCCTGCTCCTGAGAATTCTCAAAATACTCGTATGAGGAGGAAGATATTTGTTCCTGGATGGGGGGAGTTTGGGATAGTAATGTTTTTTTGATCCGATTTCCGGGAAATTCATAAAATCTTTGTGATTGTGATATCTCCCCCCGGGTAGTGTGTTTTCTTCATTATCAAGTTTCATTTTTTTAAGAATGAAATTCAGAAGATCTTCCGGAATATCACGATCATATATTAAACGCACCAATCTGCCTTTTTTCCTTTTTTTCAGGCTCTGGCTCATCTTTTCAATAAAACTTTTGGAGATATCATCATCAATATCTATTTCAGCATCCCGGGTTATCTTAATAGTGTATGCTTCATACACATCATAATCGAAATAGAAGAAGAGATCGTCTAAACAATAACGGATAATATCATCCAGGAGCATTACATAAGTTTTTCCGTGCTCTTTTGGTAATACTATAAAACGTCTCAGGGTTTTTCCGGGGATACGGATCAGTGAATATGCAAAATCGGCGGGATCAGAACTACTTGAAAGCTTAACTGCCAAATATACGGAGCGGTCACGCAGATAGGGAAATTTATTTTTCCTGCTCAGCATTATGGGAACCAAATTTGGCAGTACCTTTTCGTAAAAGAATTTTTTTACGAAAATACCCTGATTATGACTTAGTTCCTCTTCATTTATGATGAATATATTATTCCTGTTGAGTTCTGAAAGTATATCCCTGAATATTTTCTGAACTTTATTTTGCTGATAATATACAATTTCATGTATTTTATCATGAAGCTCCTGGGGTGAATAATTACCTAAAAGATTCTCCTCATCTTTACCCAAGTCCACCATTCTGCGGACAGTGGCAACTCTTACCCGGAAAAATTCATCGAGGTTGTTAGAAAAGATGCCTATGAACCTTATTCTTTCAAATAAAGGTGTCTCAGGGTCTTCCGCCTCCTGGAGGACCCTTTCATTAAATGACAGCCAGCTGATTTCCCTGTTTATATAATCTTCGTTTGAATACATGACAATTTTTTTAAAGGTCTCTCATGAACTATTGTCCCCCGAATTCCATAAGATAAGCTTTTATCAGTCCGTCAAGGTCACCGTCCAGCACAGCATTCACATTTCCTGTTTCATAGTTTGTACGGAGATCCTTTACCATTTTATATGGTTGCAGAACATAGGACCTTATCTGGGAACCCCATTCAATCTTTTTTTTCTGCGATTCGATCTTCATCTCTTCTTCCCTCCTTTTGCGAAGTTCCATCTCGTATAGCTGCGATTTAAGAAGACGAAGGGCATTTTCTTTATTCCCTGACTGGGAGCGGCTTTCGGTATTTTCAATTACGATTCCGCTGGGAGCATGCCTTAACCGGACACCGGTCTCCACCTTGTTCACATTTTGCCCTCCTGCTCCGCTGCTGCGGAAGGTTTCCCAGGTTATGTCAGAAGGATTTATTTCTATATTTATTGAATCATCGGCCAGCGGGGCGACGAATACCGACGTAAAAGAGGTCATACGTTTATTTTGTGCATTGAAAGGTGAGAGGCGGACCAGTCTGTGAACACCGTTTTCACTTTTCAGATAGCCATAGGCAAATTCACTGTCTATTTCGAGAGTGCAGCTTTTTATACCCGTTTCATCGCCGGGCTGCATATCCGCCAGTTTAATTCTATAACCTTTACTTTCACACCACCTTGTGTACATCCTGTAAAGCATTTCAGCCCAGTCGTTGCTTTCTGTTCCTCCTGCTCCGGCATTGATCTTAAGAACTGCCCCCAGCCTGTCCTCTTCATTGCGCAGCATATTTTTTGTCTCCAGCTTTTCCACTTTTTCCAGAGCATCTTTATATGCTTTGTCAACCTCACTTTCTTCAGCTTCATCAGCTTCGAAAAATTCGAAAAGGACCCCCATATCTTCTACTGCCTGATCTACTTTTTCAAAAGCATTAGTCCAGTCCCTTATCGACTTAATAGTTCTCATTTGGGCTTCAGCTTTTTGGGGATCGGACCAGAAATCAGGATCATGTGTTTTTAGCTCTTCTTCTTTTAAACTGAGCAATTTAGCATCATAGTCAAAGATGCCTCCTCAGCGCATCCCGGCGCTCAAACAAATCTTTAACCTGGTCTTTCAATATCATTTTTTATAGATTTTTTCGTATTGTGCAAAGGTAATAAGATTTATTCAATTACCTCATTGAGATATCTGTGTATCAGTTCGGGCTCAAAGCCCCTGTTTTGTGCAAACCGGATTATCTGTCCCATTTTTTCAAATTTGTTCTTCTTTTTTACCTTTCCTGCTTTTTCCTTTAAGGTATTAATAAGTACCTTACGGTACTCTTCCTGATCCATGCCATCTAATCCTTTTTTTATCAGGTCCTCATCCAATCCTTTCATTTTTAGATAGTATTTCATTTTTACCTTTCCCCATCTGTTAATTCTAAATTTTTCCGAAATGTAAGAATTGACATATCTTTCATCATTAATGAAATTTTCCTTTTTAAGGTTTGAAATTATGGAATCCGCATCTTCGCTGTTAAAGCCTGCTGCGATTATTTTTTTATGGATGTCAGGGGAACACTGTTCTGTCCGGCTGCAAAGCACAGCCATTTTTTTATGAAATTCTTTTAAATTTTCATTAGTCATGGCAGAGGAAGATTTTTGAATATTGATATAAAAGTAAATAAAATTACTCAAATAGATAATTTTTTTTCAGTAGTATAATGTTTGAATCTGATGTTGCCGGGAATTATGCAATTCAGACTGGGTTACATCATCACTGACTCCGGGTCATAAATACTGCATCTTTATAACGATTAATAATTCCGTTATCGTAAACTATTACCACTGTTACTATATAAACCCCGGGTTTCAGAAGCCTGCCGGTTTCATCTTCCCCGTTCCATTTGTATGTACCTTCGGAGTCAGGGATTTCGTTATTAACGAGTGTAAAAATATATCTGCCGTGAATATCAAATATTTTAATGGTAACTGCGCAATATTCGTTACATGTTCTGTAGTGAATAAGAAACTGGTCATTGAACCCGTCGAGGTCAGGTGAGAAAGCATCAGGTTCAAAAGATACGTGAGGCGTAAGTCCATTCTCCTCTTCTGCCCTGGAATTTTCATATCCCGGTGTTGCATATCCTGAAGCCCGGGAGGCGGAATGCCAGTTTTCTATTTTGCCGGCGGGAAGAGAAAAAGAGATCCTTTCAAGAGAGACTCCCTCACGTTCCCTCAGGAAAGGGGAATGCATCTCTTCGGTGTAAAAAAGTTCGTCAACTATTTTCATTTCTTCATTAAGTAAGACTACATAACCTTCGTCATTATTGTAAGGAGGCATTTTATCTGTCCGGGCTACGCAGTCCGGGCATTTGACATCATACCACCTGGAGATGCTGTTTGTATCTTTTGTTACGGCAAGGTATGATCCTGGCTGCAGAATATAATCTGATTCAGAGGCCGGATAAATGCGTGTCAGACCAAGATGTTTATCGCGGTTAGCCAGCTGCAGCCTGTTTATTGGCAACGGTTTCTCCGAATTATTATATATTTCAACAAAATCCTCTCCGCCGGGATAAGGATTAAAAAGAACTTCGGTTATTAATATTTCATTTTTTCCGATCGGGGGCAAAGGTTTCTCTTTTATCCATACAGTAACCTCATCCAGAGTAACTTTATCTGCTGCATAGTCATTTCTTATATAACATATGATCCGGAGGCTATCACCCTTAAGTTCATTCTCCCGGCTGATTTTTTTTCCCCAGTTACCATAATTTTTTCCATTTATGGAAAAGGGAGTTTCTTCACCATTGTTTAACCTGTAAAATGCTTTAAGATATTTAGTCTCCTTATTATTGCCGCTGCCTGTTTCATAAGCAGTTAACCGGATATTTATCTTATCATACTGTGAAATACCAATATGTTCTGATTTCCAGATAACCTCGCCGTCAATATCGCGGCATTCAAAACGGCCTCCGGATGTGTTGACCGTTTTTGCATAATCGCCGGGGCCGCTGAGATTAACTCCGGCTGTGTCAATAGTCCATTTTGTAATACCTTTAAAATCGGACCGGATGCTTCCGTCTTCCTTTCCCCAAATACCTTTTTCCGGGATCAGAAATTCTTCTTTCCAGATATTCTGTGTATAAGCCGGGTTAACTATCAGTGGCAAAGCGAACGTTAAGATTTTTAGAATAATACGTAACATTCTTTTTGCATTTGGAAGCAAAATAGTAATTTTGCGGCAGGTTTAAAAGAAAATAGTCATTAAATAAAATTATTTTTTTATGAGAATTGCGATTGTGGGAGTCAGCGGAGCTGTGGGACAGGAGTTTCTGAATGTTCTTGAAGAGAGAAATTTTCCTATGGATGATTTAGTACTATTCGGATCAGAAAGAAGTGCAGGTAAACAATATGAATTCAAAGGTAAAAAATATACTGTAAAGGAATTAAAGCACAATGATGATTTTAAAGATATTGATATAGCCCTCACCTCCGCCGGGGCAGGGGTGTCAAAGGAGTTTGCAACGACAATCACAAAACATGGCGCAATAATGATAGACAATTCAAGTGCATTCAGATATGATGATGATGTTCCTCTTGTTGTGCCTGAAGTAAACGCTGAAGATTCAAAAAACAGGCCCCGTAATATTATTGCAAATCCTAATTGCTCAACTATTCAGATGGTAGTTGCGTTAAAGCCAATTGATGATATGGCAAAAATAAGGAGTGTTAAAGTTGCTACATACCAGGCTGCAAGTGGTGCCGGAGCCATGGGAATTGCCGAATTGGAGCAACAGATTAATGATATTGCTGCAGGTAAGGATACATCGGTGAAAAAATTCCCCTACCAGTTAGCCATGAATATCATTCCTCATATTGATGTTTTCCTCGATAATGATTACACTAAAGAGGAGATGAAAATGAACTGGGAGACAAAGAAGATAATGCATACGGAAGCTGAAGTGAGCGCAACATGTGTTCGTATTCCGGTAGCTCGTGCTCATTCTGAAGCAATTTGGGCTGAAACTGAAAAACCTATTTCACCCGAAGCTGTGAGAGAGGCTTTCAGTAAGTTTAAAGGAATTACAGTCATTGACAACCCTTCTGAAAATAAATATCCCATGCCTCTTTATTCTGCTAATAAGGATGATGTTTATGTAGGGCGTATCAGACAGGATATTTCCGGGGCCAACAGCATAACTTTCTGGTGCGTTAGCGATCAGATAAGAAAGGGAGCTGCTTTGAATGCAGTGCAAATTGCAGAGTGGCTGGTCCGGGAAGGAGAAGTATAATATTTTTCACAGGCCGGTATTTTCTGAGTTTGAGATCAGGCATATTTACCGGCGACAACCAAATACAGAGATATCGCCTTTCACCCTGATTTCAGGGTGGAAGGCTTTTTCTTTTCCATGACATTATATATTTATTTATTAAGTATTTAGCAGCAGTTCATTATCTTCAGCAGTGGCATTAAATGAAGGACAGCAAGAGATTTAGAATTTTAGTTTATATTTGAATATAAAAGCAAATATGGATATGGAAAATATAGGCAAGGTAGAATTACGTAAGCTTAATACTGGTGATTATGATGAGTTGAGAAGATCAGAAAAAGAAGCATACGGGGACTGGCCCGAATTGTACTGGAAAGAGGAGGAGATAGAAAAGCTGATTCAAATTTTTCCCGAGGGCCAGCTGGCTGTGGTTGTTGACGGGGTGGTTGTGGGCTGTGCCTTATCAATAATAGTTAAATATGAACTATTTGGTGACGACCACACATATATTGAGATTACAGGCAGATATACCTTTAACACACACTCCCCGGGAGGTAATACACTATACGGGATTGATATTTTTATCCGGCCGGAGTTCAGAGGATTACGTTTGGGCCGCCGTTTGTACGATGCCAGGAAGGAGTTATGTGAAAAATTGAATTTAAAGGCAATAGTGTTCGGGGGGCGTATTCCTAATTATCATAAATATTCAGATGATCTCTCTCCCAAAGAGTACATTCAGAAGGTTAAGTACAAGGAAATATATGATCCTATATTAACCTTTCAGCTTTCAAATGATTTTCATGTTAAAAAAGTCCTTAAGGGTTACATGCCCGGCGATAAGGAGTCGGAAGCTTATGCCGTGCTTTTGCAGTGGGATAATATCTATTACCAGAAGAGGGGTGACAAGGATACAGGTTATAAATCAGTGGTACGTTTAGGGCTTATACAGTGGCAGATGCGTTTATATAAGAATATTGATGAACTTTTCACGCAGGTTGAATATTTTATAGACGCGGTAGCCGGTTATAAAAGTGATTTTGTGCTGTTTCCCGAGTATTTTAACGCTCCTCTTATGGCAGATTATAACCATTTGAATTATGCTGATGCCATTCGTAAGCTTGCCGAATACACTGACAATATACGGGAACGTTTTATAAACCTGGCCATTGCATATAATATTAACATTATAACAGGCAGTTTCCCTGTTGTCCGAAATAACAAACTATATAATACAGGCTATTTGTGCAGGAGGAACGGAACCTATGAAACGTATGAAAAGATTCATGTTACAGGGGATGAGGTCAAAACATGGGGATTATCAGGTGGCGACATAGTTAAGGTTTATGAAACCGATTGCGGACCGGTAGGTGTGCTTATTTGTTATGATGTGGAATTTCCGGAATTATCCAGGATATTAGCACAGCAGGGTATGAACATATTATTTGTTCCATTCCTTACTGATACACAGAACGGATATTCGAGGGTCAGATATTGCGCCCGGTCACGTGCCATTGAAAATGAATGTTACGTGGCTATTGCAGGATCTGTGGGCAATCTGCCCAAAGTAGAGAATATGGATATACAGTTCGCACAATCGGTTGTCTTTACACCTTGTGATTTTTCCTTCCCGACAACAGGGATTAAGGCAGAAGCAACTCCCAATACGGAAATGATACTTGTGGCAGATGTTGATCTCGATCTTCTGAAAGAATTGCATGCATTTGGCGGAGTCAGGAATCTGAAAGACCGTCGCACTGATCTCTATTCAGTTTGTTTGAACAGTACCAGATTTAAGGAAGGATCAACAGGCCGGTAAAAGGCTTTTGTATTATTCCCAGGTTATATCGTACAGATAATCATCATAAGGGAACCTTTTTGCATGGATCTTCTGCACTTCACGATAAAGGATATTTTTAAACTGGCCTATATTTTTCTTTTTTGTTGCAGAGATAAATACTGCGGGATTATTACTTTTTGCCAGCCATGAATTTTCCCAATCCTCAAGTGTCAGGTTGTGTTTTGTTACCGGTGTGAGATCATCATCTTCCTTTTCTATATACCGGAATGCATCAATTTTGTTAAAAGCATAAATGACAGGTTTAGCTGCCGGATCTATTTCATTCAGAGTATCATTTACAATATCTATCTGTTCTTCAAATCCGGGATGAGAAATATCGACTACATGCACAAGTATATCCGCCTCTCTTACTTCATCAAGTGTTGATTTGAATGATTCCACCAGGTCATGAGGCAGTTTCCGGATAAATCCTACAGTATCGGCCATTAAAAAAGGAAGATTGACAATAACAATTTTTCTTACGGTTGTATCAAGCGTTGCGAAAAGTTTATTTTCGGCAAAAACTTCTGAT
This sequence comes from uncultured Prolixibacteraceae bacterium, assembly GCA_964540755.1. Lineage (GTDB taxonomy): Bacteria > Bacteroidota > Bacteroidia > Bacteroidales > Prolixibacteraceae > JAAYJR01. The sequence goes on along the minus strand of CAZIOB010000093.1, from coordinate 2,543 downwards.
TTGGCCATCATATTCATTATAGTTGATTTCCCGACGTTTGTATAACCCACTAAAGCAACACGTACAAGTTTGCCCCGGTTTTTTCTCTGGGTAGCTTTTTGTTTTTCAATTTTTTTTAATTGCTCTTTCAGTCGTGATATCTTATCAAGAATAATCCTGCGGTCGGTTTCAATCTGAGTCTCCCCGGGTCCCCGTAATCCGATCCCTCCACGTTGCCGTTCCAGGTGTGTCCACATGCGGGTAAGCCGGGGAAGCAGGTACTGATACTGGGCCAGCTCAACCTGGGTTTTGGCATGTGCTGTTTTCGCCCTTCGGGCAAAGATGTCAAGAATAAGATTAGTACGGTCAAGAACCTTGCATTCAACTTTTCTCTCGATGTTTCGAAGTTGAGTTGGTGTCAGCTCGTCGTCAAAAATAACTGTATCTGCTTCAGCAGCTTCAATATAATTACTTATTTCTTCAAGCTTGCCGGGACCTACAAAAGTTGTTGAATTAGGGATATCAAGCTTCTGGGTAAATTTTTTAAGTACAACTGCACCGGCTGTGTCAGCGAGGAATTCCAGTTCATCAAGATACTCATTTGCCTGTCTTTCATCCTGGTCTTTATAAATAAGTCCGACAAGTACAGCTTTTTCTGTTTCAGGAGTTATTTCGATCATAGAAAATTTATTGCATAAAAAACTCCTGACCCTTCATGAGGGCCAGGAGCTAAAAAATATTTGTTTTCTTTATTGCAATACAAAATTAATCGGTACTGTATAAGATACCCTTACCGGTTTACCACGCTGTTTCCCGGGTTTCCATTTAGGAAGGCTGTTCACAACCCTTAAGGCTTCTTTATCTAAGGATGGATCCACACCCCTTGCTATGCGTGCATCAGAAACTCCTCCATCCTGGTCAACTACAAAAGTTACATATACTTTACCCTGTATGCCATTTTCCTGTGCAATTACAGGATATTTGATAGTATTGGCAATATATTGCCTGAGCGCCATATCCCCTCCGGGAAATTCCGGCATATCTTCCACTATAAAAAATACTTTTGATTCTTCCTCTTCCTCTTCCTCTGTTTCAGTACTAATTACAGGTTCAACATCGATCATAGTTTCTTCGTCAGCTTCAGTATCTTCTATTACCAGCTCATCTTCAATTTCAACATCATCATCCACAATATTCAATACCTCAACCACTTTTGGCGGTGGTGGCGGCGGCGGTGGTTTTACTTCCTGCTCACGTGTAATAGGAATAATCTCCTCTTCCACTTCCTGAGTTTCAATCTTACCGAGTGATCCCGTTTTTTTCGGTGAGGTTTTCCACTCAAAAGCAACGAGAGTAATGGCCAGGGCTAAAACCAGCCCTATCATAAGGAACAAATTCTTTTTATTCTCAATGTCCGCTTTTGGTGTTTTCTTAAGTTCCATATTTTTTATTTTTATAGTTTATTGCAATAAAAATTAATACAAAATGAGAGGCTAAAGATAAAAAATAATTATCATTTGCAAATCAATTTTTTACTAATTTAATTTGATTACCTGTGCCTCCCCTGAATAGTACAAAATATACCTGTCTGTTATTCCGGCATAATAATACCGGATTATTTAAGCTTCATTAAAATTTTTTATGCAAAAATTGCACCAAATATTAGAAATAAAAAAGAAAATTAGCGATTATCAGGTGCAAATATTGCCGTAAACATTGTTTATATGAATTTTCACTGATTTCAGGAAGCTGTGACTACAGGTACTATCAAAATTTTATATATTTGCGTATTCATTGGGGCATTAGCTCAGTTGGCTAGAGCGTTTGACTGGCAGTCAAGAGGTCACCGGTTCGATTCCGGTATGCTCCACAAGTTATGGTTCAAAGAGTTACAGGATTTTTTCTTGTACTATCTCCTCTGGCTGGTGTAATTTACTATCCAAACAAGAAAGTTGAAAATTACCGTATGCCTGAAAGCTGAAAATGGAATTCATTATTAATGATGTCCACAGCTCATACAATAAGCACAGTCTGTGTCTAATCTGTAGCATTTGGGTATCAGCGGTACCTCAAAGTATTCCCTCATCAACCAAAGATGTATAACCTTCCGGCAACAAAATAAGATGATCAAGTAGTGCAACATCTAATAGTTCACCGGCATTTTTAATCTTACTTGTAATCTTTATATCGGCATCACTGGGTTCTGGATTACCTGACACATGGTTATGAGCAATAATCAATCCTGTAGAGTTTATTTTTAATGTCACCTGAAATATACATTTAGGATCAACAACAGTACCGGAAATCTCTCCAATTGATATTAACTGGTATCCCAATACTTTATTAGTCCTGTTCAGATTAAGGACATAAAAGCTTTCTTTCAGATTAATAGTATTGCTCCATATACTGCGGAATATTCTCTCAGCGTCCAAAGAGCAGCTTATTTTCACCATTTCAGAAGGCTTAACAACCGGATTATATGAGACTTCAATCTCGGCTAAATGTAAAATATTATCGTTTGCCATATCTTTTACGTTATTGTTGATTTCTTTTCACGATATTTT